>CAZDVY010000006.1:0-22102 GCA_964508935.1 uncultured Candidatus Competibacteraceae bacterium | reverse complement strand
GCCATGGCGATGGAATGGACCGTCCGGCCCGGCGAATCCATCAGTGCGGCGGTGCAAGCGGCGGCGGCGGGCGATACCGTCAAGGTGGAGCGCGGCTATTACATGGATCATGTAGTCATCGACAAACCACTGCGGCTGCAAGGCATCAACCGCCCCACGATCAGCGGCGACAACCAGGGCGACGTGATCCGGGTCAAGTCGCCCGATGTCGTGATTGATGGCTTCATCATCCGTGACAGCGGGGACGACCTCACCGCCCAGAATGCCGGCGTCTACGTCGAACCGGGGGCGCATCGCGCCATCATCCGCAACAATGATTTCGCCTATACCCTGTTCGGGATGTGGCTGGAAAAGGCCAATGAGGTCGAAGTCACCAACAACCTGATCACCGGCAAGCGTGATTACGCCTCCGCGCAGCGCGGTAACGGCATTCAGCTTTATAACTGCTATGACGCCAAAATCATCGGCAACAACATCAGTTTTGTCCGCGATGGCATTTATGTGGATGTGTCATTCCGAATCCTGTTTCGCGGCAACAAGATGCACCATGCGCGCTATGGCACCCACTACATGAATTCCCACGATAATATCTGGGAGGACAACGAATCCTACAAAAATCGCGGTGGTCTGGCGCTGATGGAAGTGCGCCGGCAGATCGTCCGCAACAACCGTACCTGGGATAATTCCGATCACGGCATCATGCTGCGCACCATTCAGGATTCCGTGGTCGAGAACAATATCATTGTCGGTAACAGCAAGGGCTTTTTCATCTACGACGCCGAATACAACGTTCTCAAAGGCAATCTGGTCATGGGCAACCGGATCGGCGTGCATTTGTGGGCGGGTTCGATCAACAACGACGTGGATCATAATGACTTTATCCAGAACCGCGACCAGATTCGCTACGTCGCCACCCGCAACGAGCAATGGGGCAAGAAGGAGGGTAATTACTGGAGCAATTACGTGGGCTGGGACGCCAACGGCGATGGCGTCGGCGATACGCCTTATGAAGCCAACGATGTCGTGGATCGGCTGAACTGGAAATATCCGCTGGTCAAACTGCTGTTGAACAGCCCGGCGGTACAGAGCTTGCGTCTCATCGCCCGGCAGTTTCCCTTATTGCGCGGCCCCAGCGTCAGGGATAATAACCCCCGGATACTTCCTTTCCGTTCCAACTGGAGTGATTGGCTTGGCATACAACGTGGTTGAAGTGCGCGGCGCGGTCAAACACTTCGGCGAAACCCGCGCGGTGGATGGCGTAGATTTGACGGTGCAGACCGGCGAGCTGTTCGGGCTGATCGGTCACAACGGTGCCGGCAAAACCACCCTGTTCAAAATGATGCTGGGCCTGCTGCCCGCGACGCAGGGCGAAATTCGGATTGACGGTCAGCCGGTACGCGGCGAAGCCTTTCGGCAGGTGCGGCGCGGCATCGGGTATCTGCCGGAAAGTCTGGCCCTGTACGATAATCTGTCCGGCCTGGAAATCATGCTGTTCTTCGCCAGACTGAAGGCTGCCGATCCTCGCTCCTGTTTGCCCCTGCTGGAAAAAGTGGGATTGGCCGGCGCGGTGCGACGGCGGGTGCGCGGCTATTCCAAGGGGATGCGCCAGCGCCTTGGTTTCGCCCAGGCCCTGCTGGGTTCGCCGCGTTTGCTGTTTCTGGACGAACCCACCAATGGTCTCGATCCACAGGGGATTCGGGAGTTTTATCAAATCCTGCGGGAACTGCGGGAACAGGGCGTAACCGCCATTCTCTCATCGCACATTCTCGCCGAAATTCAACTGCGGGTGGACCGGCTGGCGCTGATGCGCACCGGCAAGATTCAGGCTTTGGGGACGGTCCACGCGCTGCGCGAGGAACTGAATCTGCCGCTGGATTTTCAACTGACCCTGCGCCCCGGCGCGGAAGAGGCGCTACGGCAAGCCCTGGCGAATCAGTCGGCCACCAGCGTCCAGTTCAACGGAGAAACCGCGCACGTTCGCTGCCCGCGCGAGCGGAAAATGGCGATACTCGATGCCTTGATGGCGCTGGACGGCGCGCTGCTGGACTTGCAGATCAGGGAGCCTTCGCTGGAAGATGTTTTTCTGGGCTACAGTGATGCGACCGTATGAAAACATATATCGAATTCAAACAGATCGGCGTGATCGCCAGCAAGGAATTCCGGGATCGCATCCGTAATCGCTGGGTGTTGGCGGTGGCGGTGATTTTTACCGTTTTCGCCTTGGTGATCGCCTATTTCGGTGCGGCGCAACAGGGCGCGGTCGGTTTTCGCGGCATGGATGTCACCATCGCCAGTCTGGTCAGCCTGGTGATTTATCTGGTGCCGCTGATCGCCCTGATTCTGGGTTATGACGCCATTGTCGGTGAGCGCGAGCGCGGTTCGCTGGAATTGCTCCTGTCCATGCCGATTACCCATTTTGAGTTACTGATGGGGAAATTTGCGGGACTGGCCGGGGCGCTGGCGGTTTCGACCCTGGCGGGCTTTGGCCTGGCCGGCATTCTGCTGTCGTATCAACTGGGACCAACGGCGCTCTATCACTACGTCGGATTTATGCTGAGCGCCATTTTGCTGGGGATGGCGTTCCTGAGCATTGCCGTGATGGTGTCGGTCATGGCCAGCGACCGAATGCGCGCCAGCGGGTTGGCCATTGGCCTGTGGTTTTTCTACGTGCTGGTGTACGACCTGTTGCTGCTGGGAATTCTGGTGCTGAGCCAGAAACGGTTCAGTCTCGGTTTCTTTCCCGTGCTGCTGTATCTGAATCCGGCAGATATCTTCCGCATTCTCAATGTGTTCGGCTTCGAGGAAGTGCGCAAGCTGTACGGACTGGCGACCGTCCTGCCGGCGACGCTGGCGAGCCCCTGGGCGTTGGGCAGCGCGATGGTGATGTGGATTGTCGCGCCGCTGGGCGTAGCGGTGTGGAGGTTCAAATGAAATCTGGTAATGCAGTTCGGAAAATGACGCCATGGTCCTTGGCGGTCGTGCTCATCAGTGGTGTATTAGCACTGGCGGGTTGTGGTGAGGAAGTCAAACCGAACCCCCAGGAAATCACTACCGGTACTTTTTGCGCCCTGGACGGGATGCTGTTGCTGGACTATCCGGGACCGAAGGCGCAGATTCACTATGATCAGGGTCCGCCGGATTTTTTCTGCGACACCGTGGAGATGTTCGCCATTTACACCCGCCCGGAGCAGCAAAAGCGCATTCTCGCGGTGTATGTCCAGGACATGGGCAAGGCAGACTGGACCAAACCACTGGGTCAGTGGATCAACGCCGAAACTGCGTTTTACGTGGCCTACAGCCGGCGGATGGGTTCGATGGGGCCGACCCTGGCGTCCTTTGCACAGGAGGAAGACGCCCGGGAATTTGTCAAGCAGTATGGTGGCGAGGTGTTTCGATTCGAGCAGGTGACGCCGCAGATGACCACCCTCGACGGCGGTGTGTTGCACGACGAGAAGATGTAGGGAAACGAGTCAATGAGTGGTTTTTTTCAGCGGTATTCGTTAAATGAGATCCGGCATCAGGTGTCCTTCTATGATCCGCGACTCCTTATGCGCCGCAAGCTCATGAAAAACCTCTCTCCAATGCTTGCGTAAACTCCCAAAAATCTCCTTCTGTAAATTTTCCTGTGATCTCTATCCGGTTGGCGAAATCTGGAAAAATAGCGCCGCCCGGCGAGGAAAGAATCAGGACAGCCTGCGCCGTTGATCCTCGGTACAAATTGCTATCAGAGCATCCACATCCAGTTGCCGCAGCGCCGAAATGGCGTATTCCCAGCGGCCCTCGGCGCACAGGCCGAGCACGCCGCCTTCCTCGTAAGCCTCCAGCGCTGCTTTGATGCAGGCAGCGCGCACTGCTTCGGCCAGTTGTCGTGGATCGATCACAGGAAAGCCCTCGGGTTCAGTGGGTCAGGCGGGTATACAGCAATAATAACTGACGCGGCAAATCTTCCGGGTGGCGGATGAGGACGAAGCTATCCTTGCCAAACAGATAGGGCAGATAATCATCCGCTTCCTGGTCAATGGTCACGCAGAATGGATGCAGGCCCTCGCGGCGGGCTTCCAGCAGCGCCATCCGGGTATCCTCGATCCCGTAGCGTCCCTCGTACTGATCGAGATCGTTCGGTTTGCCATCGGTCAACAATAACAACAGGCGACGAGCGGCGGTTTGCCGGTTCAGCAACATCGTTGCGTAGCGCACTGCCGCACCCATCCGTGTGTAATAACCGGGTTTGATGACATTGATGCGCCCGCGCGTAGTCGCCGTGTAATGCTCGCTGAAGCTCTTCATGCGTTGCACCCGCACATGCTGCCGCTTGCGGGAAGAAAACCCATACAGGGCAAACCGGTCGCCGGTCGCTGCCAGCGCCTCGGCAAACAGAAACAGGCTGTCGCGGATGACCTCGATCACTCGGCCCTGGTTGTTGACCCAAGCGTCGGTGGACAGCGACAGATCGGCCAGCAGCAGGCAGGCAAGATCGCGTTCCTGTCGGGTCAGTTGCCGGTATAGGCCGCGTTCGTAGCTGTGACCGCCACTCGCGCAATCAGCGGCGTGGCGCACACAGGCATCCAGATCCAGTTCCTCGCCGTCGGGCTGGGCGCGTCGCCAGCCGCGACCGGGGCGCAGAATTTCAAACTGCCGGCGCAGGCGCTGGGCGTTGCAGCGTAACGGCGGCGGCAGCTCGCAGGACTGGGCGCGGCGAGCCAGCATTTCCTGCACACAGCAGTAATCCGGGACCAGCAATCGTTTGCGGTAATCCCACTCCGGGAACTTAATCCCCGGCCCCAGCGACAGATCATCCTCGCTGGCGGAAGGCAGATCGAGATCGAAGCGCACTCTCGACGCGGTGCTGGGACCGTCGCGGGTGACGCTCAACACGTCCATGTCATCCGCCGACCGGCCCGCGTTGGGTTCCGGCTCATCGTCAGTGGGTCGGTTGACCCGCACGAATTCGGCCCAGGACAGCAGGCTCTCGGCGCGGAACGGCGCCAGGAAGGGGCTTTTGCGTTCCGGCAAGTCCACCCGTTCGGCGCGGCGGCGCTGGCGGTCGCGTTCCGCTGGCTTGCCGCCGCCGCCGCCGGATTGGGTATCGCCATCCCGGCGCTGGGACTGACCGGCGGTGGAGGGCGGAGGAGGGTAGAGCCAAAGCGGCACCGGTTGCGGTGGGCGGCGGGCGGTGGGTAAATCCAGGACGCTGCCCGGTTCGCGCAAGGCTTGCTGCACCCCATTTTCCTGCGCCGCCTCATCCGGGGGCAGTCGTTCCGGCGGTATTCGCAATTCCAGCACCGCCGCAGCCAGCCGCCGATAGCGGGATTGCAAGCCGGGAAAGCGGTCGAGGGCGATCAGCGTACCCTGCTGATTTTGTCGCCACCAGGGCGCATCGGGATCCACTGCGTCGTGTGCGGCGGCCAGGGCGATGAGCCAGAGATAGAGGTCGCGGTTCAATGCCCGTTGTGGAAACAGGGCCAGTTCTGCGGGCAGTTGCAGGGTTTCCAGGTCCCGACAGGCTGGCGTGATCTTTTCCCCCACCCCGGCGACTCGCGCCAGCCAGCGCCGCCGCGCGCCGTGCCGGATCGCCCCCGCTGGCGCGACCCGCAGGCCCGGATCGCCGCCAAAAGCGCGAAACAGCAAGCCGGCGGTTTTTTCGATTTCAGCCAGAGTAACCGCCGCATCCGGGTAGTGGCGCTGCGCCGCACGGGTGATGAAGCGATGCCAGAGCGCGCCGACGTGTTCTTCCATGTCAGTACCAACCCGGCAAGATTGGCAAGGATGGATTCATTTCTCCTGCCTTGGGCGCCGGGGGATAGAAACCCTCGGCGCCCCAATTGGGCAGTAATAAATTGCCCACCTTAAAAAACCAAGGGCCTACTTTTACTTGCAAACGCCCACATCTTTACCGGCAGGAACATCACATTTCTTGGAAGCGCAGACCACATCGCGCTTGCAAGGCTCGCCTGCAGGCTGTGGTGGTTTACACTGCGGGGGCGTCAAGGCCAAAATACAAATCTTGCCATCTTTACAATCCGCATCGCTTTTGCATTCTTCGGCTGCAAAAGAAGTTAGCGGCAGAGACAGCGACGCGATCACCGTCATTGGGAATAAAAATTTCTTTAGCATTTTTGGCACCTTCTCAGTGGCTAGGGATGAAACAACCTCATTTGATTTAAAAAAATCAACTGAGGCGTAAGTCCAAAGCAATCCCTTTTATGGCGTGATTACCCTGGATTTCTGGGCAGCGGACTCGCTCGCCAGCAAACCCTGCGAGCCATCCGCTTCCAATGCTTTTTGTCCGTCAATCCAACTCAACAGACTTCCATTCGGATTATCCCGCTGCACGATTGCGCAGGCGTCGATGCACTGCCCGCACTGGGTGCAAGCGAACATCAACCGTTTGATGTTACGTGGCTTGAGCCGCATCGGACAGACGTGATCGCAGAACGATTGGCAACTGGCGCAGTCGCGGGCGCGTTCGCGCTGAAAGCCGACCACCATCGCCTTGCGGTTGGTCATCCAGACCAGGCTTTGAAACATGCCCGCCGCGCAGGCGTAGCGGCAGAACAGGTGCCGGGCCAGGGTGAATTCGATGAACAGCAACCCCGTGCCTACGCCGATGAACAGCGCCTGATTGCGGGTCGGGGTCAGATTGAACAGGTTGCTGTAGATCTCTGCCGGTGGCAGTAAATAGGTCAGCAACACCACCGCCCACAGGAAAGCAAAAGCCAGCGCAAAGGGAATCGTCAACAACCAGTAGCGCGGATTCGTGGGAGCGGGCGTACCGTCGGGATGCCACGGCGGCCCCGGCTTCTTGTCCCAGATGCTCTGCTTACCGCTGGCCTTGTGCACCAGTTGATTGATGGTTTCCACCACCGAGAAGTGCGGGCACATCCAGCCGCAATACAGCCGGCCCCAGCGCCAGGCGATGCCTAGAAAAGTAATGGCCAGCAGCAGGATCGGCACGATCACCCGCAGCAGAATGTTGAGCGCCATTTGCGTGTTGCTGATCCGGCCCGCCAGATAATCGTCCAGCCCCAGCGTCCATGGCTGGCCGAACACGATCAGATGGCCTTGGGTCAGATCGAAGCGCAGCAGATCGAAGACCGGGGCGAACATGAACAGGATAAAGAACCCGCCTTGATATAGGACGCGCTTGCGTTCGAAGGGAGTCATGACAACAGATTTCCAACCAGAGGATACCGATAAGGTTGCCCGGCCAGCGCCCGCGCTAGGCCAAAAATGCCAAACACGACCAGTGTGGTGTGCGCGGTGGTGAAGTAGAGAATCACTACCACCCAGGTCCAGCCGGAATCGTAGCCGCCCAGGGCGACGATGAGCAGATTAACCACAATCAGCAGCGCACCCGCCCACAGGCTGGCGGACAGCGTCTGCTGCAAATGAATCTGCGCCAGATGCGGCGCATCCCGCCGACAGCGGAAGAACAACCCCAGCAGCGCCAAAAATCCCGGACCCGGCAACAACAACAGATTGATCAAATACAGCGACTCCGCCGCAATGGCGATGCCCTGTCCGGGCGGCGGCGCGTCGGAGGTCGGCGCTTCAGGCGAAACTGGCATTCACCACCTCCAGCAACGCGGCGGCGGTTGGTTCATCGTCGGTCAGCGCCTCGACCAGCGCAACCCGGCAGGCCGTCACCCGGTCCATGCCGCCGTGAATCAGTTGGGCGGCGTAGACCAGCAACCGGGTGCTGGGCACTTCATCCAGATCGTGTTCCTTCAGCGCGCGGAAAGCGCTGGCGAGTTTGACCAGTTGTCCAGCGGTGGCGACGTCGCAGCCGGTTTCGCCGATGACGATGGCCCGTTCCCGTTCCAGGCTGGGAAAATCGAAGCGCAAGGCCAGAAACCGTTGACGAGTGGAGGGTTTCAGGCTCTTGAGCAGATTCTGGTAGCCGGGGTTGTAAGACACTACCAGCATGAAGCTCGGCGGCGCCGGCAACACCTCGCCGGTACGTTCAATGGGCAGCACCCGCCGGTCGTCGGCCAGCGGGTGCAGCACCACGGTGGTATCCTTACGCGCTTCCACCACCTCGTCGAGATAGCAAATCCCGCCTTCACGCACCGCCCGGGTCAGCGGCCCATCACACCAGACCGTCGCGCCGTCTTGCAACAGATGCCGCCCTACCAGATCAGCGGCGGACAGGTCGTCGTGGCAGGCGACCGTATGCAGCGGCAGATTCAGCCGCGCCGCCATGTAGGCGACGAAGCGGGTTTTACCACAGCCGGTCGGTCCCTTGATCAGCAGCGGCAGGCGATTGCGCCACGCCGCATCAAACACCGCGCACTCATCGCCGAATGGCTCGTAGTAGGGGATTTCCGGCAACGGTGGTTGGAGATTCGGTTTTATCATGAGGATGAATGGGCGGTGGAAACCTGCCTCTTACCTCTTCCCTTGGGAGAGGGGTTGGGAGTAAGAAGCTGTCTAAGAACCCCTCTCCCGAGGGGAGAGGGAATTTTTCAGACAGTCTCTAAGGGTGTTTTTCTCAACACTCAGCTCTCACCCCAACCCTCTCCCCGAGAGAGAGGGAGCATTACTCAAGTCGTAGCCGGCTGCGCTGTGCCGACCTCAACGGTCTGCGGCTTGTCCTTGGCGAAGAAGCTGTAGATATACACCACCAGCCCGGTGAAGAACACCGCGCCGGCGATCCAGCGCAGCCAGTAGAACAGCGCCAACTGTTCCTGCACCGTCATGAATTCCTGCGGATCGGGAATCACCCGTTGCAACCACACTTGCAGAATGCCGGCGCCGGTCAGGAACAGGGTGATGAACACCATGGACACCGTCATCAGCCAGAACGACCACATTTCCAGCACCTGCGCCCGTTCCGGGTTGGCCTCACGCCCCCGCAGGATCGGCATGGCGTAGGAAATGATGGTGAGCACCACCATGACATAGGCGCCGAAGAACGCCAGGTGACCATGGGCGGCAGTGATCTGGGTGCCGTGGGTGTAGTAGTTGACCGGGGCCAAAGTGTGCAGGAAACCCCAAACGCCCGCACCGAGGAAAGCCATGACGCCGGTGCCCAGCGCCCACAGGGTGGCGGCCTTGTTGGGATGCTGGCGACGGCGGCGGTTGACCATGTTGAAACAGAACACCGTCATGGCGAAGAACGGCAGCGGTTCCATCGCCGAGAAGATGCTGCCCCACCACTGCCAGTAACCGGGGGCGCCGATCCAGTAATAGTGATGGCCGGTGCCGATGATGCCGGTGACCAGGGCCATGGTGATGATGACGTACAGCCATTTTTCAATGACTTCGCGGTCCACACCGGTGATCTTGAGCAGCACAAAGCCGAGAATGGCGGCCATGATCAGCTCCCAGACGCCCTCGACCCACAGATGCACCACCCACCACCAGAAGTATTTATCCTTGACCAGGTTGGACGGGTTGTAGAAGGCGAACAGGAACAGCACCGCCAGCCCGACCAGGCCGGCCAGCAGGATGATGCTGAGCGCGGTCTTGCGACCTTTGAGGATGGTCATGCCGATGTTGTACAGGAACGCCAGCGCCACCACCACGATGCCGAGCTTGGTGGGTAGCGGCTGTTCCAAGAACTCACGGCCCATGGTGGCCAGAAGGTTGTTGCCGGTCATGTCAGCCAGCGTAGCGTAGGGCACCATCAGGTAACCGACGATGGTCAGCGCCCCGGCGACCAGGAAAATCCAGAACATCAGGTGCGCCAGCAACGGGCTGTGCAACTCGGTTTCGGTTTCCTCGGGCACCAGGTAATAGGCTGCGCCCATGAAGCCGAACAGCAGCCAGACGATCAGCAGATTGGTATGCACCATACGGGCGATATTAAAGGGAATCGCCGGAAACAAGAGATCACCGACCACGTATTGCAGGCCGAGAATCAGACCAAACAGAATTTGCCCCACGAACAGACCGATGGCGGCGATGAAATAGGGCTTGGCCACCGCCTGGGATTTATATTGCAATTGCATGATTGCCTTGTCCTCTGTGGTAATGCCGGAGTTCAGCCTTTGATGTTCGGCGGCCATTTTTCGGTGTTGATTTCCGAAGTCCATTTCAGAAAGGCCACGATGTCATCCAGTTGCTGGTCGGTGAAATCAAACTGCGGCATGGACCTCCGGCCAGGCACGCCTTCCCTGGGGCGATACTTGATCCAGATTTTGACGAATTCGGCGCCGCGCCGGGGATAGACGTTGCCCAGTTCCGGTGCGAAGTAGGCGCCTTCGCCCAGCAGGGTGTGGCAACCGATGCAATTGTAGGTTTCCCACAAATGCTTGCCGCGCGCCACTTGTTCGGTCAGGTTCTCGCGGTGGTCGCGTTGCGGCAGCGTCCAGGTGGTGTGAAAGGTGAGGGCGAGAAACAGCAGCAAGGTAAACAGTGTGCCGCCATAGAAAATGTTTCGCGCCATGGATTTGGTGAAGAACGCGCTCATGAGCACCTCATTACTCGGCGATGATGCGAGCCACCCGGCCGGAGTCGGGCGGACGGGAACAACAGTCATGTTGCTAAAATCACGGCGATTATTCCTTGATAAAGGTCAAGGAATGCCCGCCTTCTTCTTGGCACAATCACTATCAATCCATTGCGCCAGGGAGAGAAACCATGGACACCATCGCCGAATTTCTCGCCGCCGAACATCGCAGTTGCGATGAAGTCTTCGCCGCCGCCGAAGAGACAGCCCAAACGGGCGACCTGGCCGGCTGCCAAGCGTGTATCCGGCAGTTCCAGGGGGCGATGGAGCACCACTTCCAGAGGGAAGAGGAAATACTGTTTCCCGCCTTCGAACAGGCCAGCGGTAACACGATGGGTCCAACGCGGGTGATGCGGCTGGAGCACCGGCAAATACGGGAAATCCTCGCCGAGATGAGCGCTGCGCTTGCCGGCGGCGACCTGGAGGATTTTCTGGGGCAGGCGGAGACACTGCTGATCCTGATGCAGCAGCACAACATCAAGGAGGAGCAGATTCTATACCCGATGTGCGACCGGTTTCTGGGCGGCGTGGCCGAATCGGTGATCCAGGCCATGCGGGACCTCCCGGCGAACCCGCCGATATGAGCGTGCCCGAGATTGTGGTGGACGGGCGGGGCCTGGAGCCGCCTGAACCCATGGAGCGGGTAGTAGCGGCGCTGGATGTTTTGCAACCTGGACAGCGCATCCGGTTTCTCATCCATCGCCAGCCCTACCCGCTTTACGACCTTTTGAGCCGTTACCATTACCGCTACGAAACTACGCCGCTGGCCGAGGGTGGCTTTGCCATCCTGATTTCTCAACCATGAACCCGCCTGGACTGTCCTTCGAGCAGGCGCCACCTTTTAGCGTACCGCTGCGATTTTTTCTGACCGCACCCTGGTTTCTGGTAGCGGCGGCGCTGTTGGTGTTGTGGCAAGGCCCGGAGCTGTTCGCCAGCCGCTGGCTGCCGGCCACGCTGGCGTTGACCCATCTGCTCACCCTGGGGTTCATGGCACAGGTGATGCTGGGCGCGTTGCTGCAAATTCTGCCAGTGGTGGTGGGGGTGGTCGTACCCCGTCCGCGCCTGACGGCGATGCTGATTCATGTTCCCCTGACGTTGGGCGCACTCGCCTTGGCGAGCGCGTTTCTATGCGGCATTCCTGTCTGGTTTCAGGGCGCTCTGGGATTGCTCGGCCTGGGGTTCAGCGTTGCACTGGTAGCGATCAACCTTGCTCTGTGGCGCGCGCCGGTGGTCAACGACACGGTGATCGCCTTACGCTGTGCGTTGGGCGCATTGCTGGTCACGGTCGGGCTGGGCTTGTTGCTTGGCGGCTATTTTGGCTGGGGCGTGCCGTTACCGGTCGTGGTGATGACCGATCTGCACGCCGCTTGGGGGTTGGTGGGCTGGACCGTGCTGCTGGTGGCGGGAGTGGCTTATCAAGTCGTACCGATGTTTCAAATCACGCCGCCCTATCCGCAAGGGTTGAGCCGTGGTTTCGCGCCGCTGATGGCGGCGTTGCTAGCGGTGTGGTCAGTGTTGGCGTTCGGCGATTGGGAGACGGCGGCGCGGCTGGCGAGTCTGGCGCTGGCGGTGGGAGTCGCGCTGTTCGCCTTGACGACGCTCTATCTGCTCACCCGCCGCCGTCGCAAGATTGGCGATCCCACTTTGGGCTACTGGCGAACCGGCATGGTCAGCCTGTTGGCAGGGGCGCTACTGTGGCTGTCGGCGCTGTTGATTCCAGCGTTGGCACAAGCGCTGCCAGTCGAGTTGCTGCTGGGAATCCTGCTGATTTTCGGCTTCGCGGTCGCCGTCATCAACGGTATGTTGTATAAAATCGTGCCGTTTCTGGCCTGGTTCCATTTGCAGGCCCAACTGCTCCGGCGGGCGAAAGTGCCCAACATGAAGCAATTATTGCCGGAAGCACGCATTCGACGGCAGTGGTGGGCTTACCTGGTGACGCTGCTATTGCTGCTGGCCGCCGCCGTAACTCCCGCCGTTTTTACCTACCCCGCCGCATTGGCTTTGGGCATCGCCGGCATATGGTTGGGCGTTAATTTGTCGAGCGTCTGGCGGATTTATCACCAGTTCATAACGAATCCGTGACCAGACCGCTACCCGTCGGGGTTCGCGCTGTTCTCCCCGGTATCGCTGGCCTTGGCACGGATGATCGGATGACGCGGGTTGTCCCGTGTCATCCAATCCTCCATCGAATCCGTGATTCAGACCTCGATAAAGTCGATGATCAGTCCCACATTGCTCACCTGCGCGATCATTTCTTAATCGCCTCGACGGCGATGTCGATGCGCACCTCGTCGCTCACATGCGGCGCGTACTTGTCGGCGTTGAAGTCGGAGCGCTTGATGACGGTATGGGCGTTCGCGCCGATGGCGTCCTTTTTCAGCATCGGGTGCGGCATGGCCTGGAAGGAAGTCACGGTCAGCGTCACCGGCTGAGTCACGCCTTTCAACGTCAGATTGCCGTGCACCGCCACCGGTCGGTCGCCTTCAAAAACCACCCGATTCGACTTGAACGTGGCCGTCGGATATTTGGCCGTATCGAGAAAATCCTCGCCCTGGATGTGTTCGTCAAAGGTCGTATAGCCGGTATCGACCGACCGGGTATCAATGACGATGTCCACCTCGCCGGTCTTCGCCGCCTTGTCCAGAACGATCTGGCCGGTAGTCTTGTTGAAGCGGCTCAACTGCGTTGAATAGCCCAGGTGATTGTACGAGAACCGGGGGAAGGTATGGGTTCCATCCAGCACATAGGTTTCCGGCGCCGCCAGCGCGGGGGCGGTGGTCGCGACGGCGAGGATGGCGGCTGAGAGCAGGGTCAGTTTTTTCATGGAGATTCTCCGGTCAGGGTTGGAAAGGTTATTCGCCAGCATTGGCGGTGATCTGGAATTGAATCTGGACTTCGTTGGCCACGACATCGAAAGCCGCCCATGGTCCTTCGCCGATGGCGAAATCGGCGCGGCGGAGGGTGAAGCCGCCAGCAAAGACGCCGGTCTGGCCCTGCGCCGTGAAGGTCGCCGGAACGACGATGTCCTGCGTCTTGCCCTTGATGGTCAATGAGCCGGTCACTTCGTAACGATGGTCGCCGAGCGCCTTGACATGTCTCGCCATGAAGCGCGCAGCCGGAAATGCGGCGGTGTTGAACCAGGGTTTGCCGGCAACTTCCTCATTACCTTCGGCGGAGCCGACGTCGATGCTGGCCAGATCAACATCGATGGTCGCCTGGGCCGCTGCCGGGCTGGCCGGGTCAAATTTCAGTTGCGCGGTGAATCGACTGAACTTCCCGTCCATGGCCACGCCCATTTGTTGGTAAGCGAAGGTGATCGCGCTTTGGTCAGCCTGGATTTGCTGATATTCAACAGCGTGGGCGCTGAAAGGCATGGCTGCCGCAAGGGCCAGAGCAAGGGCAATGGGTTTCATGGTCATTTCTCCGCAGGGTGAGCGGGCAACATGCGTATGAGGATGTCGTCCTTGTCGATGAAGTGGTGCTTCAGCGCCGCGCCAATGTGGCCGGCAATCACCGCGACAAACAGCCAGTTGAGGCTCTCGTGGACTAGCTGTAACAGATCGCCCAGTTCCTTCTGCTTATCCACCAGGTCGGGGATCGGCAGTATGCCGAACCAGACGGTCTGGAAGCCTTTGGCTGAACTCATTAGCCAGCCGGACAGCGGAATGGCGATCATCAACAGATACAGCAGCGCGTGACCGGCATGAGCGGCGAGTTGCAGCGCCTTCGGCATGTGACCGGGTAGGGCAGGCGGCCGGTGGGTGATGCGCCAGGCCAAGCGAAACAGTACGAGCAGGAACACGGTTACGCCCGCCCATTTGTGCCAGGAATAAAGCTGGAGCTTCTGCGGCGACAGCGGCAGGTCTTGCATGTAAAAACCCAGAGCCAGCAAGCCAAACAGCAGGAGGGCCATCAGCCAGTGCAGGGCCTTCGCCGTAGCGGTGTAGTGAGTTGTCATGATCAGCCTCATGCGCGCGGTAGAAAAGCGTAGGCGTCCATGGCGAGCACATAATCGTCGATACCCGCATGGAAGCGTTGAATCTCGGCCAGGTCCCCGGCAGCGCCGAGCGCCACGTACAATGGCAACAAGTGCTCGTCGGTCGGGTGGGCCTGAACCGCGCCTGGCGCCTGCCGGCGATAGTCCAGCAAACCGGGGATATCGCGAGCGGCCAGGTGGGCAGCCATCCATTCAGTAAATTGACGCACATACGCCGGGGTCTGACCGCGCCCGGCTCTCTGGAAATCGCGCAGGTTATGCGTGATATTGCCGGAGGCGATAACCAGGAATCCCCGGGCAACCAGCGACACCAGCGCCTGCCCCAGCCGATAAGCGGCTTCCGGGCCGCCTTGACTCTGGATCGACAGCGGGATCACCGGAATGTCGGCGTCAGGAAACATCATCCGCAGCGGGACCCAGGCCCCATGATCCAGGCCACGCTGCGGGTCCGGCTGGACCGGCAGGCCGGCTGCCTCAATCGCTGTAACTATTTGCTGGGCCGCCTCGCGGCAGCCGGTGGCCGGGTAACGCAGCGCGTAGAGGGCTTCCGGAAATCCCCAGAAGTCATGGATGGTTTCCGGCCGGTCGGCGAAACCCACAGTCGGCGTCACCGTATCCCAATGCGCACTGATGATCACAATCGCACGCGGTCGCGGCAGCGAGTCGGCTATCGTCGCCAGCGCTGCGCCGGCAGCGCCGGGGCGTAATGCGAAAGTCGGCGCGCCGTGAGGGACAAACAGGACAGGCAGCGTAGGGGTCATGGCGGGTTCTCCAAAAACGATGTTTGGAGTTTAGCCTTCCTGAATGGAGCGAAATAGCCGACAATTGGCAAATCTTTATTGCGGAGATAGCAACAGTGGATCGACTGGAGGCGATGAACCTGTTTATGCGGGTGGCGGAGCGGGGCAGTTTTGCCGCTGTAGCCGAGCAACTCGGTGTAGCGCGTTCGGTGGTGACGCGGCAAATCGCCGCGTTGGAAACCCACCTCGGCATCAAGCTGATGACACGCAGCACGCGCCGGCTGACGCTGACCTCCGCTGGCGCTGCCTATCTGGAAAAGTGCCGGGTGATTCTGAATCTGGTGGAAGCGGCTGAAACCGACGTTGCGGAAGAACATCTGACGCCGCGCGGGAATCTCCGCATCGGCCTGCCTCTCATCTTCGGCCTGAAACGCCTGTTGCCCGGGCTGCTCGATTTTGCGCAGCGCTATCCAGAGGTCAGCCTGGACATGGATTACACCGACCGGCGGCTGAATCTGATCGAGGAAGGCTTTGATTTGTCCATTCGCATCACTGATCGGCTGGAACCGGGTGACATTGTGCGCAAGCTCGGCTCCTGTCAATTGCTGGTCGTGGCCTCCCCGGACTACCTCGCACGGCACGGACGCCCGCAGCATCCCGCTGAACTGAAGCATCACGAATGCCTGACCTACACGAACGACGCCCGCAATGCGAGCTGGCTGTTCTGGGCGGAAGATCGCCTGGAGCATGTCGAGGTGCGCAGCCGCATCAGCGCCAATAACGGCGAAGCATTGATGGAAGCTGTGGCTTGCGGGATGGGGATCGCCTTGCAACCGGATTTTATTGCCGAACCGTACCTGGCGATGGGGAAAGTCGAAGTGGTTCTGGAGCCATTCGCTCAGCCGGCCCTTGGCATTTATGCACTGCTCCCCAGCAATCGCTATGTACCCTATCGTGTTCGAGTCTTCATTGATTTCCTGGCGGCCTGGTTGAAGGCTTCAGATCCACCCCGGTAGCGACGACCATCTCCTGAAAGGTTGCTGGCCTGGCTGGAACGCTTTCACGCCTGGCGGCGCGGTCGTCCAACCGACCTATGAACTCCGCGTTTCCCACCGCCAGGCGTGGGCGATCATGGTCGCCAGATCAGCGTAGCGCGGCGTCCAGCCCAGTTCCGTCTGCGCCCGTCGGGCGTCGGCGACCAGCCGCGCCGGATCGCCGGGCCGCCGTTCACCGTGCTGTACGGGAATATTGCGGCCGGTCACCGCGCGGGCGGTTGCAATCACCTCCTGGACCGAGAAGCCGTTGCCATTGCCCAGATTGTAGGCGGCGCTGTTCCCGCCTTCCCACAGGCGTTGTAATCCCAGCAGGTGCGCTTCGCACAGATCATTGACGTGGATATAGTCACGGATGCAGGAGCCGTCCGGAGTGTCGTAATCGTCGCCGAAAACGGTAATGTGCGGGCGGCGGCCACTGGCGGCTTGCAGGACCAGGGGAATCAAATGCGTTTCCGGGTCATGGCGTTCGCCCAGTTCACCATCAGGATCAGCCCCGGCAGCATTGAAGTAGCGCAGGCAGACGGCTTTCAGCCCATACGCCGTATCGTAATCTTCCAGCATCTGCTCGACCATCCATTTGCCCCGGCCATAGGGATTGATCGGCTGTTTGGGGTGTTCCTCATCCATCGGAATGCGTACCGGCTCGCCGAAAATCGCCGCCGTGGAGGAAAAGATGAAGCAGCGCACCCGCCGCGCCACCATCACATCCAGCAGATTCTGGGTCTTGAAAACATTGTTACGGTAGTACTTGGCCGGCTCGCGCACCGATTCGCCCACCTGGATGTGCGAGGCGAAATGCATTACCCCGTCAAAGTGCGCCTCCCGACACAGGTCTTCAAGGGCGTCGCGTTCAAACAGATCGCCCAGGACGAAGCGCGCACCGCGCACCGCGTCGCGGTGGCCGGCGGACAGATTGTCCAGCACCGTCACTTCGAATCCGCGTTGAACCAGCAACTTCACCATGTGAGAGCCGATATAGCCGGCTCCGCCCACCACCAGTACATGCATTGTCTTTTCCTCGTTTTTTCCAGGGCGCGGCGTCAAGAAGGATGGATCGACAGTCCCGCCGGGCGTCAGGGGGCGACTGATTCCCCAACCGATCTCGCTTCCGCCGCTTTCCGCTCTGCCAGCGCCGCTGCCTCCTCGGCGCTGTGGTGAACGGCGCGGGCCAGCAGTGTATACGCCACTGGCACCACCGACAGGGTTAACACCGTGCCGAGCAGCAAGCCGCCGACGATGACCCAGCCGATCTGTTGACGGCTTTCCGCCCCCGCGCCGACCGCCAGGGCTAACGGAATCGCGCCGAGAATGGTGGCCAGCGTGGTCATCAAAATCGGGCGCAGCCGCAAGGTCGCCGCCTCCAGCACCGCCTCGCGCCGATCCAGTCCGGTCAGCCGCAGTTGATTGGCGAACTCGACGATCAGGATGCCGTTTTTGGTGATCAGCCCGACCAGCATCACCAGCCCGATCTGGCTGTAGACGTTCAGCGTTCCCCCGGTCAGGAACAGCGCCAGCAGCGCCCCGGTCACCGCCAGCGGCACGGTCAACATGATGATGAACGGCGCGATGAAGCTCTCGAACTGCGCCGCCAGCACCAGGTAGATGAACAGCAGCGCCAGCACGAAGGTGACATACAGGGTCTGGCCGGATTCGCGAAATTCCCGCGACTGCCCGTCGAGCGCAGTTTGCGCATCCTCGCCCAGCACCTCAGCGACGGTTTGATCCATGAAAGCCAGCGCCTCGCCCAGGGTGTAGCCGGGTGCGAGATTGGCGGAAATCACCGCCGCCCGCTGCCGGTTGAAATGGTTCAGTTCCTTGGGGGCCACCGTTTCCCGGACTTCGATCAGATTGGACAGTTGCACGAGTTGCCCGTCACGGCCCCGGACAAAGATGGCGGTCAGATCGTTGGGCTGTTGTCGGTCCTGATCCTTGAGCTGCACCATCACATCATACTGCTGGCCCTCCTGCTTGAAGCGGGTTACCTGCCGCCCGCCGAGCAGGGTTTCCAGCGTCCGGCCAATGTCCTGCACGTCGGCGCCGACGGCGGCGATCTTGTCGCGCTTGAGCACTACCGACAGTTGCGGCTTGTTCAGGCGCAGGTCGGTGTCCACGTTGGCCAGGCCGGGAAATTGTCTGGCCTTGTCCATGACCTGATCGACCATGGTCTGCAATTCCGCATAGCTGCTGCCCTGGATGACGAACTGCACTGCCGGATTGCGGAAGCTCTGGCCGAGCGACGGCGGATTGATCGGGAACGCCAGCACGCCGGGCAACCCGCCCGCCATTTTCGGGGCCAGTTCCTTGGCAATGTCCTGCTGCTTGCGCTCACGCTCCTCCCACGGTTTCAGCCGGACGAATGACAGGGCGCTATTCACCGGGTTGGGCCGTTGCAGCCCCGGCGCGACGAACACGAGGTAAGAGCTGACCTCAGGAATGGCCTGGTAGAACTGTTCCAGTTGCCGGGCGTAGCCGTCGGTGTACTCCAGCGTCGCCCCTTCCGGCGCGACCACCACGCCGATGATCGTGCCGCGATCCTCCAGTGGCGACAGTTCCGACTTGAGATGCAGGAACAGCCAGGCCGCGCCGGCCCCCGTCATGAAAAACACGGCGATGATCAGCCAGCGCCAGTTCAACGCCCAGACCAGCGCGCCGCGATAGCCGCGATTCATCCCGGCAAAAAACCGCTCGCTGACATTGAACAGCCAGTTATGTTTTCGCTCGTGATGCAGCAGCCTGGAACACATCATCGGCGTCAGGGTCAGCGCAGTGAACCCGGACACCACGGTTGCTGCCGCCACGGTGAAGGCAAATTCGGTGAACAGTCGACCGGTGTTGCCGGTCATGAACGCCAGTGGCGTGAACACCGCCGCCAGCGTCACGGTCATCGCCACCACCGCGAAGGCGATTTCCTGCGAGCCTTGCAGCGCCGCCCGAAATGGCGGCAGGCCCTCTTCAATATGCCGGTGAATGTTTTCCAGGACGACGATGGCGTCGTCCACCACCAGGCCAATCGCCAGCACCAGCCCCAGCAAGGTGAGGGTATTGATGGTAAAGCCGAGGGCGTAGAGGAAGATAAAAGCCCCGATCAGCGAGACCGGAATGGTCACGAACGGAATCAGCGTCGCCCGCCAGTTGCGCAGGAACAGGAAAATCACCGCGACCACCAACACCAGCGCCTCAATCATGGTGCGATAAACCGCTTCGATGGATTTCTCGATGAAGATCGAGCCGTCATAGCCGACGGTGATGTTCATGCCTTCCGGCAGGCTGGCGATGAGGCCCGGCAACAGCGCCCGCACCGACTGGGCCACGCTCAAGGTATTAGCGGTGGACTGCTTGACGACGCCCAGCCCGACCGAGGGATGGCCGTTCACCCGCATGGCGTTGCGTTCATCCGTCGCGCCGATTTCCGCATGGCCGATGTCGCGCAGCCGGATCGGATAGCCTTTGCTTTCCTTGAGAATCAGATTGTTGAACTGTTCCGGGCTGCGCAGATCGGATTCGGTCAGCACGGTGAATTCGCGCTGGCGCGATTCGATGCGCCCGGACGGCAGCTCGATATTCTGGGTTTTCAGTGCGTTTTCCACATCCTGCGGCGTCAGGCCATAGGCGGCCATCCGGTCGCGATCCAGCCACAGGCGCATGGCGTAGCGCCGCTCGCCGCCGATGATGACGCTGGCTACGCCCGGCAACGCCTGAAGCCGATCCACCACCACCCGGTCGGCGTAATCGGTGATTTCCAGGGCGCTGTGCCGGTCGCTGGAGAACGCCAGCCACATGATGGCCTGGGCGTCGGCTTCGATCTTGGCGATCACCGGGTCTTCGGCTTCATCGGGCAACTGTCCGCGCACCCGCGCGGCGCGGTCGCGCACGTCATTGGCGGCGGCGTCAACGTCCCGCTCCAGCAGGAACTCGACGGTAATCTGGCTGACTTCTTCGCGGCTGACCGATTTGATAGTGCGGATGCCTTCAATGCCGGCCAGCGAATCCTCCAGTGGCTGCGTGACCTGACTCTCCATGATCTCGGCGCTGGCGCCGGGATAGACGGTGCGCACCGACACGATGGGCGCGTCGATATTCGGGTATTCGCGCACCGGCAGGCGCAGGAAGGAAATCACGCCAATCAGCATGATGGCGAGGCTCATGACCGTCGCCAGCACCGGGCGCTTGATGCAGAGTTCAGGGAGGAACATGGGGAGTACCGGGGTTTGGGTTAGACGAACGAGCGATTAGGCCGCGACATCAGACTGGAGATTCCCGACGCCCCAGACCCTCGGCCAGAAAAGTCAACACCAGGGTATTCAGCGACACGCCTTCAGCTTTGGCGCGAGTCGTCAGTTGGGCATGAAGGCTCTTGGGCACACGGGCTATGAACTTGCCGGAAGCCACTCCGCCACTGTTCGGCGCGGGCACTGGAAAGCCTTTCGCTTCCAGCGTCGCTATCGTAACCCTAACCCTCTCCCCCCTGAATGGGGGAGAGGGAGCTGAATGATTACCGCCTGGTTAGGCATGATGGTCACCGACTTACCCCTTGTTCGCCGGTTGACCCTCCGGCGGCGGCAAGGCCTTCACCGTCGCGCCATCCCGGATTTTCAATTGCCCATCGATCACCACCACATCGCCGGCGCTGACGCCCTCCACAATCTCCACCTGGCCGGGCCGGCGCAGTCCCAGTTTGACCGGGGTCATGATCGCCTTGTCGTCCACCACCCGGTAAACAAAGGTTTTCTGCCCAACCGGTACAATGGCCTGTTCCGGGGCCACCAGCGCGTTATTCCGCTGCTCCAGAACGAGAGAAATCCGGGCGAACAATCCGGGACGCAGCCTGTTGCCTTTATTCGGCAACCGCGCCCGCAACAGCACGGTGCGGGTTTCCTCGTCGACGCCCGGCTCGATGGCGTAAATCACTCCCTCGAAAGGCTGTTCCGGCCAGGCGTCGACCCGCACCGCCAGCGTCTGGCCGGAAGCCAGCCGCGCCAAATAGGTTTCCGGCACCCGGAAATCCAGTTTCATCGACCCGAGGCTTTCCAGATTGGCGATGTCATCGCCGGGCTTGACGTAAGCGCCGGGGCTGACCTGACGTAATCCCACCGTGCCGTCAAACGGCGCCTGGATCACTGTCTTGTCCAACCGCACCCGGTTCAGTTCATGTTGGGCGCGGGCGGCATCCAGTTTGGCGCGGGCCTCGTCGAGATTTTGTTGGCTGGTGAGATTCCTGCGATCCAGATCCTGCAAGCGGCGGAAACTGCTCTCTTCGAGCGCGAGTTGGGCAGCGCTGCTGGCCAGTTGCGCCTGGTATTCAGCCTGATCCAGCGTCGCTAGCGGTTCGCCCTGGCGCACCGCCTGGCCTTCCTTGAAATGAATGATCGCCACCCGTCCGGCGATTTCGGGACGAATCACCACGGTCTCATCGGCCCGCAGCGTGCCGACCGCTGTCACTTCCACATTCAGCGTTTCGCGGGTCACTGCGGCGGTCTTGACCGGCGTGGGTTCGCCAGACTTTTGTTGACCAAACGCCGGGAAGATGAACAGCGTTAATGCAGCGGCCAACACGGCCGGTTTAAAGCGGTGGCGCATGGCGATTTCTCCAAGGTCAAGAGAACAACAGCGCGCCGATGATCGCGTACAACAGCGCCGGCAACAGATTGCCGATATGAATGCGCCCAAGGTCCAGCAGATTGATGCCAATACCCAGAATCAACAGCCCGCCAGTCGCATTGATCGCGTCCAGGACGGTCGGTTCCGAGAGAAAAGTGAGTTGCCCGGCCAACAGCGTGATGCCGCCCTGCACCAACAGGATTGGCAGCGCGGAAAACATCACGCCAATGCCCAGCGACGAGGCCAGCGCCACCGAAGC
>CAZDVY010000005.1:0-45830 GCA_964508935.1 uncultured Candidatus Competibacteraceae bacterium | reverse complement strand
CCGGCACGGTCGGCGCAGCGCCGATTCAAAATATCGGTGCGTATGGGCTGGAAATAGCGGAACGGTTCCAGCAATTGCAAGCGGTTGATCTGGAGACCGGCAAGCCTGTGACATTTGACCATGCCGCCTGCCGGTTCGGTTACCGGGACAGCGTGTTCAAGCAGGAAGTTGCCAGGCGTTATCTGGTGACGAGCGTGACCTTCCGGTTGCCCAGGCGCTGGCAGCCGGTAATCCGTTATGCCGAATTGGCGCGGGAACTGGAAGCGCGCAATCTTCCTCAACCGACCGCAAGGCAGGTGGCCGAGGTGGTGATCGCCATTCGCTCGCGCAAGCTGCCGGACCCCGCCCGGATCGGCAACGCCGGCAGTTTCTTCAAAAACCCGGTCGTTGACGCGGCGACCTTTGCGCGTCTCGCCGAACGTTATCCCGATCTGCCGCGCTATCCACAGCCGGATGGCGCGGTCAAGCTGGCCGCCGGCTGGCTGATCGAGCGGTGTGGCTGGAAGGGCCGGAGTCTGGGCGCTGTCGGCGTTTATGAACAGCAGGCACTGGTACTGGTCAATCGCGGCGGGGCGCAAGGGGCGGAGGTGTTGCGCCTGGCGCGGGCGATTCAGGCGTCCGTGCGGGCAGCGTTCGGCGTGGCCTTGGAAATCGAGCCGGTGGTGCTGTGAGCACCGTTAACCTGATCAAAACTAATTATTAAAAACCTTGTTAGCGCCGCGAACTCCAAATCCACAGGTCGTGTCCATCGTAAACAACCCTTTAATTATGCGGACATTATTTGGAATGTCGCCAAGATCAATTTCGCTCTTCACCGGGAGCGTATTCCCATTCTCATCTCGATAAGTAAGCTCAATTGATGGCGGCGAACCCAGCTTCGTCGTGATAAGCGCAGATTGAAACTCTGTCACACGGGTCGGACGAGTCGTACGAAAGGGACGAAATTGTGTGGGTTGGTTTCTGTTAATTATGTCCGGCAAGCCGCCAATGTTGGCTCCTTGAAGCGTGTATTGCGCTTCTAGCTTATTAGAATTATCCCGGATCAAGAAAATCATCATGATCGGTTTGACAATCATGCCGTTAGAGTTGATCGATTCGAGTCTCACTGAGAAATCCTGCGAACGCGGCATCTCAAATTCCCGGACGCAAGAAAATGAAAACTCCTTCCGTGGAAACTCATGCGGGCCAGTGTTGCGTCCACCGGATGGAGGAATAACCGGACGATCCGGAGCCTTGGGCGCTTGTGGTTCCGGATCACCGGGCGCGATCAGGGCAACATCGACTGCACGGAAAAAATCATCACGCACATTAGCCGCATTTACCTCGCTGGCTGGCGCTGCTCCGAACGGTTTGACGATGAACGTAACGTTGACGCCGGGAGGAAGTCTTGTCTGAAGAAACTGTTGAACTGCCTTTGCTCGTCGATTGGATAGGTCGAGATTGTCAAATGCCCCTGTTCTATTTAGCGTGTCGGTCAGCCCGCCAATGCGGATGACCAGGCGCTGGTTGGGCGCGTTTCCAATCCTGGCCAGCAGCGATTGCAGGAAAGCGATGTGCTGGGGTTTTAGTCGTGCGCCATCGACGCCGATTTCTGCACCATCGATATCGAAGTCAAAAAGCCTCCCTTGGGTACCAAACGGCTCAGGATGCACAAAGCCTGTTTCACTGGTTCGCTTGTTTGCGCTTTCAGGCATGTGAAAACTCCTCTTTTCTGTGAAAAGAACATAATCATCTTAATATATTACTCAATGACTAAACGGATGCAATTCTTAAAAAGCCTTTGACGAATGGGTCTAATACCAAATCCCCATTTGTGAGAGGCCGCTGTCGATGATAAGAAATTGAAATCATTGTAAAATCTGTTCCAACAAAAGACCAGTACCTATCGGTAAATGGTATAAGAAGCAGTCAATCTCGGTGCGGAGCACCTCGCAGTCATCGGCTCAGCGATGGAATTGGGTCATCTCTTGATGCAGGTTGCGTCAGACTTTTTCGATCGGGTAGTGCTACGAATAAAAAGCTGAATTTTACAATCTGTTCTGGAGAAAAACGGTTTTAATAATCAGCACAGTATCTGGGATAGAATCTGACGCCAGGTGTAGTGAGCTTTGACCATGAGCGATCAAGATAGACGATGTAACGCCACAAGACTGCTGGAACAATTGCAACGCAGCCAGGCGTTTCATCAGAACGGCACAGCAGGGGTAGAGCAGGAATTCAGTCGGCTGCGGCGCTGGCAATCGGCCCGGCTGGCCCGCACTCACGCTGATCTGCTGCACAATCCGCGTTACCAGCCGGCGGCGGAATTCTTTCTGGAAGAACTCTATGGGGACCGGGACTTCCGCCAGCGGGAACACGATCTGGCCCGCATCATGCCGATGATGAACCGCATTCTGCCGGCGGGGGTGCTGCACACCGCTGCGCTGGCGCTGGAATTGAACGCTCTGTCTTATGAACTGGATGCAGAAATGACGCGGCTGTTGATTGCAGACGGCCATTTCCGCCATGAATTGGATGAAGCCGCCTATGTCGCTGCATACCGGTGCTGCGCCCGCTATGAGTTACGCCGTCAGCAGATTGATCTGGTCGAGCAACTCGGTCAGGACCTGGAAAAGATCGTGCGCAAGCATCTCATTCATACCGCGCTGAAACTGGCCAAAACCCCGGCGCGGTTAGCGGGCGTCGGGGAACTGCATCGCTTTCTGGACGCCGGATTTCACGCCTTTCGCCACATGGGCGCTGACGCCGGGACGTTTGTCGCCATTATCTCTCGCCGCGAACGGGCCATCATGGAACAAATAAGCGCCGGCCACCTCCATCCGTTGGAACTGGAAGCCGACAGTTAGGCCGCACTCAGCATCTCGGTCAATTGCCGGTCAATTTCCTGTTCCAGCCGTGATTTCAGCGATACCAGCAGAAAACCCAGTCGCACGCTCACCCGGATCACGCCCGGCTCCAGGTCGATCTGTCCACTGACCCCGGAGCGTTCAAAATGCAGGGAATTTTCCTGCCAGTGATGGCTGATGTCATAACGTTCGGCCAGTTGTCCAGCCAGGGCTTCCGCCGCGACGCGGGCCTGATCAAGAGTGAGTGTGTGATCGCGGTGAATGACGATATGGGACATGTCTGAGCGCCTCAATATTTTTCTCTATTCCGGCAAATCCGCCAGCGACTTGGCCAACCTTCGATACCAGTCGCCCACGTCACGGGTCGTGCCGATGCCGACGATATCCATATGATCCCAACCGGACAGGACGCCACGATGATTCCAGACGCCCGGGTGCAGCGGGTTGCGCCAGGGAATAATCCGATCGGCGGCATCCAGCGTCGGGCCGGCCATGGAGCGGGTGTTGACCACGCCATCATTCTCCCACCAGTGCTCGTCGATGACGACCAACCCCGGTTCATGGCGGGTGTAGGAGCCGATGAACAGCGCAGTTCCCCAGAACTGCGGCAACAGCGTCGGTTGAGGGATCTGGTAGCGGGACGGCCAGGCCGGCACGGTCGCCGAGGTTGCCCAAGAGAAATAGTACACCTGGGGCCGGGCCGGGAATTGCCGGTTCAATTCCCGTGCGCCCTCGGGGCTGAGGTCCCAGGCGCTGATGTCCCGGGATTGCCAAATGGGGCTTTGTTCCACCCGCGTCAAATAGGCGATGAACGATTCACCCGGTTGACGGCGCAGCCCCCATTGATCCAGTTTAAAATCGTAGGGCAGCTCGTCGGGGCGCCCGCCGGCGAGGGCGGCAAAGCTTAGCAGGGTTGCTCGGGCGAAAGGCAACAGGTTGGCGCCAATAGCCAGGGTCGTGCCGTCATGCGGGGAAGCGAGCGTAGTGATGCTGTGAACCCAGGCTTTGTCGCCCTGAAACAACGGCGACCGCTGAGATTCCGGGGTCGCGGCGATTTCTGCCGGGTCACCCTGTTCCAGCAACCCGGTCAGCACCCGGATGGTTTGACCGCCCTGACTGTGGCCGATCAGGTGAATCTTGCGCGTCCGGCCCTGCGGGTCGATCGTTCCCCAGTCGGGATACAAGCCTGGAAAGCTCCGGCCATACCGGGCGTGACCATGCGTCGCGGCATGGGCCTGGCCGTAATCCACTGTGCCGCCCTTGAGATAGGCATACAGTTCGCAGGCGCGATCCCAGTTGCTGGCGAACGGGCCGACGACTCCGGTGTACGTCCGGTAACCGGCCTGATTCAGCGTTTCCTGCAAGTCGTCAAATCCGCCCCAGTATTTGAAACCGAGCAGCTCTTCCCGGCCCCAGCCGGTAAAGCCGTGAACCAGCACGAGGGGATAATCGTTGCCGGCGCGGGCCAGGGCGGCGGCCAGCCCCAGGATAAGCAATAAGAGCAAGCGCGACGGATTCGGAAAGCGCATAACAGTAACCTGAACAGGTAGAAGCATGGTCAATCAGCGTAGCGCTGCTGAGTGGGCAGCGCCTTTAGTGATCTGGCAGAAAGGGTTGTTGCTAAGCGTGGTTCAGTTTTTGAAATATTTCCCGGTAGCCGGGAAATAGCTTCAAGCACCCCGCCAATAAATCCACCCCCCAGCCAGTAACAGTCCACTGCCCGCCAACCAGACATCGGTCTGGGCCAGAATCAGCACGCCGCCGATAATGCAGGCGGCGGCGACGATGGCGCTCCTTAATCCGGTCAGCGGATGCATCGCTGCAGATGGGGGCGTGGGCGACTCCAGCAGGCGACCGGATTGCGCTAACAATTCCGGCAACCGTCCCGCCAAATCCAGTAATTCTGGACCATTACGCCATAATTCCCGACCCAGCCGCGCGGGCCGGAACTGATCGCGAAAAATGCGGCCAATATGCACTCGCGAGACGGCGACGACATCCAGATCCGGATCAACCATTCGCCCCACGCCTTCGAACGTCACCAACGCCTTGACCATCAGCACCAGATCCACCCGAAAATACATTCGGTAGCGACCACCCAGCCGCATCGATTCCAGAATCAGCCGGGCAATGCTGAACTGACCTCGGGCAACCCGCAGCAGAAATCGCCGCGATAGTTCCACCACCGACCGACGGAAGCCCGCCAGGTCGCTTCCGCCCGGACCGGGTCGGGCAATTTCGCACAGATGTTGCGCCGCCTTTTCCACGTCGCCATTGACCAGGGCGTGATAGTAGTACAGCAACCGCCGGCGAGTCTGTTCCTCGAAACGTCCGACCATGCCCAGATCGATGAATCCCACCCGCAATGGCAGACCGGGCAGGATCAACAGGTTGCCAGCGTGCAGATCAGCGTGAAAGAACCCATACTGATACAGCATCCGCAGGATCGCCTCTGCGCCCAAATTCACCACCTGCATCCGCTGCGCCTCATTCAGGGCGAAGGTCTCCGGAGCACCGGGCTTGAAACCGTCCAGAAACGCCATGGTCAGGACGCTGGCAGTGCTGAGTTCCCGGTGCATGGTCGGAAACACAATGGTGGGGGTGTCGTGAAATTGAGCGGCAAAGAGATCAGCGTTGTCAGCCTCGACAGTCAGGTCCAATTCGCGGACGGTGTAGTCACGAAATTCCTCAATAATCGCCATGACTTCATATTGCGGTATCAGCGGCCCCAGCACCGACCCCAGCCCGCATAGCAACTTCAAATCATCCAGCACGGTTTCACGAACGCCGGGTTTGAGGATCTTGATGACGACCGACTGGCCAGTATGAGTGAGGGCGCGATGGACTTGTGCCAGTGACGCCGATCCCAGCGGTTGTTCATCGACTCGTAAAAACAACTCCGTCAGGGGCCGGCCAAGCTCCGTTTCAATCAGGTCGCGAATTCTTAAAAAAGAGACGGCTGGCGCTTGATCAAACAGATTTTTTAACTCATCGGTAATGGCGTGCGGTAACATATCTTCACGCACCGCCATGATCTGGCCTAGCTTAATATAAGTGGGTCCCAGCCGTTCCAGCCGGTAGCGAAGCTGAGCGGCAAATGGTAAGGCCGCTAATTCCGGGTCGAGCCAGCGCTCAGCTAACGCCGCAGCCAGGCGCAGCAACCGCCGACGGCTGAACCGCCCTTCGGAGGGCCAGTTGCGGACATAGGCGACCCCGCTGCCGGCCAGCAGGCCGAGCAACTGACCTGCGACGGTCAGGAATCGCCGAAGCAGCCGGCCACACCGTGCGGGAGGCGTAGCAGTTCGTAATATCGTCGCGGAGGCGGGGAGGTTCGCAGCGGCGGGGGAATCAGTGGATTGATCCGAGTTCTCGGCCATGCGGTGGCGGGGAGTGAGTTCCGAAGGTGGTGGGCGGTCAATGCGTCCGCCAGCGTCAAAACAGTATAGCAACCTGAAGAAGCCGCGCACGGAACTCACGGGGACTGTTGGGATGAACATAAGGGTGTAAACTTGCAGATAGGCGACTGGCGGGAGGGGTTATGTACACCAGCAGCACCGAATCTAACCATCCACTTTTCAAAGGGAAGGAGCCTCGGCGTTTTTATCATAACGCTCAGTTCGATACGGCTTATGCGGAGATTCTGGACGGTCTTCGGGAGCGGCGAGGGATCCTCCTGTTAACCGGGGAGGCTGGCGTTGGTAAGACGCTCCTGTTGCGCCGCTGCATGGTGGGGGCTGATGACATCCATTTTATCCTGCTGACCAACGCCAGCCTTGATTTTCCCGACATCCTCAATTATCTGTGCGCCAGCCTGGAATTGCCCGCAGAACATCTGGACGCCGGGCAACAAAGCCGGATCTTGCTGGACGCGCTGGCTGCCTGCGCGCGCCGCAATCAGATTATCACTCTGCTGATTGACGATGCTCACCATCTGCGCATCAGCGTACTACGCCGTCTGTATGACTTCGTGGAAATGCCGGCGATTCCCGCCCAGCGCCTGCAGGTCGTGCTGGCTGGGTTGCCGGATATTGAGGGTAAACTGCGCCAGCCTGAACTGCATCGATTTCAAACCAGCGTCACGACCCGTTGCCGTCTCGGTCCGCTGAACGATACAGAGACCGCATCGTTTGTCCGTCATCAGTTTGAGACCGCCCAGCACTGGGGTGGCGAATCGCCATCACCGACGGTGATCGAACGCATTATCCAATACTGCCAGGGGGTTCCACGCGCCATCGTCATGCTGTGCGATACGATGCTGCTGTTTGCCGGTCTGGAACTGGGCAGCGAACTGACGCCGGCGCTGGTCGATGAAGCTGCCAAAAGCTGTTTTCTCAGTGAACCTCTCCAACCCCCCGCGCCAGCCGCCGTCTCCCAGAACGAAGCCGCAGCGTCGGCTGCTGATCGGGATCACTTTAATCTGGATTTCCCTGATCTAGGCTTGGGGTTCGATTTCGATCTCGAGGAAACGCTGAAGACCGATGCCAACAATGTGTCGGAGTCAGCGTCGGCGACTTCCCCCGAGATTGAACCGTTCGTCGAACAGATCGAGAAGGAAGCCCCTGCCATGCCTCCGTCGGCTAGCGCCCTGGTTGCGGACCATGCCGAATCGCGCCAGCCGGCGTCAATAACATCGCCGTTGCTGCGCGAATTCACTCATCTGCTGACCGATCTGGGCGTCAAGCAGGATCGCAAGGAAATCCCGGATCGGGAAGGGTTGCGGCATTTCCGCAACCATTATCTACGACTGTTGCAGGGCAGTGATCCCGTGCGAATGGCGGAATGCGAACAGCGCATGGCGCGGTTACAGGAAACCCGGCAACCGATGCTGGTCAGCCTGGCAACAGTGATGATGACGCCGCCGGGGCGAGAAGGAACCCTCTGTGCCTTGCTGATCAATCCGACCTGGTGGCTGTACCGGGAAATCCGCTTGCGCTTGCATAGTCCTGACCTGGCTTTTACCCATGACGGACAGGCGTCACCCGTTCGTTTATTGGACGGTCGAGACGCCCATCCGGTGTATTTGCACTACCGCTGTCTTCACAATGCGCCGGCCACGCTATGGCTGGAGCTCGAACTCTGCGATCATCGCGGGGAATGGTCCGCTTACGGTAACCGGCTGGAAATTCACCTGGATTTAGCTGGAGGCGGACTGGATCGCTCGCCAACAGCGGCCAGCGCCGAACCGGATGATGACCGATTCTGGCCGGATTCCTTTAGTGAACCGGATGCTGGCGCCTGGTTGCTGGAGGGGGGGGGAACCCTGAGCTACACTCTGCCGCTGGAGTTGGAAGAGCATCCCGAGCAGACTCACCATCTGCGCATGACTCACGAGCAAACGCTCAGTCGTGGTACGCCGTTGACGCGAGCGTTGTTACTGGCCGCCGATCCGGCTCAGGCGCCGGCGCGCATCGAACTGGTTTCGCGCCCGTTCATGGTCTTCGGTCGGCAAAGCGCTGTAGCCGGCACCGGGTTTGGCGATTTCACTCTGGGCTTGGTGTCTAAATACAGCCGTATTTCCCGGTTGCATTGCGTGGTGTGTGCGCTGGGCGATCAGTTGGCGCTGATGGCGGCCAGCAACCAGGGGCATACCTACACCGGGCGCAATAGCCAGCGACTGGAGCCCGGACGTTGGGAGGCGTTGGACGCTGGGGATGTGCTGGACGTTTGTGATTTGTACCGTTTGAAGCTGTCCTTGGCTTGGGATCGCAAGGGAGAGAACGAGACGCTGGACTGGGATCCTCAGGAACCGCGTGATCGGTTTGGCCGCTATCTGCTGGACCTGGTCGAAGTGCTGCGCCAGCGCGACCAGCAGGCTGACAATAATGCCTTGCGGGCGAATCTCCGCAACCGTTACCTGCACCTCCTGCATATGCAGGATCGGGTGGCGGAACTGAACGGGGTCGGCAATCCGGGCGCGCTATTGTACGCCTGCTTCGAACGCGACGATCACGCCAGTCAACAAATCGTTCACTACTATGTGCCGAAGTGGTTGCCGATCGGCAATTCCCCGGAGGACGGGTTGCGCCTCAACGCGCCGGACGTGAAGCCGCATCATGCCGAACTCCTTTTCCGGGACGGCATGTACTGGTTGCAGAACCTGGCAGCGTCGGGGTCAGTGCGGGTTGGCTGCCATGGGCTGGCCACTAATGAAGTGCTGGCGTTAGCCACGGGCGATACGCTGGTAATTGGCTCAGTACGGTTCACGTTTGAGGGGTATTAGGCGTATGCCATTTCAATTTCGTTATTTATCGACCTTGCCGATGCGCGCCCTGGCGCTCGGCAGTTGTCTGGGAGTTGGCATCGCCACGGGCTTGGCCGGTTGCGGTGATCGCACCACCGATGTCGAGCATGTCCAGCGGGCCAAGGAACACCAGGCTAAACAGGAATTGCAGGCCAGCGTCATTGAACTCAAGAACGCCCTCCAGAAAAATCCGGAGAACCGCGAGGCCCGGTTGCTGCTGGGGCAAATCTACATAGAAACCGGTAACGGCGCGCTTGCCGAGAAGGAATTGCAGCGCGCCCGCGATCTGGGCGCCGGACGGGATGCCTGGTTGCTGCCTCTGGCGCGCGCGTACCTGCTGCAGGGCCAAAACCCGAAAGTGCTCGGACTGACCCCGGAAGCGACCGATCCACCGGCGCTTCAGGCAACCCAGCTTGCGTTGCATGGACTCGCGTCCTTGGGGCTGGGTCAATCTGACGCCGCCAAGAGCAGTTTGGACCGGGCGCTGGAGTTGCAACCGAATGATTCCGATGCGCTGCTGGGCATGAGTCAACTGGCGCTGGTCAACCGCAATTACAGTGAGGCGGAAGCCTTCGCCAGCAAGGCCAGCGAACAGAATTCGCGCGATGTCCGTCCCTGGTTTGTCAAAGTGCGATTGCACCGACTGCAAAATGACGATCCGGCGGCGTTGAAAGCCTTGCAGCAAATTCTCGAACGGCAGCCGCAAAATGCCGCAGCCCTGCTGGAACGGGCGGAAATTCTCATCGGCCAGGGCAAGCAGGAGGAGGCGATGGCCGATGTCGAGGCGGTGCGCCAGCGTCAGCCGAATCTGCCGGAGGCGAACTATCTGCGCGGCAACCTGCTGTTCCAGAAGAAAGAGCTGGTTGCAGCCCAGGATGCGCTGCTGCAGGTTGTCAAAGTCGCCCCTGACCATCCCGGCAGCTTGTTCCTGCTCGGCTCCATCAACTACGAACTGAGCAATCTGGCGCTGGCGGACCAGTATTTGACGTCATTTGTCAGCCGCCAGCCGGGTTATTTACCGGCCCGGTTGCTGCTGGCCGCGGCACAACTCAAGCTGGACAAACCGCGCCCGGCCATCGACACACTGATTCCGGCGCTGGTCCAGACACCCAATGACGCGCAGTTACTCGCCTTGCTTGGCAGCGCCTACCTGCAGGCCCGCGACTACGCCAAGGGTTCGGAATATCTGCAAAAAGCTGCCCAGATCGCCCCGGATGCCGCCAATATCCGCACCCAACTGGCGCTGTCGCGGTTGGGCGAGGGCAAGGCGGACGATGCGGTCCGTGAACTGCAAGGACTGGTCGATCTCGGCCAGGACGTCCTGCAGGCCGATCTGCTATTGGTGCAGGCCTATCTCCAGCAGAAGGAATTTGACAAGGCCATTGCGGCAGCCAGTGAACTGGTGAAAAAGAAACCCGACGATCCGGTCGCCCGCAATCTCCTCGGCGGGGCGTATCTGGCTAAAGGTGAAGACGACAAGGCCCGGCGCGAATTCGGCCAAGCGCTGCGCCTGAACCCGGATTTCACCACTCCGGCGTTGAATTTGGCGTTACTGGAAATCAAGGCGGGCAATCGCAGCGCCGCCCAGGCGCTGTATGAAAAGGTCATCGCCAAGGAACCCGGCAATCTCGGTGCGCTGCTGCGCCTGGCCGGGCTGGCGGAACAGGCCGGGCAGACGGAGCAGGCCCTGCGCTGGCTGGAACAAGCGTGGGATAAAAATCCGGCCTCGCTGGAAGCCGGTCTGGCGCTGATCGGTCAATACCAGGCCGCCGGATTGAATCTGAAGGCGGCCAATGTCGCCCGTGGCCTGGAAGCGGCCAATCCCAATCATCCCGCTGCACAGCGGGCGCTGGGTCTGGCGCTGCTGGCGGATGGTCGACCGGAGGATGCGATCAAGGCGTTCCGCAAGCTGGCGGAATTGCAGCCACAGTCCCCGGAACCCTGGCATCTGATTGCTTTGACCCAGGCCCGATCCCAAAACTTCAAGGACGCGACGATCGCTATCGGCAAAGCGCTGGCGTTGCAGGGCGATTACTTGCCCTCGCTGGTGGCGCGAGTCGAGTTGCAGTCGCAGCAGGAGAAATTTAAGGAAGCGCTGGCTGGCGCCAAGGCGCTGCAACAACAATTTCCCAATCTGAACATCGGCTATCGGCTGGAAGGTAATTTGTATGTGCGGCAAAAGGATTTCACCAAGGCGCTGGCCGCTTATCGAGCCGCTTACGCCAAGACGCCCGACAGCCAGACGGTGCTGATGCTGGCCGGGGCGCAGCAGGTGACCGGCGACAATGAAGGCGCATTGAAGACTCTGCGCGACTGGTTAACGGCGCACCCGGATGATGCCCAGGTACGCACCCGGTTGGCGGCGGAATTACAGCGCCTGGGCCGGCGGGAGGAAGCGATTGCGGAATATGAGCGGCTGGCGAAACGGGAAAGCGCGGATGGCGCTGACGCCGTGACTCTGGATCGCGGCCTGCAACAAGCCGACACCCTGCTGGTGCAAGCCTATCTCCAGCAGAAGGAATTCGACAAAGCCCTCGCTGCTGCCCGGGAACTCACTGAGAAGCGGCCTAGTGAACCGGGCGCATTTAATTTGCTGGGCGCGGTTTATCTGGCCAGAAACGAGGACGCTCCGGCGCGAGCTGCGTTCGAGCAGGCGTTGAAACTGAAGCCGGATCATCTGCCAGCACAGATGAATCTGGCGACGCTGGAGGTTAAGGCAGGCGACCGGACCGGCGCCCAACTGCGTTACCGGCAAATTCTGGAGCGCAATCCAGACAATATGGGTGTCTTGCTGCGCCTGGTTGCGTTGCTCGGACGCACCGATGAATCATTACGCTTGCTGGAACAGGCTTGGGGCCGGCAACCGAATTCGGTCGAGGCCGGTCTGGCGCTGGCCCAGGAGTATGCAGCGCGCAAGGACCCAGCCAAGGCATTGGCGATCGTGAAGAAGTTGGTAGCGACGCAGCCGAACGATCCGCGTGTCGTGCGGGCGTTGGGTCTTACCCAGGCAAATAGTGGCGAGACAGCCAATGCCGTCACCAATTTCCAGAAACTGGCGGCGTTGTTGCCGCAGTCCCCGGAACCCTGGTATCTGGCTGCCATGGCGCAAGGCGCGGCCAAGGACGTGAAAGCGGCGGCGGCATCGCTGAACAAGGCGCTGGCCATCCAGAGCAACTATCTACCAGCACTGGTCGCCAAGGTGCAGCTACAGCAGCAGGATCAGCAGTTTGCCGGTGCTCTGGAGGGCGTCCGCAACATTCAGGCGCTGTACCCGGATCAAGTCACCGGCTATGTGCTGGAAGGGGATCTGCACTTGCGGCAGAAGGAGTTCGCACCAGCGGTAGCCGCTTATCAGACCGCTTACGCCAAAACCCCGAACAGCCAGACGGCGGTGCGGCTGGCGAACGCCCAGTGGCAGGCTGGCGAGCGGGAACCGGCGCTGGTGACGTTGCGACAATGGCTGACCAGCGAACCGAAGGACAACCGGGCGCGGCTGCAATACGCCATGTATTTGCAGGAATCGAACCGCAAGCCGGACGCCATTGCCGAGTATGAGAAGCTGTCCGAGCAATTGCCGGATAACGGGTTGATTTTGAACAATCTGGCCTGGTTCTATTACGAGATGGGAGACGCCCGTGCCCTGCGCTATGCCGAGCGTGCACATGACAAAGCGCCGGATAATCCCGAAATTGCCGATACCTTGGGCTGGATTCTGGTGCAGCGTGATGAAGCATCGCGGGGTGTGGAGTTGTTGCAGAAGGCGGCAGACAAGCTGCCCGAACAGCCTTCTATCCGCTATCACTTGGCGGCGGCCTACGCCAAGTTGGGCCGCAAGGATGCTGCCCGACAGGAATTGGCGAAACTGGTGAGCGTTCCGACCTTCCCGGAGCAGGAGCAAGCGCGCCAGTTGCTGGAGAGTTTGAAAAATTGACGCCCATTGTGTGTGAGTTTGCGTATTTCCCCAGCGACGACAACGAATCCGTTAATCGGGAAGCTGGAATATTCAGGTGAGTAACATTCGGGCGCCGATAATCGCCAAAAAAATGGCGAAAACCTTCTTCAGCATTCCGGTTGGCAAGGTATGGGCCAGCCGGGCGCCCAGCGGCGCGGTCAACATACTGGCGACGGCGATCCCGGCCAGCGCCGGGCCGTAGATATAACCTAGACTCCCGGCGGGTCGATCCGGCGTATTCAGGCCCGTCGCGATAAAGCCCAGTGTCCCGGCCAAAGCGATGGGCAGGCCGCAGGCGGCGGAGGTCGCCACGGCTTGGCGGATGGAAATATTGCACCAGTTCAAAAACGGCACGGTCAGCGAGCCGCCGCCGATGCCGACAATCGCGGATACGCCGCCGATGATGCCGCCAGCAAGCGCCATGCCTGTGGTTGCCGGCAATTCGCGATGCGGGGCAGGCTTCGCACCAAAGGCCATCTGCGCCGAGATGGTCAACACAAACACGGCAAAGACCTTGGTCAGCACCGCACTAGGGAGAGCGTCAGCAATCGCTGCTCCCAACCAGGCGCCGATCACAATGCCGGGCGTCAGTCGCCACACCGTCGGCCATAACACAGCCCCATGCTGATGATGGGCGCGAACCGAAGAGATCGAGGTGACGACAATCGTCGCCAACGAGGTGCCGATCGCCAGATGCATGACAATGGCGTCATTGACCTGCTGGATATGGAAAATCCAGGCCAGCACCGGCACGATGATCAGGCCGCCGCCCACGCCGAGCAGCCCAGCCATCACGCCGGCAAAGGCCCCCAGCGCCAGATACAGCAAAACAGTCAACAGGATCGATTCCAATGGAGGGTTATCCTCAGGGTTTCAGCTATTTCGGGGAGAAGCACGTCAACAATCTATGGTAAATTTCGTCATGGAATAGTCGTCATACGCATTATCACGCTGGGCGACCATTGTAAGGGTGAATCACCGGGTCTGTCCCCATCCCGATGATTCCGTCGCAGACGGCGCAAGAACAGTGAGGAACAGGCAAGAGTATGAAAATTCAAAAAATCTGCGTGTTGGGCGGTACCGGGTTCGTCGGTCGACACTTGGCGACACGACTGGCTAATCGAGGATATTCACTCCGGGTGCTGACCCGCCATCCACAACGGCATCGGGAAATTGAAGTGTTGCCTGGCGCGGAATTGATCGGCGCTGATATTCACGACCCCAAAGCGCTGGCGGAGCAGTTCGCCGGTTGCGACGCGGTGATCAATTTGGTCGGCGTCCTGCACGAATACTCCAACCAAAGTTTCCGCATCGTCCATGCCGAATTGCCCGCCAAGGTGGTGGAGGCCTGCCGGACGGTTAAAATCAACCGATTGCTGCATATGAGCGCCCTGCACGCCGATGCGGCCAAGGGACCGAGCCAATATCTGTTCACCAAGGGCGAAGGTGAACGGACGGTCATGCAGGCGAAAGACCTGGCGGTGACTTGTTTCAAACCGTCGATCATTTTTGCCCCGGATGATGATTTCTTTAACAAATTCGCCGGTCTGCTCAAATTCAACCTGGTATTGCCGCTGGCCTGCCCCAACAGCCGCTTCGCACCGGTTTATGTGGGGGATGTGGCGCAGGCTTTCGAGATCGCGCTGGAAAACGACGCGACCATCGGCCAGAGTTATGAACTGTGCGGGCCACGGGTTTATACCTTCAAGGAAATCGTCGAGGATATCGCCCGGATGCTGGGCAAAAAGCGGCTGGTGGTGGGCCTGCCCGATTCGCTGGCGCAGTTACAGGCGAAGATCTTTGGCCTGCTGCCGGTCAAAATCTTCACGATGGATAACTATCTCTCCCTGCAAGTGGACAGCGTGTGCGCCTGCAATGGGCTTGAAGCGCTGGGTATTACCCCGCATTCTGTCGAGGGCGTCATGCCGGTGCATTTTGCTGAGCATCCCTATGATACTTTGCGTCAGGCGGCGCGGCGCAGCTAAAGCAACCTCCTCTCCCCGACCCCAGGGAGAGGAAACTCCGAACTGGTGAAAATACCGTTGAATGATCAAATCACCGATTCTTCCGGGAGTGACCGGGTCATGCTATTCACGGATGGCGCCTGTTCGGGGAATCCGGGTCCGGGCGGCTGGGCGGCATTGTTGCGCTACCGATTTCGGGAACGGGAATTATCTGGCGGCGAACCGGCGACCACGAACAATCGCATGGAGATGCTGGCGGTCATTCATGGGTTGGAGGCGTTGAAGCGGCCGATGCGCGTGTGCATTTACACCGACAGCCAGTATGTGATGAAAGGCGTCACCGAGTGGCTGGCCACGTGGAAGCGGCGTGGCTGGAAAACTGCCGACCGCCAGCCGGTCAAGAACGTTGATCTCTGGCAACGGCTGGAATCCGCTCTCAGCCCGCACCAGGTCGAATGGCAATGGGTGCGCGGGCATGACGGTCATTCCGAAAACGAACGGGTGGACACACTGGCGCGGGCGGCGATTGGCCGGGTCAAGCACTCCCCGCCGGTTTGAAAAGCGGACGCTTTCCACAGGGTGCTAATTCTGCGCAACAGCTTTGAGAATTCCAGCATACTTTTCAGCGTCGGTGGTCCGCAGCAGGCGGCGAACCGTAGCGTTCAACTCGCTCGCGACGCTGTCTTGGATGACCTTCTTGATTTCCAGCAGCGCGGTGGGATGCATGCTGAACTCGGTCAGACCCAGGCCCAGCAGCAGCCGGGTGTAGCGGGCGTCGCCGGCCATCTCGCCGCACAGGCTTACCGGGATGCCGGCTTTCTGACCGGCGCGGATGGTATGATGGATCAGTGTCAGCACCGCCGGATGCAAGGGATCAAACAGGTAGTTCACTTCATCATCGACCCGGTCAATCGCCAGCGTGTACTGAATCAGATCATTGGTGCCAATCGACAGAAAATCCATATAACGGGCGAACTGATCGGCGCACACCGCCGCCGCCGGGACTTCAATCATCCCGCCGACCGGCAGACGCTCGTCGAACGCCAGGCCCCGCTCGCGCAATTCCTGTTTCGTTTCCTCCACCAGTTTCAGGACCTGGAACACTTCCTGGATCGAGGACAGCATCGGAATCATCATCCGGACCGGTCCATGCGCCGAAGCCCGCAGGATGGCCCGTAACTGCGGGCGAAACATCCCCAAATCCTTCAGGCACATGCGAATGGCCCGCAAGCCCATCGCTGGATTGGTGCATACCTGCCCGCTGCGTCCGCTATCCAACTGCTTGTCGGCGCCGAGGTCTGCCGTGCGAATGATGATTGGACAGCCTTCCAGGGTTTTGATTACATGCAGGTAGGACGCTAGATGCTCCTCCTCGTCCGGGAAATCGGTACGGTTCATGAACAGGAACTCGGTCCGATACAGACCGACCCCGTCCGCTGCGACATCCCGCACCGCCACGGCGTCCTCGGGCAGTTCAATGTTGGCGTAAAGGCTGATAGTGACCCCATCGCGGGTGATCGCCGGCTTGCCCTTGAGCTTGTTCAATTCGCGCTGTTGCCGGCGTTCCTCCCGCTGCCTATGGCGGTAATAGCGCAGAATTCGTTCATCCAGCCCGACTAGAATGATCCCTTGACGGCCATCCACGATGACCGGTTCGTCATGCCCCAGATAACTGCGGGCGTTGCGAGCGCCAACGACTGCCGGAATTCCCAGGCTGCGCGCCAGAATGGCCGTGTGGGATAATGGGCCGCCATACTCGGTCACAAAGGCCTGCACTCCCTGATGCTGCATCAGGATGGTATCTGCGGGCGTCAGATCATCCGCAACAATAACCCGCCCCTCCAGCCGACTGGATGCCAGTTCCGTATAGTCAGGATCGCTCAGGTAGGCCGGATCGTCGGTTACCAGGATACGCTGCACCCGTCGCACTACATGGTCGACGTCGTCCTTGCGAGTGCGCAGATAGGGATCGTCCATCTGTTCGAAGACCTGGACCAGCAGGTCGTGCTGGATTTTCAGCGCCCATTCAGCGTTGCAACGACGTGAACGGATTAAATGAATCGGCGCTTCCGTGAAAGAGGCGTCCTGCAACATCAACAGGTGGGTGTCGATGAAGGCGGCAATATCGCCCGGCGCCGTCGCTGACACCCGAGTCCGGATATCCTGCAACTGTCGCCGAGCCATGTCCAGGCTGTTGAGAAAACGCCGGACCTCATCCTCGACAATATTATCGGGGATCGTATATTCGGTGATTTCCGGCTGGTTGCGCTGCAGCAGATAGGTTCTGCCGATTGCATAACCCCGTGAAACCCCGATGCCATGTAGCGAAAACGGCATGGAGCCTCTCTCACTCGTCTTCGTCAAAACGGCGCAGGATCAATGCTTCCAGGTGCGCCAGTGCCTGTTCGGCTTCAGGACCACTGGCGCATAGTTCCAGCCGAGTCCCGCAGGCCGCCGCCAGCATCATAACTCCCATGATACTTTTGCCATTAACCTCGCGCCCGTCGCGCAGCAAGCGAATATCAGCATCGAATCCGGAGGCCAGGGTCACGAATTTGGCGGCGGCGCGAGCATGCAGCCCCAGTTTGTTAATGATGAGAATGTCCCGTTTCAACATCCCGGTCTACCTGGTCTTGATCCCGGTTTCCTTCACGATTTGAGTTCGCGATGGCGAACCATGACATGGCGACGGATCACGCTGAAATACTGCCCTAGCGCCTCGGCGATGAACACCGAACGATGCTGACCGCCAGTACAGCCAACGGCGACGGTCAAATAGCTCCGGTCGCTGGTTTCAAAATGCGGTAGCCACGCCTCCAGGAATCGGCGCAAATCGTCGATCATCGTCATCACTGCCGTGTGGCGGGCCAGAAAATCCATCACCGGTTGATCCCGTCCGGTCAGCGGGCGCAGCAGCGGCTCCCAGTGCGGGTTGGGCAGACAGCGGACATCGAACATGAAATCAGCGTCGGACGGCACGCCATTCTTGAAACCGAAAGACTCGAACAATAATGACATGGCTTCACCCGGCGTATCATGCACCCGGGCACGGATCAGTTCACGCAACTGATAGAGATTCGTGTCGCTGGTGTCAATGATCAAATCCGCGCAGCCTACGACCGGCCCCAGTAACTGCCGCTCATGGCGAATCGCTTCCCGCAAAGGCATATTGCCCAAATCCAATGGATGGCGGCGACGGGTTTCGCTATAGCGCTTCAACAATATTTCATCGTCAGCCTGCAAAAACAGCACGTCTACCCGCAGACCGCTCGCGCGCAGTTCAGCGAGCATTGCGGGAAACTGGCTCAGTTCGTCGAAAAAATTGCGGGCGTCCACGCCGACCGCCACGGTGGGCGGCAAGGTCGCGCTGGCGGCGAGAATTTCCTGCGCCAGCGGCCCAATCAGCTTGAATGGCAAATTATCGACGCAGTAGCAATCCAAATCTTCCAGCGTTTGCAGGGCGATGGTCTTACCGGATCCCGACAACCCGCTGACGATGATTATGCGCACGGTGCAGCCTCCACCATGATCCGGGTCATTCGCGCCATCATGTCTTCCTCAGCATGGTAGCCGTTCAGCCGCAGAATATGATCGCGCACCGCGCATTCGAGCAACACCGCCAGATTGCGACCCGGTGCAATCGGCAGGGTGATCACCGGCACCCCGACGCCCAGAATGACCCGGTGATCACGCAAGCCCCGCAGGCGAGCTTCGGCGGGCGGTGCGATCTCTTCCTGTTTGATCAGATGCAGAATCAACCGGACCCGCTTGTTACGCTTGATGGCGCTGTCACCGAACATGCGGCGGATGTTGAGGATGCCCAGGCCGCGCACTTCCAGCAGGTCGCAGAGCGTCGGCGGGCAGGTCCCCTCCAGCACATCAGGCGCCACCCGGGTCAAGCTTGGCGTATCGTCAGCGATCAGGCGATGGCCGCGACTGATCAGTTCCAGGGCCAATTCGCTCTTGCCAATGCCGCTGCCGCCGGTGATTAGCACCCCCAGCCCGAACACCTCCAGCAACTCGCCGTGCACCACAGTGGACGCCTCCAGACTGTGCCGATAGTGATCAAGGTGCTCCAGGACAATCGCCGGCGTGGCGGGAGTCTGCCAGAGCGGTGCGTCTGCCTCGTCAGCATAGGGGCGTAACGCCTCGGCCCGATCAGGATCACCGCAGACCAGAATGGTTCCACTGTCCGGCCCGACAAATTGGTGGATGAGCGCCTCCCGGACAGGAAGCGCAAGGGACTGCAAAAATACGATTTCCTCAGCGCCCAGTACTTGCAGGCGGGGCGGATGAATCCAGTTGAGCCGCCCAAAAAAGGAGGCGCTGGCCTCGGTGGGTAACCAGAGGATTCGCGCCGATCCAGCCTGCCCGCCGACCCAGCGCAAGTCCAGAACGGTTTCCAGACCCTGAAAAACTGCTTGGGCGCTTAACGGGCGAGTCATAGTGGGGCCGGCTTGGCGGGTTGCCACGCGCTGAGCCGCTCATAGAGTGCCTGGTCGGAATTGGTGTCCCGCAACTGCTGACAAAAAGCCCGGTCGCTGAACATTTCCGCCAGGTAAGCCAGAATCTTGAGATGTTCGTCCGTGTAATGATCGGGCACCAGCAAGCCAAACACCAGGTCCACCGGCTGCCGGTCAATCGCGTCGAAATCCACACCCTTGCGAAGTTTGATAAACGCACCGATCGCTTGCTGGCTCTGGCTGAATCGGCCATGGGGCAAGGCGACTCCATGGCCCAGACCGGTACTCCCCAAACGCTCGCGGCCAATCAGACTGTCGAAGATCGGGCGGGCCATCAAATCGGCTTGCCCGGTGGCCAGTCGTTCACTCAAGACCTCGATGACCCGTTTTTTGCTGGTCACTTCGCTGTCACACACGATCCGCTCACGGGTGATCAGGTCGGTAATAATCATGGCCGCACTCGCGTCGCTCAGGACTCAGGATAATCGCGCGCCTTCTCGCCACGATGCTTCTCGGTCATTTTTTCCTTGTACTTTTTGATTTGACGGTCCAGTTTGTCGCTGAGGGCGTCGATCGCCGCGTAAAGATCCTCGTCGACGGCGTCGGCGAAAATTTCATTGCCGGCCACATGGAGGGTCGCTTCAGCTTTTTGCCGCAGTTTTTCCACGCTCAGAATCACCTGCATACTGGTTACATTATCGAAATGCCGTTCGATGCGCTCCAGCTTGTCATGCACGTAATCGTGCAGCGCCTGGGTAATTTCCACATGGTGTCCGCTCAGTTTGATTTGCATGACATCGGCTCCTGGCTGGAGGTCTTTTTCGGTAAACAGTGAAGGCAGGAATCCCCGTCCGTTCAGACGAGGCGTTTACGATCCGAAGACGATGGAATCGCCATCGCTTCCCGGTATTTTGCCACCGTCCGGCGGGCTACTTGAATACCCTCGGTTCCGAGCAGTTTGGCGATTTTGTCGTCACTGAGCGGCTTGCCGGGATTTTCTGCCTGGATCAGTTTGCGGATCATGGCGCGGATGGCGGTGGAAGAGCATTCACCACCGTCGCTGGTGCCGACGTGGCTGGAAAAAAAATATTTTAACTCATAGATGCCGCGCGGCGTATGCATATACTTCTGGGTCGTCACGCGCGAGATCGTGGATTCATGCATACCCAGGGTTTCAGCGATGTCGCGCAGGATCAATGGCTTCATGTATTCGTCGCCGTGCTCCAGAAAATCCCGTTGACGCTCGACGATGCAGGTTGCGACCTTGAGCAGGGTCTCATTGCGGTTCTGCAGGCTTTTCAAAAACCAGCGGGCTTCCTGCAGGTGATTTTTCAGGCAATCCGCGTCGCTGCTTTGCACCAAGCGCCGCGCCAAAGCCGCGTAACGGGCGTTAATGCGCAATTTGGGAGTGTTCTCGGGATTTAATTCGACTCGCCAAGCCTGGCGCTGGCGGTAGACCAGCACATCCGGCGTCACATACTGCGGCGCATCGCTGGACAAACGGGCGCCCGGGTGCGGATTCAGCGACTGGATCAGACTGATGATGCCCTGCAACGCCTCGCGCGTGACCTTGAGTCGACGCATCAGACCGTTGAAATCCCGGTCAGCGAGCATGTCCAGGTGATGTTCAACCAGCCAGCGCGCCTCAGCCAGCCAGGGTATGTCCTCAGGCAGCATTTCCATCTGCAGCAATAGACATTCGGCAGGATTGCGGGCGGCGACCCCCTGAGGATCGAAGTGCTGGATCAGTTTGAGCACCGCTTCAGCTTCCGCCAAGGTCACCGGAAACTCATTCTGCACACCCTGACAAAGCTCTTCCAGCGGCAGACTCAGATAGCCAGATTCGCTGATAGCGTCGATGATAGCCGTTGCGATCGCCAGTTCCCGCTCATTAAACGGGGTCAGCCGCATCTGCCAGTAAAGATAATCGCGCAGGGATTCACCAGCGCCTGAATAACGCTCATAGGGATCCCGGTCTTCATCTTCACCGCGCGAGTAGCTGGTGGTCCCATCATAGGATTCGTAGATATCTTCCCAGGCGCTGTCGACCGGTAACTCGTCTGGCAGGTTATCGGTTGTAGCGGTGTTGATTTCCGTCTCAGCGCTGGCATCAGCAGCCGTCTGGGCAGACTGGATTTCGGGTTGCACCGCCACTTCCTGAAGTTCGTCAGCGCGCTCCAGCATGAGGTTGGAATCAAGCAGCGACTGGATTTCAGCTTGCAAATCCAGGCTGGACAGTTGCAGGAGACGAATCGCCTGCTGCAATTGGGGGGTCATTGTCAGTTGTTGACCCAAGCGAAGCTGCAATGACTGTCTCATAACAGTGAGATTTGGCGTCGATCCGTAGAGTTAAAGCTATCCATAATCCTAGCGGGTTTTAGGTGTTATGGTAGAGGAAAGAAGATGGATCACGCGGGCGCTGTTCATAACTGAAAGGATTCGCCCAGATAGACTTGGCGAACTTGTCGGTTAGCAAGAATGGCGGCGGGATCGCCCTCAGCGATCACCCGACCTTCGTTGAGAATGTAGGCGCGGTCACAAATCCCCAAGGTTTCTCGAACGTTGTGATCGGTGATCAACACGCCGATCTTGCGCTCGCACAGGTGGCTGATAATGCGTTGGATATCCAGGACCGACAGGGGATCGACGCCGGCGAAAGGTTCATCAAGCAGGATAAACGCCGGGTTGGCCGCCAGCGCTCGGGCGATTTCCACCCGGCGGCGTTCGCCGCCCGACAGGCTGATGCCGAGGCTGTTCTGCAAATGACCGACATGCAGTTCATGCAGCAGTTCTTCGGCCTGCGCCCGGCGGTCGGCGCGGGAGAGGTCGCGACGGGTTTCCAGAATCGCCAGCACGTTGTCCAGAACGCTCAGGCGCCGGAACACCGAGGGCTCCTGCGGCAAATAGCCCACTCCCAGTCGCGCCCGGGCGTGCATGGGCAAGAGGGTCAGGTCCCGGTTGTCCAGCAACACCCGGCCCTCGTCGCAGTGAATCAAGCCGACCATCATGTAGAAACTGGTGGTTTTACCCGCCCCGTTCGGCCCCAGCAGGCCGACGACTTCGCCACTGCCAACGGTCAGTGAGGCGGCGTCCACCACCACCCGCTTGCGGTAGCGCTTGACGATTTCGCGAGCGACCAGTTGCGCCATGCTCAGGGTTTCCTGGCTGGCGCGGCATCCTGCGCCCGGGGCTGAATGGTGAATTGAATGCGGCCGTTATTGCCCGCGCCACGCGCCCGCACCACGTCGCTCTTCAGATCATATTCCACCCGGTCGCCGGTGAACACATCCTGTCCCTGGGTCAACCGGGCGTTGCCGCTCATGATGACCTTGGCGCTGGCGACATCGTATTCCACCCGTTGGCTCACGCCGAGAATCTCCGGCTTGTCGGCAGTGGGGCGGTAGCGCAAGTTGACTGGATTGCCGGTTGCCTCCATGCGCTGAAAACCACCGTCCTTGACATGAATGGTCGCGACATCGGCATTCAGCCGCATGGAACCCTGGCTGATCATAACGTTGCCTTCGTAAACGCTGACGCCGGTTTTCTGGTCGATCTGGCCGCGACTGGCTTCCAGCTGGATCGGTTGGTTGCGGTCTTCCGGCAAGGCGACGGCCAATGGTGGAATCAGCGCCAGCGCCAACATCCAGCCGACTTTACGGTTTGGGAGATTCATAGACACCTCTGACTTCGGAAAGCAATTCCAGCCGTTCCTGATCCAGCCAGGCGTGGACGCCGACCGCCCGGAATTCGCCATCGGGAGTCACTGCCCGCGTGGGAGCAGCGGTTTCAGCATAACGTTCACCAGGCCGCACCAGCACGTCACGGGTCATAATGGTCATGGGCTGTTTGCCGCTGTCGGCAGTGCGAACCATGGTGACTTCACCTTCCAGCCGCACGGACTGTTGATCAGCGGAAATCCAGCCGTGTTCGGCTTGCAGGCGCCACTCGCGGGTTTGTCCATCCGGCTGATACCAGTCCAGCGCTGGCTGCTCGATGCGCGTCCCCAGATGATTGGGTAATTGCGCCAGTCGGGGCGCAGCGATGACCGATTTTCGCTGTCCAGCGACATTCAGCCGCACGGCCCGGAACCGTTCAATGATCAGCGCCGGTTTCTGGCTTTCCGCCGGGGCAGGTTCGCGCAATTCGGATTCCACCCAGCGCAGCAGGCCGTAGCTCAGGCTGGCCAGCAGCGCCAGTCCGGTCAGAGACAGAATACCGCGAACGGTGAAGCCGGAAGGCAGCATCAAAGATAGCGGCTCCGCAGATCGGCTAATTGGCCACGCGCTTCCAGCAACAACTCGCAGACATCGCGGGCGGCGCCGCGTCCCCCCGGACTGGGCGTTTGCCAATGGGCGTGCTGTTTGACGAAGGGATCGGCGTCTTGCACGGCAATAGCCAGGCCCACTTGCGTCATCACCGGCAAATCGATGAGATCGTCACCGACATAAGCAACCTGTTCGGCGGTCAGGCCGAGTCGCGCCAGCAGGCTGTGAAACGCCGCCAGCTTGTCGTGGACGCCGAGATAGGCGTAGCGGATGCCCAGATCGCTCAGGCGCCGCTCGACGGAAGCAGCGTGGCGTCCGGAGATAATGGCGATTTCTACGCTGCTTTCCAGCAACATCTTGATACCGTGGCCATCGCGGATATGAAAAGCTTTAAATTCATTGCCATCATTGCCCAGATACAGGCGGCCATCGGTCAGGACGCCGTCTACGTCGAAGATCACCAGTTGAATCTGGGCTGCTTTGGTCAATATGTCGCGCATCATGGAGGCTCCCGGCGATAGGCGATTACAACACGCCGGCGCGCAACAGATCATGCATATTCAGGACGCCGGCCAGTTTCCCGGCAGAGTTTACCACCGGCAGCGCATTAATCCGGTATTGCTGCATCATGCGCAGCGCTTCGGCGGCCAAGGTTCCTGGGGCGATGGTCTTGCCATGTGGCGTCATGACCTCAGCGACTTTGGCGGTATGCACATCCACCTGCCGATCCAGCGCCCGGCGCAGGTCACCATCGGTGAATACGCCCAATACATGATCTTCACGGTCCACCACCACGGTCGTACCCAGTCCCTTGCGGCTCATCTCCAGAAGGGCGTCCCGGAGCAGGTCATCCGGGGCGTTGCGCGGCATCTGCTCACCGGTATGCATGACATCGTCTGTGAGCAATAACAGGCGGCGGCCCAGTCGTCCGCCGGGATGGGAGCGGGCGAAGTCTTCAGCGGTAAAGCCGCGCGCTTCCAGCAACGCGACCGCCAGCGCATCGCCCATCGCCAGCGTCGCCGTGGTGCTGGACGTTGGGGCCAGACCCAGCGGACAGGCTTCCTGGGCGACGCTGACGTCGATGTGGACATCAGCAGCCTGGGCCAGTGTCGAATCGGGGTTGCCGGTCAGGGCGATCAGGGGCACGCCCTGACGCTTGATGAGCGGCAGCAGGGTCAGAATTTCGTCAGTTTCGCCGGAATTGGACAGGGCCACCACCACGTCCTGGGCGGTGATCATGCCCATATCACCGTGGCTGGCTTCGGCGGGATGGACAAAAAAAGCTGGGCTGCCGGTGCTGGCCAGGGTCGCGGCGATCTTGCCGCCGATATGGCCGGATTTGCCCATGCCGATGACGACAATCCGGCCCTGGCAGTGGAGCATGAGGTCGCAGGCGTAAACGAAGCGGTCGTCGATGCGGCGCTGGAGTTGCGCGACGGCTTCGGCTTCAATCGTTAAAACCTGGCTGGCCAGTTGTTTGAGCTGGTCGGGGTGGCTCAGCATGATGACGGCCTACAATTGCGCGGCATTGAAAGCATCGCACTGGCGCAAATCACCCCCGGCGATACCCCGCTTGAACCAGCGCACTCGTTGCGCCGAACTACCGTGCGTGAAGGAATCCGGCGCCACGTAACCCTTGGCTTGCATTTGCAGGCGATCATCGCCGATTGCGTTGGCCGCGTTCAGTCCTTCCTCCACATCGCCTGCTTCCAGAATCTGCCGGGATTGATGGGCGTGATGCGCCCATACGCCAGCGAAGCAGTCCGCCTGCAATTCCAGACGGACTGACAAGTCGTTGGCTTCCGCCGCGCTGACGCGGTCGCGCAGGGACTGGACCTTGGCCGAGATGCCGAGCAGATTTTGTACATGATGCCCGATTTCGTGAGCGATCACATAGGCTTGAGCGAAATCGCCCGGGGCCTGGAAGCGATTTTTGAGTTCCTGAAAAAAACCCAGGTCGATATAAACTTTTTGGTCCCCCGGACAGTAAAACGGGCCAACTGCGGCCTGGGCAAAGCCGCACGCCGACTGCACTGCGCCCGTGAATAACACCAGCTTGGGGTCCTGGTAAGCGCCACCCATCTGTCGAAACAGGGTACGCCAAGTATCTTCGGTGTCGGCCAAAACGACAGAGACGAACTGGCGCGACTCGTCATCGGCGGGGGTTCTCTGAACCGACTGCTGGTCTGGAGCGCCGCCTGGCGCTCCGCTTTGCAGCAGAAAACCGGGATCAATGCCAAAGTATATGGCAACGAGTACGATAATAATCGTACCAATCCCGCCGCCCGCGATCGTGGGCGCGGCTCGCAGACCCCGTCGATCTTCAACATTGCTGCTTTCCCTGTTGTTTCTCCAGCGCATGGTGACCTCTCTTGGGATGACTGTAGTCGTCTTGGGCTGTAGCGACGCACAAAGGATTCGTCACCCAAAATCTATCGACGAAGCTTAACCGGGAATCTGGGTTGACGTAAAAGAACAGGGGCGACCGTAGCCGCCCCTGGCATTTCTCAACCAGCAGCGTCAACGCCGCCGCCGGTTCATCGACCGCTTACGGCTGATAATCCTTTTCCAGCAACTTGGCGTGCGCCGCCGCCAGCCGGGCAATCGGCACCCGGGGCGACGAGCAGGACACATAGGTCAGGTTGGCGTAGTGGCAGAAGCGCATCGAGCGCGGATGACCACCCTGTTCGCCGCAAATGCCGACCTTGAGACCGGCGCGGGTCTTGCGGCCATTGTCAACGGCGAACTGCATGAGCTGGCCGACGCCCGCCGTGTCCAGCGCCTCAAACGGGTTGTCCTTGAGAATTCCGGCGGAGTTGTAGAACGGCAGGAATTTGTTCTCGGCGTCCTCGCGGGAGAAAGAGAAGGTCGCCTGGGTCAGGTCATTGGTGCCGAAGGAGAAGAACTCGGCGACATCGGCGATTTCGCCGGCGCGCAGACAGGCGCGTACCACTTCCATCATGGTGCCGAACTCGAAATGCACCTTGACCGCGTACTTGGCCTCGACTTCGGGCAGCACCTCGTCGACCAGCGCCTTGACCCGCTTCAACTCCTCCACGGTGCAGACCTGCGGCACCATGATTTCGGGATGGACGTTGACCTTCTCCTGGATGCATTCCGCCGCCGCTTCCAGAATGGCGCGAATCTGCATCTTGTAAATTTCCGGATAGGTCAGACCCAAGCGGACGCCGCGATGACCGAGCATTGGGTTGATTTCATGCAAGGCGCGGGCCTTCTGTAGAATTTCTTCCTTCTTGGCCAGCACGTCAGCGACCAGGTGGCTGTCATTGAGAATTCCGAGTTGCTCGACCGCCTTCGGGTTGACTTGGCTGAGAATCTGGCTGATCGCCTCCAGACCCTGCGCGGTTTGGCGCAGATGGCGCAGATGTTCGATATCGTCGATCAGGGTTTGCTCGGACGGCAGGAACTCGTGAATCGGCGGATCGAGCAGGCGGACCGTGACCGGGCGCGGCGCCATGACCCGGAAAATTTCCTTGAAGTCGCTGCGCTGCATCGGCAGCAGTTTTTCCAGGGCGGCTTCGCGATCCTCGGTGGTCTCGGCCAGGATCATCTCCAGAACGAGCGGCAACCGTTCCTTGGCGTTGAACATCCGCTCGGTGCGGCACAGGCCGATGCCCATGGCGCCGTAGTTGGACGCGCGCTGGGCGGCATCCGGGGTATCCGCGTTCGCCATGACCTTGAGGGTGGCGATCTCGTCGGCCCAGCTCAGCAGGGTGCGCAGTTCCGGGGTGAATTCCGGCTCCACAGTGGGAATTTCGCCAAGGAACACCCGGCCGGTGCCGCCGTCGATGGTGACCACATCGCCTTCGTGCAGGACTTTATCGCCGATGATCGCCTGGCGCTGATGGACGTTGACCAGAATGTCTTCCGCGCCGACCACGCAGGGTTTACCCATACCGCGCGCCACGACCGCCGCGTGCGAGGTCTTGCCGCCACGACTGGTCAGGATGCCGACCGCCGCGAAGAAGCCGTGAATATCTTCCGGCTTGGTCTCTTCGCGGACCAGGATGATTTTCTCGTTAGCGCCGCGCCCGCGCTTCACGGCGGTATCGGCATCAAACACGATCTTGCCGGAGGCCGCGCCCGGCGATGCGCCCATGCCCTGCGAGGCCGGCGCCGCCTTCTGTTTCGGGTCGAGTTGCGGGAACATCATTTGTTCCAGCGACTCCGGATCAATCCTCAACAGCGCCCGTTCGCGGCTGATCAGGCCCTCGTTGGCCATTTCCACCGAGCTGCGCACCATGCCCTGGGCGTTCATCTTGCCGTTGCGGGTTTGCAGGCAATACAGCACGCCCTTCTCGATGGTGTACTCGTAGTCCTGCACCTCGTGATAATGGCCTTCCAGCTTGTTGCGCAGATCGACGAGCTGTCGGTACAGATCAGGCATTTCGTCCTTCATCGCCGCAACCGGCTTCGGCGTGCGGATGCCGGCGACCACGTCCTCGCCCTGGGCGTTGACCAGGTATTCGCCGTACATGACGTTTTCGCCCGTGCCAGGATCGCGGGTGAAGCCCACGCCGGTGGAGCAATCGTTACCCATGTTGCCGAACACCATGGTGACCACATTGACCGCGGTGCCGTTGGCCTGGTCCGGGGTGATCTTGAACTCGCGGCGGTAGTCCACGGCGCGCTGACCCATCCACGAGCCGAACACCGCCTTGATCGCCAGTTCCAGTTGCTCATAGGGGTCTTGCGGGAAGGGACGTCCGGTCTGCTCCTGAACGACTTGCAGGAACAACTGACCAATCTCGCGCAGGTCTTCCGCGCTCAGACCCAAGTCCACCTTGACGCCGGCGCGGCGCTTGATCGCTTCGAAATGTTCGTCAAAGAAGTGGTCATCCACGCCCAGCGCGATCTTGCCGAACAACTGGATGAAGCGGCGATAGGCGTCATAGCCGAAGCGCTCGTTGCCGGTCAGCTTGATCAGCCCGGCCAGCGTCTTCTCGTTCAGGCCAAGGTTGAGGATGGTGTCCATCATGCCCGGCATGGACATCGAGGAACCGGAACGCACCGACACCAGCAGCGGATTGGCCGCGCCGCCGAACTGTTTGCCGGTTTGCTCTTCCAGCCAGGCCATGTGCGCCCGCACGTCGTCCATAACGCCATCGGGCAACCGATTGTTGGCGATGTAGTCCAGACAGGCTTCGGTGCTGATCACAAAGCCTGGCGGCACCCGCAGGCCGATCTGCGTCATCTCGCACAGATTCGCGCCCTTGCCGCCGAGCAGCATTTTGTTCTTGCCATCCCCTTCGGTGTACTTATAGATGTACTTTTTAGTCATGACCCTACCTTCAACGTTGATCTGGTTTAAATTTCGGCCTGAATACCGGCCCCATCCGGCTTGGTCGGAGCATAGCCTGCGCCGCCCTCGTCTGCCGAACGGTCACGTCGCCGCCCGTAGAAACTTTTCAGTCGCCCGGCGTAGACAATCCGTATGCGGGCTAAGCATAGTCACGAATTTCAGCAAATGCCAAGGTCGAGCTGGCTAAAGATGCCTTTTGTCGATTTGACTTGGCGGCGGCTTGTCGGGAAACTACCCGTTTCCACTACTTCTTTTGACTCGCCACTCAGCGATCCCCAGTCGGATGTTCCCAATTGTTTCCCCTCTAAAAACGGCCCGGTCTGATGACGCGCCCCTCGTGTCGGTGCGCGGCTTGTCATTCCGCCGGGGCGACCGAATGATCTTCAACGAGTTAAATCTGGAGATTCGGCGAGGGCAGGTCACGGCCATCATGGGTCCGAGCGGCACCGGCAAAACCACGCTGCTGCGCCTGATGGGCGGCCAGATTCGCCCCGAGGCCGGGCGGGTTGAAGTCGATGGTTTGTGTGTCCACGAACTCAACCGCCAGGAACTGTATCGACTGCGCCAGCGGATGGGCGTCTTGTTCCAGAGCGGCGCTTTGTTCACTGATTTGAGCGTGTTTGATAACGTGGCCTTTCCGCTGCGCGAACACACTCGCTTGTCGGAACGACTGATCCGCACCCTGGCGCTGATGAAGCTGGAAGCGGTCGGTCTGCGCGGCGCCCGTGATTTGATGCCCGCGCAACTATCCGGCGGCATGGCCCGGCGAGTGGCGCTGGCCCGAGCCATTGCGCTCGACCCGATGATGATGCTTTACGACGAACCCTTCGCCGGCCAGGACCCGATTTCCATGGGCGTACTGGTTAAACTGATCCGCACGCTCAATGACGCACTCGGCCTGACCAGCATCATTGTCTCGCACGATGTCAAGGAAACCGCCGCCATCGCCGATTATCTCTATCTGATCTCCGAGGGTCGAGTGGTGGAACACGGCACGCCCGAAGAACTGCATCGATCACCCTCCGCCTGGGTTGACCAATTCATGCACGCCCGGCCGGATGGCCCGATGTCGTTCCACTATGCCGCGCCACCCTATGCTGACGATCTGCTGTCGAGAGGTTCGGGATGCTCTCCATACTGACGGGGCTGGGCCGCTGGGTTCTGGACAGGCTGGCCCGATTGGGCCGGGCCAATCTGTTTCTGCTGAGTCTGCTGGGCGCGCTGACTTTCCTGTTCAAGCGCCCCAGCCTGCTGATCAGGCAGCTCTATGCCGTGGGCGTGCTGTCACTGCCGATTATTCTGGTGTCCGGACTGTTTGTCGGCATGGTGCTCGGTCTGCAAGGCTACGCCAATCTGGTCGATTTCGGCGCCACCGCTTCGCTGGGGACGGTGGTCGCGTTGTCGCTGATCCGCGAACTGGGACCGGTATTGACCGCATTGCTGTACGCTGGCCGGGCTGGCTCCGCGCTGACGGCGGAAATCGGGCTGATGAAAGCCACTGAACAGTTGGCCAGTATGCAAATGATGGCGGTCGATCCGTTTCCCCGGGTCCTGGCGCCCCGCTTTCTGGCTGGCTGTCTGGCCGTGCCGATCCTGACCGGCATTTTCACCGCGATTGGCATTCTGGGTGGCTACTTTGTAGCGGTCATACAACTGGGCGTGGACGGCGGGGCATTCTGGGCGCAGATGCAAGCGAAAGTGTTGTTGTTTGAAGATATTGTTAACGGAGTGATTATTAAAAGCATCGTGTTCGGCGTACTGGCCAACTGGATCGCTCTATTTGAGGGTTATGAGGCGTTGCCGACTTCGGAAGGGGTCAGTCTGGCGACAACGCGAACCGTGGTAATCACTTCACTGGCGATATTGGGCTGGGATTTCCTGTTGACGGCGCTGATGTTTGGAGTCTGGTAGACATGCGGCAAAAGAATCTGGAACTGATGGTCGGCGTGTTCGTGGCGCTGGGGCTGGCGGCGTTTTTACTGTTGGCGCTGAAAGTCAGCGACCTGACGCGCATCGGCGAGAATGACGGCTATCGCATCATGGCCCACTTTGAGAATATCGGCGGCCTCAAGGTTCGAGCGCCGGTCACCCTGGGCGGAGTGCGCATTGGCCGAGTGATCGGCATCGACCTGGATTCCCAAAGTTACGAAGCGGTCGTAACGATGTCCATTGATCCGCGCTACGACCGACTGCCTACCGACTCCAGCGCCAGTATCCTGACCTCCGGCCTGCTGGGCGAACAGTACATTGGGTTGGAACCGGGCGGCATGGACAGCTATCTGAGTAACGGCAGCGTCCTCAAGCTCACGCAGTCGGCGCTGGTGCTGGAAAAATTGATTGGCCGGGTGCTGACCAACACAGCTTCGGGCGATGCGCCCCCGAAGCAGGGGTTGAGCAATCAGTAGTCGGGCTGGAAATCGATGAGGGAGTTGCAAATCTGATGAAAAAAGTGATCGCTTTTATTGTCTTAGTGCTGGCGCTCAGTGGCAGCCTGGTCGGAGCGTCGGTCCGTCCGCCGCAGGAGGTTGTTCAGGATACCTCAGCGCGGATGATCGACGCCCTGCGCAAGAACAGCGCGGCGCTTCGGCAGGATTCCAGCCGGATCTATGAACTGGTCGACCAGATCGTGCTGCCGAATTTCGATTTTGAGTTGATGTCGCGCTGGGTGCTGGGCCGCGCCTGGCAACAAGCCACGCCTGAGCAACGCCGGCGCTTCGCTGAGGAATTCCGCACCTTGCTGGTTCGCACTTACGCCAAGGCGCTGCTGGAATATTCGGACGAAGACGTTCGCGTACCGCCGCAACCCCCCGCCAGTGGCAGCGAAACCACGGTCAGAACCGAAGTACAGCCGAAAACGGGCCGACCGATCCAGATCAACTACAGCATGCATCTGGGCGATGAGGGCTGGAAAGTGTATGACGTGACCGTGGATGGCGTCAGTCTGGTCACCAACTATCGCAGCACCTTCGCCAGCCAGATTCGTAACAGCGGCCTGGATGCGGTGATCGCTGATCTCCAGCAGCGCAACGCCCAGGGCGGACGCTGATGGCCGAGGCCAGCGCCAGGCGCGATGGCGCTACCTTGTACGTCCAAGGTGAACTGGACTTCGATTCGGTGGCGGATTTGTGGAAAGCCACGGAATCGCTGTTCCAGGCCGAACCGATCCATCGTATTGACCTCAGCGGCGTCCACCGCTCCAACAGCGCCGGCGTTGCCCTGATGGTGGAATGGCTGCGCCAGGCCCGCCGTCGCCAGTGGCCGCTGGCGTTCGTCAATATTCCCAAGCAAATGCGCGCCATTATCGAAGTCGCCGAACTGGAAACCGTATTGCCACTGGCCTGACTGCTGAGCCATGCTGTCCGCGCAGATTCTGAATCTCAAACCCTGAACTCTGAACCCTGAACCATGAGCAAACTGATTATCACTGGCGGCGTGCCGCTGTACGGCGAATTGCGCGCTTCCGGCGCGAAGAATGCGGTATTGCCGATTCTGGCTGCTACCTTGCTGGCTGATGCCCCGGTGACCATTCGCAACGTCCCGCATTTGCAGGATGTCACCACGACCATGGAACTGCTGGGCCGGATGGGCGTGGAGTTGGTGGTCGATGAAAAAATGAATATCCAGGTCGATCCCTGCTCGATCCACACCTTCCAGGCCCCGTATGAACTGGTGCGCACCATGCGCGCTTCAATTCTGGTGCTTGGACCGCTGGTGGCCCGTTTTGGCCAGGCGGAGGTGTCATTGCCGGGCGGCTGCGCCATCGGTTCACGCCCCGTCAATCTGCATATCAAGGGTCTGGAGGCGATGGGTGCGGACATCAAGGTCGAAAACGGCTATATCCGTGCCCGCGCCAACCGCCTGAAGGGCGCGCATATCGTGCTGGATCTGGTTACGGTCACCGGCACGGAAAATCTGCTGATGGCCGCCACGCTGGCTCAGGGTACAACTATCATTGAGAATGCCGCCCGCGAGCCAGAAGTCGTTGATTTGGCGGACTGTCTGATCGCGATGGGAGCCAAGATTAGCGGCGCGGGCACCGATACGCTGGTGATTGACGGCGTGGAAAGCTTGCACGGGGCGCATTATCAAGTGTTGCCGGATCGCATCGAGACCGGCACTTATCTATTGGCTGGCGCGATTACTGGCGGACGGGTCAAGGTCAAGGATACCCGCCCGGACAATTTGGAGGCAGTGCTGCTCAAGCTGGAAGAAGCCGGCGCCCAAGTGAATACCGGCCCCGACTGGATCGAAGTGGATATGAATGGTCGCCGCCCTAAAGCGGTCCGTATCCACACCGCGCCTTATCCAGCTTTCCCCACGGATATGCAGGCCCAATTCGTCGCCCTGAACGCCGTCGCTGAAGGAACAGGCATGATCACCGAGACTGTGTTTGAGAATCGCTTCATGCATGTGCTGGAATTGCAGCGGATGGGCGCACAGATTGAGCTGGAGGGCAATACCGCGGTCAGCGTCGGTATCCCCCGACTCACCGGCGCGCCGGTAATGGCTACTGATTTACGGGCTTCAGCCAGCCTGATTCTGGCGGCGCTGGTGGCTGAAGGCGATACGATCGTGGATCGCATCTATCACATTGACCGGGGTTACGACTGCATCGAGGAGAAGCTGTCGCACCTGGGCGCGCGCATTCGCCGGACGCCGGGTTGACCCGTCATGACGGCTTTGTTGACCATCGCCCTGTCTAAGGGCCGTATCTTTCAGGAAACCCTGCCCCTGCTGGCGGCGGCGGGCATCGTCCCCATTGACGATCCGGAAACCAGCCGTAAGCTGATTCTCGACACGAATCAGTCCGAGGTGAAACTGGTGATCATCCGCGCTACTGACGTGCCGACCTATGTCCAGTACGGCGCAGCGGATTTGGGTGTGGCCGGCAAGGACGTACTGCTGGAGCATGGCGGCGAGGGGCTGTACGAACCACTGGACTTGCGCATTGCCCGCTGCCGGCTCATGGTGGCTGGCGATCCTCACCATCAACCCCGGTTAAGCCGACTGCGCATTGCTACCAAATATGTGAATACCACCCGCCGCTGGTTTGCGGATCAGGGCCGACAGGTGGAAGTGATCAAATTGTACGGCTCGATGGAGTTGGCCCCCCTGGTGGGGCTGGCGGATTACATCGTCGATGTGGTGGACACCGGAAACACGCTGAAAGCCAATGGTCTGGCGCCGCTGGAGCACATCGCCGACATCAGTTCCCGGTTGATCATCAACAAGGCGGCGATGAAGATGAAACACGCCCGGATCAAGGCGATTATGGAGCGCATGACCGCAGCAGTCAGCGCCTGATTCTCTCCCTGGCCGCTCTCCAGAGGGGCCTCTTGTTTCCAGGAATGACTCATGCTCGATCTCCAACGCCTGAATACCGCTGACGCCGATTTCTGGCCGCGCCTGGAAGCGCTGATTGCCTGGGAAGGCGTCGCTGATGAAACGATCACGGCCATTGTCCGCGAAATCCTTGCCGAGGTGCGCCAGCGCGGCGATGATGCCCTGCTGGAATACACCTACCGTTTTGACCGACTGGACGCCGCTTGCGCTGCTGATCTGGAAATTCCTGCCGATCGGTTACAGGCCGCCCTGGCTGCTCTGCCCTCGGCCCAGCATGTCGCGCTGATCTCAGCCGCTACCCGCATTCGCGCTTACGCTGAGCGGCAAAAGCAGGAATCCTGGACCGTTACAGAGGCGGATGGCACGCTGCTGGGCCAGCAGGTGACGCCGCTGGATCGGGTCGGGCTGTATGTGCCGGGCGGCAAGGCGGCTTATCCCTCGTCGGTGCTGATGAACGCGATTCCCGCCAAGGTAGCCGGGGTGCCGGAGGTGATCATGGCGGTCCCGACGCCGGGCGGCGAAATGAATGATCTGGTGCTGGCTGCCGCCGCCGTCGCCGGCGTAGATCGCGTGTTCCGCATCGGTGGAGCGCAGGCGGTGGCGGCGCTGGCGTATGGCACCTCGACGGTTCCCGCCGTGGACAAGATCGTCGGGCCGGGCAATGTGTACGTCGCCGCCGCCAAGCGCCAGGCATTCGGTGCGGTCGGTATCGACATGATCGCCGGCCCATCGGAAATTCTGGTGGTCTGCGATGGGCTGACCGATCCGGACTGGATCGCCATGGACTTGTTTTCCCAAGCGGAACATGACGAGGATGCCCAGCCGATCTTGATCAGTCCGGACGCCGCGTTTCTGGAGCGGGTTCGGGAAGCCATCGAGCGGTTGCTGCCAGGTATGGAGCGACGGGAGATTATCGAGGCGTCGCTGCGGCGGCGGGCGGCGCTGATTCAGGCGCGGGATTTGGAGGAGGCGGCGCAGGTGGTGAATTTTATCGCTCCAGAGCATCTGGAATTGTCGGTGGAGCACCCGGAGAAGCTGCTGCCGCTGATTCGTCATGCCGGAGCGATTTTCATGGGTCGACACACCCCGGAGGCGCTGGGGGATTATTGCGCGGGTCCCAATCATGTCTTGCCGACCTCCCGAACCGCCCGGTTTTCTTCGCCGCTGGGCGTTTACGATTTCCAGAAACGGTCCAGCCTGATTTATTGCTCGCCCACCGGCGCGGCAACTCTGGGCCGCACCGCATCGATTCTGGCACGGGGGGAAGGGTTAACAGCTCACGCCCGGTCAGCGGAGATGCGGATTTCCGGCGGATAGCGCTACAACCAGTCTGAGCGACGAATGACAACGATGATGGTGCGACTGTGAATCGCCGTTTCTGGAGTCCCGTGGTACATCGACTCACTCCCTATGTACCGGGTGAGCAGCCGAAGTTGAGCCATCTGGTCAAGCTCAACACCAACGAGAATCCCTACGGACCCTCGCCGCGCGTGCTGGACGCCATTCGCGCCGAACTGTCCGACGCCCTGCGTCTGTACCCGGACCCTAACGCCGAGCCTCTCAAACAAGCTATCGCCGACTACTACGGTGTCACCCCGGTGCAGGTCTTCGTCGGCAACGGCTCCGACGAAGTGCTGGCGCATGTCTTTCAAGCCCTGTTCCAGCATCCCGCGCCCTTGTTATTCCCGGACATCACCTACAGTTTCTACCCGGTCTACTGCGGCCTGTACGGCATCGACTTCGCCACGATTCCGCTAACCGAAGACTTCACGCTGCGTGTCGCCGATTACCTCCGTCCGAATGGCGGCGTCCTCTTCGCCAATCCCAACGCGCCGACCGGCTGCCTGCTGCCCCTGGCCGACATTGCGTGGCTGCTGGGGCACAACCAGGATTCCGTGGTAGTGGTCGATGAAGCCTATATCGACTTTGGCGGCGACACGGCCATTTCTCTGGTGAATCGCTATCCGAATCTGCTGGTTACGCAGACTCTCTCCAAATCGCGCGCGCTGGCCGGGTTGCGGGTCGGGCTGGCGGTCGGACATCCCGAACTGATTGAAGCCCTGGAACGGGTTAAGAACAGCTTTAATTCCTATCCGCTGGATCGGCTGGCTATCGCCGGCGCGGTTGCTGCCTTTGCCGATCGTGAACATTTCGAGCGCACCCGCCAGGCAGTCATCGCCAGTCGCGCTGCATTGGTAGCGGCTTTGCAGAACCTCGGTTTCACTGTGCTACCATCCGCCGCCAATTTCATTTTCGCCCGCTATCCGCAACGGGACGCTGCCGCACTGGCCGCTGCGTTGCGTGAGCGCCACATCATCGTCCGCCACTTCCGCCAGTCGCGCATTGAGCAGTTTCTGCGCATCACCATCGGCGACCCGGCGCAGAACGCCGTATTGCTGGCCGCGCTGGGTGAAATTCTGGCGGAACGCTGAATCATGCAACTGACTGAACTGGTCGCCTATACGAACCGCCTGCTGGCGGTCGAGAATTTCAACGACTATTGCCCGAACGGTTTGCAGGTGCAGGGACGTGCTGAAGTTCATACCCTGATCGGTGGCGTCACCGCCTGTCAGGCCTTGCTGGACGCGGCCATTGCGCAACAAGCCGATGCCGTGCTGGTTCATCACGGCTGGTTCTGGAAAGGCGAAGACCCGTGCATCGTCGGTATGAAACAGCGCCGAATTGCTACGCTGCTCCGCCACGACATCAGCCTGATCGCCTATCATCTGCCGCTGGACGCACACCCGGAACTGGGTAACAACGCGCAACTGGCCCAGCGACTGGATTTGACCGTCACCGGGACCGCTGGCGGCAATAGCCGGACGCCAGGGCTGGTCATGCTCGGCGAACTGACGGAACCCGTCAGTGGAGCGGACTTCGCCGCCCGGATTGAAACCCGGCTCCAGCGGAAACCCCTGCATATCCCCGGCAGTGATGCGCCGATTCACCGGCTGGCTTGGTGCAGCGGCGCGGCCCAATCTTATATTGAGACCGCACTCAGCGAAGGCGTTGACGCCTTTCTCACCGGCGAGGCGTCGGAACCCACTGTGCACTTCGCCCGCGAAAACGGCTTGCACTTCTTCGCCGCGGGTCATCACGCCACCGAGCGGGATGGCGTCCAGGCTCTCGGCGCGTATCTGACGCGACAATTCGCCTTGCACTTTGCCTTTATCGACATCAACAATCCCGTCTGACCCGCAAGCACATAGACCCCATACCCGCACTGCGGTAATATTTTGCGCCGTACCGCGAAAACCATAAGACTCCACGCTAGGGCGCTCGCGGACTGCCCGACGCTACAATCAACATAAATCCATAAAATCAGGAGACTGCATTATGAGTACGGTAGATGCCGTCGATCTCGGCAGACGCCGCTTTCTGACCGCCACGGCAACCGTGGTCGGCGGCGTGGGCGCGGCGTTTGTCGCGGTTCCCTTTCTTAAATCCTGGTCCCCCAGCGAACGCGCTCAGGCCGCCGGCGCCCCGGTGGAAGCCGATATCAGCAAACTGGAAGAAGGCGCCCTGATGACCGTTGAATGGCGCGGTAAGCCCGTCTGGGTGTTGAAACGCACCGAAAAAATGCTGACTGAATTGTCCACCCTGAACGACCAGTTGCTGGATCCCCGATCCGAAATGGCCAGTCAGCAACCCAAGTACGCCCAGAACGCCAACCGCTCGATCAACCCGCAAATCCTGGTGCTGGTCGGCATCTGCACCCACCTGGGCTGCTCGCCGACCTTTCGCCCTGACATCGCGCCCGCCGATCTGGGTCCGGCCTGGAAGGGCGGCTTCTTCTGTCCCTGCCACGGCTCCCGTTTCGATCTGGCCGGGCGGGTCTATAAGAATGTTCCCGCCCCCTCCAACCTGGAGGTGCCCGCCTACCGGTATCTGAGCGACACCCGCGTATTGATTGGCGTTGACCCGGAGACAGCATAATGGCGAACACACAAGGCACAACCGGCGTGCTTGGCTGGATTGACGAGCGCTTTCCGCTAACCAAGATGATGCGCGAGCATCTGACCGAGTATTACGCGCCGAAAAACTTCAACTTCTGGTATTTCTTCGGCTCGCTGGCGATCCTGGTGCTGGTCAATCAGATTCTGACCGGCATCTGGCTGACCATGAACTATAAGCCCTCCGCCGCCGAGGCGTTCGCTTCGGTCGAATACATCATGCGCGACGTCAACTGGGGCTGGCTGATCCGCTACATGCATTCCACCGGCGCGTCGGCGTTCTTCATCGTCGTCTACCTGCACATGTTCCGGGCGCTGATTTATGGCTCTTACAAGAAGCCGCGCGAACTGATCTGGCTCATCGGCGTGGTCATCTTCCTGTGCTTGATGGCCGAAGCCTTCATGGGCTACCTGCTGCCTTGGGGTCAGATGTCCTTCTGGGGCGCGCAGGTCATCATCAATCTGTTCAGCGCCATTCCGGTCATCGGCCCGGATCTGTCGGTATGGATTCGCGGCGACTTCGTCGTTTCCGACGCCACGTTAAACCGCTTCTTCTCGCTGCACGTTATTGCCCTGCCGCTGGTGCTGCTCGGTCTGGTGGTCGCGCACATCATCGCCCTGCACGAAGTCGGCTCCAACAATCCCGACGGCGTGGAAATCAAAAAAGTCAAAGGCCCGGATGGCAAGCCGCTGGATGGCATTCCCTTCCATCCCTATTACACGGTCAAAGATTTGCTGGGCGCCATGGTGTTTCTGCTGTTCTTCGCCCTGATCGTCTTTTTCATTCCCGAAATGGGCGGCTACTTCCTGGAGCATCCCAACTTCGATCCGGCGGATCCGCTGAAGACCCCGCCGCATATCGCCCCGGTCTGGTACTTCACCCCGTTCTACGCCATTCTGCGTGCGGTGCCGTCGTTCGCCGGCACCCAGGTGTGGGGCGTGCTGGCCATGGGCGCCGCCATCGTCATGCTGTTCTTCATGCCCTGGCTGGATCGCAGTCCGGTCAAGTCGATTCGCTATCGCGGCTTCCTGTTCAAGCTGGCGCTGGCGGCGTTCGTGATCTCGTTCCTGATCCTGGGCTATCTGGGCGCGCTGCCGACCACCCCGGCGCGCACCACGCTGGCGCAGGTCTGCTCCATCATCTACTTCGGGTTCTTCTTCGTCCTGCCGATCCTGCCGGCGTTTGAAACGACCAAGCCCGTTCCGGAAAGGGTGACAAAATGAAAAAAATTATCGTCGCACTGGCATTTCTGGCCTTGCCGGGCCTGACGTTCGCGGCGGGCGATGGTGGCTTCCCGCTGATGAAGGCGCCACTTGACCCGCATAACCAGGCCTCGTTGCAAAAAGGGGCCAAGCTGTTCGTCAATTACTGCATGGGTTGCCATTCGCTGGAGTATCAGCGCTACAACCGCATGGCGCGCGACATCGGCCTGACGGATGAACAGGTCAAGGATAACTTGATCTTCACCGGAGCCAAGGTCGGCGACACCATGAAGAACGCCATGCCCAAGGCGGCAGCCAAGCAGTGGTTCGGCGTCACGCCGCCTGATCTGACCGTGATTGCCCGCTCACGCGGTGTGGACTACCTCTACACCTACCTGCAAACCTTCTACAAGGACCCGACCCGCCCGTTCGGCGTGAACAACGCGGTGTTTCCGAACGCCGGCATGCCGCATGTGCTGTGGGAATTGCAGGGGATGCAGGAGCCGGTTTTCACGATGCATAAAGACGCGGCGGGTAAAGAGGTCCAGACGCTCACCGGCTTCCGGCTGGCGCAACCGGGCAGTATGAGTCCGCCGGAGTTTAAGGAAGCGATGGCCGATCTGACCAACTTCCTGGCCTATGTCGGCGAACCCATCAAGCTGGAACGTCAGCGCCTGGGTATCTGGGTGCTGCTGTTCCTGGCGCTGGCCACTATCGTGTTTTACCTGCTTAAGAAAGAGTACTGGAAGGACGTGCACTAATGGGTGAGTAGGGATGGGCGAGAGGGGATGGCTCAGCCAGGATTCGCTGCCTCCCTATCTCTCCAATCCCTGCCTCCCGACTTCCCCCACTCCCTAGCTGATTCACCGAGCCGCCATGACCTCGACCCGCCCCTATCTGATCCGCGCGCTTTATGAGTGGATTGAAGACAACGGCATGACGCCGCACATTCTGGTCGATGCCGATCAACCCGGCGTGACGGTTCCGAAACAGCATGTACGCGAAGGCCAGATTATCTTGAATATCAACCCGGCAGCGGTGCGCGATCTGCGGCTGGGCAATGACTGGATCGAATTCAACGCCCGGTTCGGCGGCGTCGCCCGTTCGGTGCAAATTCCGGTTTCCGCCATTCTGGCGATTTACGCTCGCGAGAACGGTCAAGGCATGGCTTTCGGCGAGGAAAAGACCGACGATCATGAGCCGCCGCCCGGCACCCCGTCAGCGGATGAGCCACCCGCCAAACCCCCCCGGCGCAAGCCCACTCTGAAGATTGTAAAGTAACGGCGAGCCGGGGAAATTGCGCTGCTCGCTTCAGTTAATATACTCAAACAGCGTCACCACCTGCTGCACGCCGCTGACCTGACTGACGACCTCGGCGGCAGCGTTCGCTTCCTGGGGCCGCACCAGCCCCAGCAAATAGACGACGCCTCGATCCGTCACTACCTTGACCCGGGTCGGATCAAAATCGGGAATCGTATTGATCTGGAACAGCGCAGTTTTGACCTTGGTGGTCAATAAGGCGTCATTGCTCTGGGCGGACAGCGGGCTGGGCGATCCTACGACCAGTTCGTTGTACACCATCCGCACTGGTGGTTGGTTAAAGCTGCGCGCAATGGCTTCGGCGCGCTGTCGCGCTTCCCCCGAAACCGCCTCGCCGGTCAACAATACGGTCCCGTTATAACTGGTGATGCTGATCCGGTTGCCGGGCGGCAGTTGCCGGTTGAGCACATCATAAAGCTTGAGTTCAATAGTCTGGTCGTCGACGATGGCCCCCGTCGTTCGCCGGTCATGGGCCACGCTGACGCCGGTCGCGGCGCCGCCCACCAGGATCCCCGCACAACCGCTCAGGGCCAGGGCCAGCGCCAACACTTCGGCCCATCGAATCCACAGTACCTTCATATTGTTCCCCTATCGCCGAATAAAAAGTGATCGATCAGATCACAGAGACAGTGGATTACCAGAATATGCACTTCCTGAATCCGTGCGGTAGCCGCAGCGCAGGCCCGGATTTCCAGGTCATTTTCGGTCAATTGTCCCGCCATGGGTCCACCATCGCGCCCGGTTAACGCCACCGTCATCATGCCGGTGTCCTGCGCCGCCGCCATGGCCGCCAGCACGTTCGGGGAATGACCGCTGGTAGAAATAGCCAGCAGCAGATCGCCGGGGCGACCCAGCGCCCGCACTTGTCGGGCGAAGACTTGTTCGAAGGCGTAATCATTGGCGATTGAGGTTAACGCGGAACTGTCGGTCGTCAAGGCAATCGCCGCCAGTCCGGGGCGTTCCATCTCGAAGCGGTTGACCAGTTCGGCGGCGAAATGCTGAGCGTCGGCGGCGGAACCTCCATTGCCGCAGACCAGGATTTTTCCGCCTTGGCGGAGCTGTCCGGCCATCCGTTGAGCAGCTTGGACAATACGCGGTCCCAGCGTTTCCAGGGTGCGCCGCTTGGCCTCGATGCTGGCGTTGAAGTGCTGTTCAATACGCTGGAGAGGCAGCATGGATGTGATTCCGGTAGCACGGTGGTCTTGAATGAGGCTTGCGTTCAAAGGCGAGATCCCCTTCGGAACGCAAATCGACCCCCCTCTCTTCGAGAGGGGGAGAGGGGTTGAATGATTACAGCACCGCCACGTTAGCCATGCGGCTCAGGCGGCGGGAGGATCGTTCGCCATCCAGCGATGGAAAAAGCCCGCCAGCGCTGCACCGACAATGGGCGCGACCCAGAACAGCCAGAGTTGTTGCAAGGCCCAGCCGCCGACAAAAATCGCCTGGCTGGTGCTGCGCGCCGGGTTGACCGAGGTGTTGGTCACCGGGATGCTGATCAAGTGAATCAGCGTCAGACACAGACCAATGGCAATGGGCGCGAAGCCGGTTGGCGTGTTCTTGTGCGTAGAACCGAGGATGACGATCAGGAACATGAAAGTCATGACGATTTCGCAAATGAGCGCCGCGTTCAGTCCGTATTGGCCCGGCGAGTGTTCACCGAAACCATTGGCCGCAAAGCCACCCAATTCAAAGCCCGGTTTGCCGGTGGCGATCAGATAAATGATCGCCGCTCCGGCGGTCGCGCCGAGCACTTGGGCGATGATGTAGGGCACCAGATCGGAGGCCGGGAAGCGTCCGCCCGCCCACAGTCCCACCGATACGGCGGGATTCAGATGACAGCCGGAAATATGGCCGATGGCGTAGGCCATGGTCAGCACAGTCAGACCGAAGGCCAGCGAGACACCGACGAAAGCGATGCCAAAGGGGTTGGTAGGATCGGAGCCTGGGAAAGCAGCAGCCAGCACGGCGCTGCCACAGCCTCCCAGCACCAGCCAAAGCGTGCCGACGAATTCGGCAGCGAGACGGTTAGCCATGGGCATGATGAAAATCTCCTGCTTAAAGATAAGGAATAAAAAACGATTCAATCGGTCAATGAGGTCTTGCTGGTTTCAGGCAAAAAGCGGTAAGACCGGCTTGACCCCACGTTTGGGCCGTTCGTAACGAGGTACGCAGCCGGCGCCGCCACAATTCTGATAGAAGACTCATCGACAACGATTGTAATGCAACTTGGAAGCAGTGTGGGCGCGATGACGTCCATCACTACTGCTGTCGCTCGCGCAGGATAGCGGCAGTGACGGTCCACGTCGATATTCAACATTGTGGTGGATACCGACATCCCGGTGATTGACGCTATACCATCGCTCACGCTTTCCCGGCGACCACCCGCAGCCCGGTAAAGATCAGCTCCGGCTCCAGCCGATACTCGGCTTGCAAATGTGGCAGAACGCTTTCAGCGTCGCCGCCGGTCAGCCAGCACACGCCCGGCCCGTGACTGGCGATCATCCGCTCAGTGATTCCATCGATGGTTGCGGCGACCGCATACAGCGCCCCGCCCCAGACGCCTTCGCGGGTGCTCTGGCCGAACAGGCGCGGCTCGCCGGTTTCCGGCGGAATCTGCCGAGTTTCCCGGTACAGCGCCTCGCGCATCAAGCGCATCCCCGGCACGATCACCCCGCCCAGATGCTGGCCGTCCGCCGCCAGGGCGTCGATGGTCACCGCCGTGCCGCAATCCACCACATAGCAAGTCTGCCCGGTCAGGGAACGGGCGGCGATCAGCGCCACCCAGCGATCCGCGCCCAGCCGCTCCGGTTCGGCGTAGGCGTTGCGCACCCCGCAGGCTGCTGCGGATGAAGTGACGAACTGCGCCTCAAGACTCCAGGTTTTTGCCACCCAGTCAGTTAACGTAGATTGGGCTTCGGGGCCAGCGACGCTGACCATCAGCGCCCGTGAGGGCGGCGGCAACGCCCGCCATTGCCGCTCCGCCAGTTCCATCCAGCTTTCCGCGCCATGCCTGGCCTCACCGCGCTGCCGGAATCCATTCCCGTCCCAGACGGCCCACTTGATCCGGCTGTTGCCGACATCGGCGAGTAGGATCATGCGGCAACTCTCAGGTGGATTTCCCCGCCGATGTACGGCCTGATCGCGCCGTCTGGCGTTTCCAGCAACAACGCGCCGCTGGCGTTCACGCCCCGGGCGATGCCGGCGACCACCGTGTTAGGCAAATGCAGGATCACCGGGCGTCCGACGATGCCATCGAAGCGCGCCCATTCTGCAGCCAGATCGGCAAAACCGCCCTGTTGAAATTCGATGAATGTTTCAACTAATTCACTGATCAGCGCCGCCGCCAGATCGTTGCGGGAGGCAGGTTTCCCTCTCAGGATTTCCTGGAGATCAACCCAGGGCTGGTCGATAGCCATCGCCTCTTGACGCGGCAGGGCCAGATTGAGGCCGACACCGGCGACGACATAAAAATCGCCAGCGCTGCCGCCCGACTCCAGCAGAATGCCGCCCAACTTGCGCTGCCGCCACCATACATCATTCGGCCACTTCAGACCGGCCTCGCTTACACCCATCTTTCGTAATACACGCGCCACTGCAATCCCTGTCGCCAGACTCAGACCGCTCAAGGCTTCTAGCGACCCGGCGAATCGCCAGAGCAGGGAACAGGCCAGACTCGCGCCGAAGGGCGTCAGCCAACGGCGCCCCTGCCGGCCTCGACCGGCGGTCTGCTGTTCCGCCAGGCACACCGCGCCGCTGGGCCAGCCGTCCCGCGCCCCGACCAGCAGATAATGGTTGGTGGAATCCAGGACTGAGTGCGTCTCCAACCGGCTCACGCCGGTGCGAGCTGTAGCGGTCAACCCGGCGAGAAGGCGTTCCCGGTCCAGCAATTCTAACGCGACGCTCATTCGCTCAAACCTCGTTCAGCGGCAACAAAAACCGCCTTTCCCCTCACGGGAAAAGGCGGTGATAGTCTGTCTTGAAACTGGATCTAGAACAAATTGCCCCAGGGGACGACCGAGAAAAAACTGAGCCACGAAGCGACAATGAGAATCAGGATCAAAATCAGCGGGAAATTCTGAAAAGTAAACATCGGGGTTCTCCTCAGGGTTTATCAATGAAATATCGGTCAATATCCTCAATCGTTCAAGGATTGATTATCGTCTTTGGGCTGGTTGATCCGGGGAATGCGCGGGTCGTCATCGTCCATCAGGATGCGGTGGGCCGGGCCTTCCAGATCATCGAACTGCCCGCTGCGCACCGCCCAGAGAAAGGCCCACAGCGCCACGCCAATCACCCCAAGGGCCATGGGAATTAACAGATACAGGATGCGCATGGGACACTGACCTCTCTCAGGCTTGCCGAAGCCGCAGCGCGTTCACCACCACCAGCAAGGAACTGAACGACATGCCAATCGCTGACATCCAGGGGGTGAGCCAGCCTCCGGCCGCCAGCGGCAAGGCGATCAAATTGTACCCGATTGCCCAGGCAAAATTCTCGCGCATGATGGTTAAAGTTCGCCGGGCCAGATCGACGCCCGCCGCCAGGTGTTCGAGTTTTTCCGACAGTAGGATCATGTCGGCGGTGGCGTGGGCCAGTTGCGTGCCGCTGCCCATCGCCAATGAGACTTGCGCCGCCGCCAGCACCGGAGCGTCATTGACCCCATCGCCGACCATGACCACGGTAGCGCCCTGCCGCTGCAAGTCCTGCAAGCGTTCCAGCTTGTCCTGGGGTGACATGCCGCCTTGCGCCGAGGCGATGCCGACCTGACCGGCGACATGCGCGACTGCTTCGTTGCGGTCGCCGCTCAACAGCTCGATGTTCAAACCCCGCGCCTGCAACGCAGCGACGGCTTGCGCCGCGCCGGGCCGCAGCGCGTCGCTCAATTGGAACCAGGCGTGCAAACCCTGTTCATCGCCGAGCGCCACCCAGGTGCTGGCGGCGTCGAGATCGTCTTTTT
>CAZDVY010000004.1:0-46920 GCA_964508935.1 uncultured Candidatus Competibacteraceae bacterium | reverse complement strand
TTTGGCGGTCGGGCGGAGTTTACAGGGACAGCGGTTAGTGGCGTGAGTCGGGATTGAGCGACTTGCGTAGAGGCGCTCATATTCGGCGATCGACAACAACATCGCTACCGCCGGGTGCCTCGATTTCTCGATAGCGACCGGTTCAGTGAGTACGCTTTACATATAGACTGTTTTCCGTGCCCGCCACCCGTATCGCAGCCTACTGGCTCACTTCCCGCAACAATCCGTTCTTAAACGCCAGACTTACGCCTTCATACAGACTGATCGCTTCCTTAACCGCGTCCGGGTCTGCGGCGACTGGTCGAGTCGTGAGCGTCGGCCAATCCACCGCCTCGACGCGCACCCGCCGACCCGGTTCGAGGACCACCAGTTGGTCGTTTTCCAGATAGCCGACCGTCTGGTAAGTGCTGATCAACGCATGTTCCTTGCCGGGCGGCAAACGGTTGACGTCATGGCCGACGAATTTGCTGATATAAGACCAGTTCAACAAGCCAAGCAGGGTCGGCGCGATGTCGATCTGGGCAATCAGGCGCTCATTGTGCGCTGGCGGAATTAACTTGGGCGCATAGATCAGCAATGGAATGCGGTAGCGCGCCAGCGGCAGATCGGTCTTGCCCGCCGCTGAAGCCTGGTGGTCGGCGACGATCACAAACACGGTGTTATCGAACCAGGCGTGACCGGCGGCGCGCTGGAGAAAGTCACCCAACGCCCAGTCAGCGTATTTGACTGCGCCTTCGCGTCCGGTCTTGGAGGGAATGTCGATCCGCCCTTCCGGATAGGTGTAAGGCCGATGGTTCGAGGTAGTCATCAGGTGGGCGAAGAACGGCTGACCTTTGGCCTGATAGGCGTCGAAGGTTTCCAGCGCCTGCGTGTACAAATCCTCGTCAGCGATGCCCCAGATGGTTTCGTGATGGATTTTTGCCGGATCGACTGCGGTCCGGTCGATCACGGTGTAGCCGTTGCCGCTGAAAAAGGCGCTCATGTTGTCGAAATAGCCGTAGCCGCCATAGAGAAACGCGCAGGTGTAACCCTTGGCGTTGAACACCGACGCCAGCGAAAACAGATGCTCATTCTGCGGGCGGCGCACAATCGCGTTGCCCGGTGTGGGCGGCAGCGCCAGGGTCAGTGCTTCCAGCCCGCGCACGGTGCGGGTTCCCGAGGCGAAGGCGCGGGGGAAAAACAGGCTTTGCTGGGTCAGGCGATCCAGGTTCGGGGTCAGATGGCGCGGGTTGCCGAAGGTTGCCATGAAATCGGCGCTCATGCTTTCCAGCATCACCACCACCACATTAGGCCGCAACTCCGCACCCTGTGCGGATACCTGATAGCGCAAATCATGCAGATCGGCGCTGAGCGGCCGTCCGCCGGTCAGCAACAGTTCCTCGCGCAGTCGGGCGTAAACCACTGAATCGGGCAGGGTCGGATAGAAACGCGGGTATTCCAGCTCGTTATTCTTGAACGCCCGGACAAATTCAAACGGGCCGTTGCCGGCTAACTCGCGGGCATAGACATTCTGCAAGCGGTCGCGGGCGTCGCCGGAAACTACCGTTAGCAGACCGAAGGCCAGCGCCGCGTGAACAGCCAAGCCGCTCCAGCGGATTTTCCATGGAGCGGCAACCGCCAGGCGGCGCCTGATGCGCCGGCGAATCATCCAGGTTCCCAGCAGCGCCAAGCCGCCCAGGCCGCCCAATATCCAGCCTACCGGATAGGATTGGCGGATATTGCCGATCACCTCATGGGTGTAGACCAGGTAATCAACCGCAATGAAGTTGAACCGGGAGGAAAACTCGTCCCAGAACAACCATTCCGAGGCGGCGTTGAACAGCAGGGCAAAGATTCCGCCAGCGACCGCCAGCCCGATGAAGAACCGCGTTGCGCGGAACTGGCTCCAGCGTTCGGGCAACACGGTCAACAGCAGCGCAAACGGCAGGACCAGCCATAGCGCGCTGGTCAGATCGTAGAGCAGGCCCAGCCCTGCCACGCTGGCGAAGGTTGCCACGCTCCAGTCGGCTTCGCCGCCTACCCGCAGCGCCAGCGCCAGCCGGGTCAGGGAAAAGATCAGGATGGCGATGAGCGCGACATCCAGCACCAGGCCGTAGCGGCCAGCCCCGCAGCGCCAGCGCGCCGCCAGCCCGGTTGTTTTTTCAGAAACGAAATTAGCCATTCAGTCCAGCCACCCGCCGCGTATGTGCAATTTCGCTATCCCTCGCCGACTGGCGCAGCGCCCGGTTCACGGCGCTAACCACCGCATTCAGCGAGGCAGTGACGATGTTATTGTCAATGCCGACTCCAAACAGGGTTGTCGGTTCACCATCCATGCGCACTTCGACATAGGATACCGCCGTCGCGTTCGCGCCAGCGCCGATGGCGTGTTCGTGGTAATCCACCACGCGCACGTCGAGGCCGCAATGCCGATTCAGCGCCTCGGTAAAGGCGTCAATCGGGCCATTGCCCTTGCCGGAAATCAGCCGTTCCCGCCCCTGCTCGCGGATCGTGGCCGTCAATTTCTGTATCCCGCTGGCGCGGCTGTCCGGCGTCGTGCGGTGGTCGATAAAGCGGAAAGGCTCGACGGGTTGCAGATATTCGGCCTGAAACGCCGCCCAAAGATCCGCCGAGGTCAATTCCTTACCGGTGGCGTCCGCCATCGCCTGCACCACCCGGCTGAACTCGATCTGCAACCGGCGCGGCAAGCGCAAACCATGATCCTTCTCCAATAAATAAGCGATGCCGCCTTTGCCGGACTGGCTGTTCACCCGGATTACCGCTTCATAACTACGGCCTACATCCGCCGGGTCAATCGGCAGATAGGGCACATCCCATACCTCCTGCCCGGCAATGGCCGCCAGTCCCTTCTTAATCGCGTCCTGATGCGAACCGGAAAAAGCGGTAAACACCAGTTCGCCCGCATAGGGATGGCGCGGATGCACCGGCAACTGGTTGCAGTATTCAGCGGCCCGAACCACGGCGTTGATATCGGACAAATCCAGACCGGGGTCGATGCCCTGGGTAAACAGGTTCAGCCCCAAGGTCACGATATCGACATTACCAGTCCGTTCCCCATTGCCGAACAACGTGCCTTCCACCCGATCCGCGCCAGCCAACAACGCCAGTTCCGCCGCAGCCACTGCCGTTCCCCGGTCATTGTGCGGATGGACGCTGATCAACACCGAATCGCGGTGGCGGAGATGTCGGCAGAACCACTCAATCTGATCAGCGTGAACATTCGGCGTCGCCATTTCCACGGTCGCCGGCAGATTGAGAATCACTGGATGCGCCGGCGTGGGCTGCCAGACTTCAACGACTGCCTCGCAAACTTCCAGGGCGAAATCCAGTTCGGTAGCGCTGAAGCTTTCCGGCGAATATTCAAAAGTCCAGTCAGTATCGGGATATTCAGCAGCGATCTTGCGCATCAGCCGGGCGCCCGTTACCGCAATGTCGATGATCCCGGCCTTGTCCAGCCCGAAAACCACCTGTCGCTGGAGCGGTGAGGTGGAGTTATAGAGATGCACCACCGCCTTCTTCACCCCGTGCAGAGCTTCAAAACTGCGACGAATCAATGGCTCGCGGGACTGGGTGAGCACCTGGATGCTCACATCATCGGGAATCAATTGCTGATCGACCAGATAGCGGACGAAATCAAAATCGGTCTGCGATGCCGCCGGGAAGCCCACTTCGATCTCCTTGAAGCCCAGTTGCACCAGCATCTCAAACATGCGGCGCTTGCGATCCGTGCCCATCGGTTCGATCAGCGCCTGGTTACCATCGCGCAGATCGACGCTACACCAGTGCGGCGCCTGGGTGAGCACCCGCGAGGGCCATTGCCGATTCGGCAGTGAAATCGGCGGAAAGGGACGATATTTGCGAGCGGCGTTAACGCGCATGGGAAATTCCTCTCTAAACAAGTAACGAAAACTGTTTTTTTCAGACGCGAACGCGGCGCGATACGGCCGCCAGGCTGCCGCTAGGCCCGACGACCGCGACTTAGTCGCAGCAGGGCCAGGGAGAGGATGCGCACAAAATCCGGGCGGTGAACGTCAGTGGAAACAGGGAAGGGGGCGAAGCTAGATCGATCAGGGTCAGACATGGGAGGCAATCCTTGATAAACGGTTTGGATGATGAAAGCGACAGCAAACCCCGGCGCTCCATTCAGGAGGCCGGGCGGCTCAGTCGCAGTTCAAACCGTTCGAGAGATTGCGCGGGTTTCATGATCACGAAGTTAACCCAGACGGTGATTCCGGGTCAAGCGTAAAAGCGTTGAACGATCAGCAAATACGCGGCAGGGGATCATCTTCCAGTTCCGGCAGAAGCCTCTCACCGTCCAAATGTGTCTGCAGGATGACCCGGGGTGGGCCAGATTCGACCACACCGATCACCCGGGCGGCGCGGAAGCCCCGTCGTTGCAAGGCTTCGACAGCCAGTTTGGCGGCCTCCGGGTGCAGGGCGGCCACGACCTGGCCTTCCGAGGCCAGATAGTATGGGTCATAGCCGAGGATTTCACACACCCCGCGCACCTCGTTGCGGACCGGCACCTGATCCTCGAACAGCCGCACGGTAGCCGCCGTGGCCGAAGCAATGTCGTGGGCTACAGTCGCTATCCCGCCTCGGGTAGGATCGCGCATAAACCGCAGGCCGGGATATTCAAGCAGCGTCCCGGCAATCGGCGTCACGCTGGCCGCGTCGGATCGCAGTTGCCCGGACAGCCCGAATTGTTCGCGGGCCAGCATGACCGCGGTACCGTGATCACCCACTGTACCGCTGACGATCAGGGCGTCTCCTGGCTGGATGCGCGTCAGACCCAATTCGATTCCGCTGCGGCGCTGGCCAATGCCGGTCGTCGCCAGATACAGCCCTCCGCCTTGACCACGCCGGACTACCTTGGTATCGCCCGCCAGGACGCAGACGCCACAAGTCTGGCAGGCTCGGGCGATAGAACGGCTGATGCGTTCCAGCACCGCCATTTCCAGACCTTCCTCGATGAAGACGTTCAGGCTCAGATAGCGCGGCGTCGCGCCGGAGACGGCGAGGTCGTTGACTGTGCCATACACCGCCAGACTACCAATATCCCCGCCGGGAAATTCCAGCGGCTCGACGGTGAAGCCATCGGTGGTGATCAGCCAGTCCGCTCCGGACGTATCCAGCGGCAGCCGCGCTGCATCCACCTGGGTGTCCAGTTGATCGCCCAATGCCCGCGCAAAAATTCCATCGATCAGTTCGCGCATTCTGCGACCACCATTGCCATGGGCCAGGATAATGTACGTGTCAAGCTGCGGCTGGTCTTGATTCATTGGCGAAGTTCTGTTGAAAAATATGTTGAAATGGACCCTATGGGGATCATCGGGATTTGAATGCTTATCATCGATTCTTTCATCGCAACGAGGAAATCGGCATGTCTGAACCATCGGCCATTCTGCGCACCGTGACCGTCTGGGATTTGCCCACCCGGCTGTTTCACTGGACCCTGGTCATCCTGATGATCGTGCAATGGTGGACTGCGGAACAAAGCAGCACCATGGACTGGCATCTGTGGGGAGGCTACGCGGTGTTGACGCTGGTGCTGTTTCGGCTGATCTGGGGATTCACCGGCAGCGAAACGGCCCGCTTCAGCCACTTTGTGCGCGGTCCCGGCGCAGTGCTGGGTTACTTTAAGGCCTTACTGCGCGGCGAAACGCCCCACTATCTCGGCCATAACCCCATGGGCGCCTGGTCGATCGTGGCCCTGCTGATCCTGCTGTTGATTCAGGCGGTCACTGGCCTGTTCGCCAATGACGACATCATGATCGAAGGCCCGCTGTACGCCTGGGTATCCAAAGGAACCAGCGACTGGCTGACCACGATTCACAAACTTAATTTCAATCTGCTGCTGGCGATGATCGCTGTTCATCTCTCCGCAGTCTTCTTCTATCTGCTGGTTAAACGGGACAATCTGATCCATCCCATGCTCAGCGGTCAAAAGCGTTTGCCGCCAGAACAGGTCGATCCCGCACCGCGCATGGTGAGTCCGTGGCTGGGTTTGGCTGCGTTGGCGGCGGCGGTCGCCGCAGTCTGGCTGTTGGTGGGCTGAACCGAAACGAAAAAGGCCATGCGGACGCATGGCCTTGCAAACCGCGCTGGCTCCCCGGATTAATCCTTCCTGAATTCCTTATGGCAGGCCTTGCAGGTTTCGGCGGTCTTGCCAAACTGCGCCTTGATAGCCGCTTCATCGCCGCCCCTGGCGACTTCGGTCAGCTTGGCGGATTCCTGCTGGAAATTCTTCATGGCGGTCTCGAACTTGTCCCAGTTGGTCCAGATTTCCGCCTTGGCTTCGGTGTCCTTGACCGCCTCCGGACCGGACCCCTTGGCAAACCCTTCCAGCGCCGCCTGGCTCATCAGTTCAACATATTGTGCATGACGGGCGACAGCAGCGGCGTCAAACGGGATTTCGCCCTTGACCATCGCGCCAATGGGCTGAAAATTCCAGCCAATCACGGTATAGACCGATTGCCGATAATCCACGACTTCTTCCGGCTTCGGGCCGGCGGCATGAGCCGTCGTCAGTAGGCTTACACCTAGAATACTACCTATCAGGCTGATTCTTAAAAAATTCTTGTTCATGAATCTTTATCCCCTAAAATAGTTTGGTAACTTTAACATGGGTTATCACCCTAAAACATGAACATTTTGCCAGGCTCCGCTGAAACCCGGCTGAATCATTCAGAACAGCCTGCCCAACAGCATGTACATTGAAGCATTGCCGCCTTCAGCCAGGCCGCCGGCCAGGTAAAAGGGGCCGAGCGGTGTGTCTACGCCCAGGAACAGGCTGCCCGCCGGGATCAGCGAATCGACATCGATATCCTCATAATCATTCCAGGCTCCGCCTATTTCCAGCGAACCGCCGGCGAAGAGGGGAATGGTAAAGGCAGCCGAAGCGTTGTCCAGCCGGTACATGTAGATCAATTGCCCCAGAGCAATGTACTCGCCGGAAATCTGGCCCGGTTGATAACCGGACAGATTCAGGAAACCGCCCAGCAGGAACAGGTTCTGAACGCCCATTTCTCCTGAAGTGCGGCCCGCCAGCCGCACCCGTGGGATGACCGAATACTGGCCCCAGGTGTACGCATGGGCGAGACTAAAGTTCAGAGTGGAAAAGCTTTGGTCCGCCCCGAGCGCCGTTAGCGAATCGCGGAAAGTCAGGTTGCCCGCGTAGCCCGACGTCGGGAAATTGAGATTGTCCAAAGTATCTATCTGCCAACTGATCGAATATCCGCTGTCGTTGAAGCGGCCCTCATAGCCGGAAGGCTGGCCGATCCGCAGTTCATTCTCGCCACTGCTATAATTCAACCCCAGCGACAGACGCCCCCAACGCTCCAGATTGCGGCCCACGTCCAGGCCGATTTGCGTGCGACGAACCCGGAAGCTGGTGCTTTGCCCATCGTCATCGTTGAGTAAGTCCAGGTTATACCGTTCGTAGCGCAGATACGGATTGATGAAATATTCCTGGTCGGCGTCCAGCGGCTGGTAGAAATCGGAAGTCAGCGCAATATTACCGCCTAACTGGAGAAAATTACGCCATTGTCCGCCCAGGGCATTGAGTTCCGACATCGTATAGGCGGCGCTGATGTCAAATTCTGAGTCACCTTTGCTGTTGGCGCCCAGGAACAGGCCGAACTGTAGTGTGTCGGTTCCGATATCGCTCGGCACGGTGTCAACAACTAACCCGGTTTTACCGTTCTCTTCGATCAGCGTGTAGGTGACTCGCTGAAAGTTGCCCATGCCATAAATCTCGTTCAAATTGCGATTGAGCTTCTGCGCATCCAGCCGGTCGCCGGGCCGGATGCGCAACTGCTGCTCGATCACTTGATCGGACAAGCGCGTATCGTTGTTGATGCGGATGAAGTCGATCACCGGCTGTTCTTCGGCGCCGGGAGCCGGCGGCAGCGCGGCCAGGTAAGCCTGATAGACCGCCGGAGAAACGGTTAACCGACTCAGCGTGTCCTGTTTGCCCCGCGCCGCGATCTCGCCGAAACGCACCGCTTCCGGAGAGCGGTCAAAGTTGAGGCTGGACACATCGTGCAGGTTGGGCGTGATCAGAATGTCCTTTTTCCCCAGCGTCCTGATCTGTTCAATGACATTGCGCACCGTCAGGATGGTGGTGAGCTGATTGGTCACGGATAGCACCGAATTCAGTTCGTTGGTCGGGGCCAGCGGCGCACCGACATCCACGGCGATGATCACATCCGGGTGGCAAAGCTTGCGGACGACGTCGATTGGCAGATTGTTGGAGACGCCGCCATCCACCAGCAACTTGCCATCCAGACGCACCGGAACCAGGGCGCTCGGAATCGACATGCTGGCGCGCATCGCCAAGGCCAGTTCGCCGGAACCCAGCACCACCGGCTCCCCGGTCGCCAGATCGGTCGCCACCGCCCGGTAGGGAATGCGCAACTTGTCAAAATCACGAATGCTGGCTGCTGGCATTGATAGTTTTTCGAGCAGTAACAGCAAATTCTGGCCTTCCAGCAGTCCCTTGGGCAGTTGCACGCCGTCACGATTCAGGCCCACGGTCGCACTGAGCAACACCCGTTGTTCCTGCTTGGTGCGAAAGGGCAGATCAGCACGCGGTGGCCCATCCCGGAACACCTCTGGCCAGTTGATGCTCGCCAGGGTTTTCTCCATGTCATCGAGCGTCATGCCGGATGCGTAAAGGCCGCCAATGATCGACCCCATACTGGTGCCGGCGATGCAATCGATGGGAATCCGCATTTCTTCCAGAACTTTCAGGACGCCGACATGCGCCATGCCGCGTGCGCCGCCGCCGCCCAGCACTAAACCAATGCGTGGGCGGTCTTGAGCGGCTTTGACGGTGGAGACGATGGACGGCAGCAGCAGGATGTGCATGAACAGCAAAAAGGCGAACGCACCGCAAAGTGCGCGCCGCAATGGACTGGAATCGAGCATGGCGAAAAACCGCAATGAACTGTCGTTGAAGTATTCAGGGAAATTTCAGACAGTGTATGCCAAATTTCACAGGTAATACCAAGGCGGAAGGAGAATCGTCATGACTGATCAAACGTATGAAGCCCTGCCCAATGCGGCGGGGACCGTGGATCCGGAACAGCGCGAGCGTCGAAATTTTCTGCTCGGTCTCGGTAAATGGTCGCAGGCCGTCATCGGCGGCGTTGTGCTGGGCGGCGTGCTGGCTCCCGGGCGTGACGCTAACGCCTGGGGTTGGGCCAACCGGGGCGGCGGTAAAGGTAGTTGGGTCAATTTCCGGGGCGGCGGCTGGGGCTGGAGGCCGGGCTGGAATAATTGGCCCGGACGTTGGAGCAACGGCTGGTTTAATCGACCCTGGAACAACGGCGGCTGGAATAATTGGGGCGGCTGGAATAACCGGGGCGGCTGGTTTAACGGCCCGGGCTGGGGCGGGAGCTGGATCAATAATCGTTGAACCGCGCCGATGAATGAATTGATCTACAACATTTCCCTGCATCGCCTGCCAGACTATCGGATGGGGCGATGGATCGTCCGCGTCAGCGAACCGGCGACGCTGGGCGCTGCACTGTCAACAGAAGACCCTGAGCGTATCGTTGCCGTGCAACTCTTGTCCCTGGAGGCCGATTCAGAGCCGATGAACGCCTGGGCGCCGGGTTTGCCGGTGGAGTTGGCAATGACCGATCCCGCCGCTGAGTTCCCGTTGCTCTATCGCCACGTCAATCTGCTCGAAGAACATCCGGTGCGGGTGGTCATTCCCGTCCGTCCGGGCTTTATCAATGCCGTAAAAGTGGCGCTGGCGCTGAATTTTGCGGTGCGGCTGGAGCCAGGCCAGCCAACGCCCGCGTTGATTGAAGAACTGATGACAGTGTTGGAATTTTATCTGCACCAGTCGACGGTTGCCCAGCCCATCGACTATTTTCAGGGTATTCTGCTGGGATTTTATCATCAGGAACCAGCACCGCTCTGGGCTGTTTTGGACGAAGATCCTGCATGGTTGCGCTACGTCGCCGACGATGGTGCGGAGTCGTTATATGGGCGACTGGCCGGGGTTGACATTACGGTTGCGCCCGAGGCGGGGCTGGATGTCTGGATGGAGCAGGTTCTGGCGGCTGGCGCAGAATGCCAGACTTGTGAATTTCGCCAGAACTGCGGCGGCTATTTCAAATGGCCGTACCGGGATTACGACTGCGCTGGAGTAAAACGGCTGTTTGGCGCATTGCGCGATGCGGCAGCCGAATTGCGTCGTGATCTGGACGCGGGACCGACTTAGCGAAACCTCTCCCGCCGGTGTTTTGCCGTCGGAAGAGGTTTCTCGGCGATTCGGTTAGTAGTTGCGATACTACTTATCTCTCCTGGTTCCGTCCGTAGATGTTGCCGACGACGGCGCCCGCCGCGCCGCCGATCAGCGCGCCGGTCCCCGCGCTGCCACCGCTTAGTCCACCGATGGCCGCGCCGCCCAGCGCGCCGATGGCCGCCCCGCTCATTGTGCCTTGCTGGGTGGGAGTCATGTTGGTGCAGCCGATGCTGAAAGCGACAGCCGGAATCGCAATTATAAAGCCGATCTTTTTCATGGTGTGTCCTCCTATTTTGCCTTGGCCAGGTTGGCTTTGGGCGCGACCATCTGGAACCAGATCACTTCGATGACCGGTTGTTGCTGCTTGTCGGGATTGGCCTTGTAGTAGGCGTCTATGGTTTCCACAATCTGCGGCAAGGTCATGCCATCCAGGGCCTTGATCAGGTGGGGGACAGTGGTGCGGTGCTTGGGATTAGGACCGGTCAACTGGTATTCGACCATCGCCATGTTCAGGATGCCAAGCACATAAGCCCCCCTTTCGGTGTCGGTGGCGTTCGACCAGCGCTCGCCAGTGGGTATCCGCCATTCCTGCTTGGCCGGCGCTGCTGATTGCGCCGGTTGGGATTCGGCAGATTTGGCCGTCGATTTCGCGGATTCGGCGGCTTGGGCGGTAGACCATCCGGCCAGGCCTGCGGCTAGGCCCAGGGATAGTAGCGTTGTTGCAAAACGCGATTTCTTTAACATAGGCATCCTCCTCAGAGGCGGTGATGGTAAAAATCTCCAATGCGGAGAGGGTGGATGCGGAGCCAGCGGCCGCGCACCCGGTTGCGGAAAGTTTCAGCCCGTGATGGGTCCGGCTTGCCGCGCCTGCCAGCGGCTGTACCACCAGACCCAGACAAAGTAAATAATGGCGGCGCCGATGCCAACCAGCACCAGCAAGGGTGCAAGATTTTGCAGAATCACCATGCCGATCGCGCAAGCAGCCAGGACGACCGCCACCAGGCACAGTCGCCAGTCCAGATAAACGCCGGCCAGAAAAGTCCCCAGCGTGGTAGTCTGCATCAACAGGAAGCTGACCTGCCGGTCGTCCAGGGCATCGGTGAGACTGGAGCCGGACGCCATAAACGCCAGATGCATGGTTAACAGCACTCCACTCCAGTGCAAGACCTGCCGCCCGACCAGCAACAGCCGGGCTTTCAGGGTTGGCTCCACGTCCGGCCACTGGATGATAATACAGATGAGGCCGAAAACCGGTGGAATCAGGCGTTGCCAGTACCAGCGGCTACCATCGGCATCGGAGAACGTATAGGCCGCGCCGACCAAGGCCAACAGGATCATCAGATAAAAGCCGATGCTGTGCAGACTGAACAGTCGCCGCAACAGGCTTGATGAGGGAGAAGCCGGATTGGCCGGAGTCGCTTCGAGAGATTCGGACATAACAGTTTCCTGATTTTCCTTAAGCCTGAGTTCGATGGTTGCAAAACGTCAATGTTCAATAGTAGCGCAGACCCGGTTAATAAAATGTGCGACCGCGTCCAGAACGGTTTCCCGCAACTGATGATGGGGCGTATGGCCGCAATCGGGTAGCCACAGAATTTCGACCGGACCACTGACTCCCGCAGCGATGGTGTCCACTTGCACACGGGTGCCATATTCATCATCTTCGCCCTGAATGATGAGCGTCGGGCAGAGAATGCGGCGCAGTTCGGCTTCCATCGTCCAGGCGCGGCGATTGGGCCGCAGCCAGACGTCATGCCAGCCCCGGAACATGAGGTCTACATTGTCGCCGTGATGGCGCTGCAACCCGGTGCGCAAGTTGCTCTGCTCGTAGGCTTCGCCGGCGCGGCGGATGCCCGCCAGACAAACCTCCTCGACAAAGACATGTCCGGCTTCGCTGATCACTGCGCCGGTTTGCTCAGGATAGGTAGCGGCGAACAGCAGCGCAATGGAGCCGCCGTCGCTGTGGCCGAACAGAATCGGTGGTTTGGCGACGCCGCAGGCCGCCAGCACTTCCGGTAAGCTGTCCTCCGCTTCCCGATGCAGGTAGTCATTGCGCCGGGGGCCAGTCAGCCCTTCGGAACGACCATAACCCCAACGCTCGTAGACCAGTCCGGGCAGGCCTGTTTGGGCGCACAGTTGCGCGGGGAAAGCACCCCATTGACCGATGCTGCCCAACCCTTCATGCAGAAAAACCAGGGTAGGACCGGGGGCAACCTGGAACGGAGTCAAGCGTTCGGCATGCAGACGGCGGCCAGCGGCGTGAAGGTCAAACCGTTGGCGGCGAACGTGAGTCGTCATGCTTGTCCCTGGAACATGCCCAACAGGATATCCAGTCGTTGCCGGGGTTCGGTCATTTCCAGCAAGGCTTGGCGGACAGACAGCGGCAGTGGCAATAATTCCGCCAGCCGGTTGCCGATCCAGGAAGCGTCTTCCCAATCCGGCATGAAGAACCGGCTTTGAGCGACTGGCTCCTCGCTGTCCAGCAGATCGCGCAGGGCGCGGACCAGCGGTTCGTGACTGGGGGCGGGAGACTGTTGCGGATCATCGGGCAGCCACTGGATCTGGCCGAGCAACAAGCGGTCGGATTGAACCCGATGATCGACGACCCGCAGCCGTTGTACGCCCAGGCAGGTAATACCGAGTAACCCGTCGTCCATTGGGTCGAAATCGACGATGCGCGCCAGGGTGCCGACCGGGTGGATACTAACCGGCTGATTGCCGGTTTCGCTGCCCTGGTAAATGGCCACCACGCCAAACCCGGCATCAGCGCGCAAACAGGCGCTGACCATGTCCAGATAGCGGGTTTCAAAAATCCGCAAAGGCAAGACGCCGCCGGGAAACAGGACGGTATTGAGCGGAAACAGGGGCAATTCCTGGGTAGCAGTCATGACGCAAGAACCTCGGGATCAGGTTCCTCACCCCAGCGTGGCAGCAAGGTATGCGGGATATTCAGTCGGTCCAGAATTCTGGCGACAATGAAATCGACCAGTTCCGCCACGGTTGCTGGCCGATAATAGAAACCGGGGTTAGTGGGAAGAATAATCGCGCCGGCGCGGGCCAGCCGCAACATATTTTCCAGGTGAATCACCGACAGCGGAGTTTCCCGCACCGCCAGAATCAGCGGGCGTCCTTCCTTGAGCGTGACATCGGCGGCGCGCTCCAGCAGATTGTCGCTGTTGCCGTTGGCGATAGCGGCCAGTGTGCCCGTGGTGCAGGGGCAAACCACCATCGCCAGCGCCAGTGCCGAGCCGCTCGCCGGCGGCGCGGTCCATTCATCCTGACCGTAGACGCGCAACCGGCCCGGTTCACAGCGGTAGTGTTCCGTCAAAACCCGCTGGATGTCGCGAGGTCGGCCCGGCAATCGCAGGTCGGTTTCCATGCGGATGACGATCCGGGCGGCCTTCGAGAGCAGCAGTTGCACCGGGTAACCGGCCTCCAGCAGGCAGTGCAACAGCCGCAGGCCGTAATCAGCGCCGGACGCGCCGGTCATGCCGAGGATGATGGGTTGAGGCGTCGGGGAGGGAAGCATCGGGACGGGATCATTTAGGCTGTCCAGACTCATGTGTTAGCGACGGTCGCCCGCAGTGCGTCCAGCAACCGCTCGTGAATCCCGCCGAAACCGCCGTTGCTCATGATCAACACCTGCGTTCCCGGCTTGGCCTGCGCCTGAATGGCGGCGAGCGTTTCGTCGAGCGTGTGGCAGACCTGGCCGCGTGAGTCAAGCGCCGCCGCCACGGTATCAAGATTCCAGCCCAAATCCGGGGCCTGATACAGCACCACATGATCCGCTTCGTGCAGCGCGGGAGCGAGACTGTCCTTGAACACGCCCATTTTCATGGTGTTGGAGCGCGGCTCCAGCACGGCGACGATCGGCAGCGCGCCGATCCGGGCGCGCAACCCCGCCAGCGTTGTCGCAATCGCCGTGGGATGGTGAGCAAAATCATCGTAGACCGTGACGCCGTTGACTGCGCCACGCACTTCCAGCCGTCGCTTGACGCCCTGAAAATCGTGCAGCGCTTCGATAGCCGCAGCGACGGGTACGCCAGCATGACGGGCGGCAGCGATGGCGGCCAGCGCATTGTGGACGCTGTGCATACCCGACTGCCCCCACGCAACTCGCCCCTGCCGTTCGCCGTGGCAGTAAATATCGAAAGCGCTGCCGTCCGGAGCGATTTCCTGCGCCTCCCAGTCGCCGGCTCCGAACCGTTCCACCGGCGTCCAGCAACCCATTGCCAACACCTCAGCCAGATTCGCATCCTGTCCATTCGCCACAATCAGACCGGAACCGGGCACGGTGCGCAACAAGTGATGGAACTGGCGCTGAATCGCTGCCAGATCGGGAAAAATGTCGGCGTGATCGAATTCCAGATTGTTCAAAATCAACGTGCGGGGCCGGTAATGGACGAACTTGGAGCGCTTGTCGAAAAACGCTGTGTCGTATTCATCCGCTTCCACCACGAAAAACGGCGCAGCGCCCAGGCGGGCGGATTGGCCGAAGCTGGCGGGAATCCCACCGATCAAAAAGCCCGGCTCCCGCCCGGCGTATTCGAGTATCCAGGCCAGCAGACTGCTGGTCGTCGTCTTGCCGTGCGTGCCGGCCACCGCCAAGACATGCCGACCACGCAGCACATGTTCAGATAACCAGGCTGGCCCGGAAGCATAGGGCAGATCGCGATTCAACAGTTCCTCGACAATCGGCCGGCCCCGGCTCATGACATTCCCGACCACCACCATGTCTGGCTGAAACTCGGTCAGTTGTTCAGGATCGTAGCCTTCCCGCAACGCGATGCCCGCCTCAGCCAACTGGGTGCTCATCGGCGGATACACGCCGGCGTCGCAACCGGAAACGGTATGTCCGGCAGCGCGGGCCAACAGGGCGACCCCGGCCATGAAGGTGCCGCAAACGCCGAGAATATGAATATGCATGGAGAATGTCACCGAATGAGAGCGATCAGCCGCCGTCCGCACCGATCCAGCCGGTCAGCGTCCAGGATAAAAAGGTATAACCTATCGCGTACAGCGCCCCGATCCAGATCGACGTTTCAAAGGTCTGGCGCAGGATATGGGCCATGATGGCGATGCTCCACACCATAAGCGCCAGCAACAACACCGAAGGTAATTCGGCAACGCCATTGGGCGACTGGTGAATAATCCAGCTCATCAGCGGCAGCGCCAGCAGGGCCATCAGGGCACCCGTACCGGTCAGGGCGCTGAGGGTTTGCCCAAAGCGTTGAGGATGCCGGCGGACGATCAACGCCAGATGCAGCAATCCGCTTAGTAGCACTAAATCCAGCAGGATTTGCAGGAGAGCCACCGGTGCAGGAGTGCTGAGAATCAGAACCAGCAGCCCGGAAAGTCCGTAAGCCAGCAGGCAAGTTTTAAGCAGCGCCGCCGAGGCCGGCACATCCTTCGGGCCTTTGCGAAACAGACAGATGTCCAGAAACAGATTGAGCAGGGCGTACATGGAGAGTCAGTGACGGATCATGGAAGCAGTGAAAGTACCTGCTTGCGGCAACTTTAACAAGATCAGATCAAGACGAGCGGGCACAATGCCGGCGGCCAAAGGGTTTGTGAATTGTCGCATATCCGGGTGGTTTCGGGGGGTTGAAACGCCCGATCCGTGTCATCTTCGGGATAATTTTCCTCCCTATCGTTAGATAAAAATGTAAGTAATTCTATATAAAGTCTTTTTAAAAAAACCGCCCCGTGGATTTTCTTGACAGTGCCGGGTTTGTCTACCTATAGTTAGTGGGGGAAAGTGGGGGAAAGTGGGATGCGCCAACACCCGGAGTGGGAGGAGGATTAAAGATTGTTCCGGGGCATCAATCCGCTGTCGTTGGACGCCAAGGGCCGACTGTCGATGCCGGCCCGTTACCGCCAGCAGGTGCGAGACGCCGCCGATGGACAATTGATCCTGACGGTCGACCGTGACCGTTGCCTGTTGCTCTACCCGTTGCCTGTGTGGGAAGAGGTTGAGCAGAAACTCATTCAACTGTCCAGCGTCAACGCCCGCGCCCGCGCCCTGAAACGGCTTTTGCTGGGCCATGCGGAAGAATGCGGCATGGACGGCAGTGGCCGGATTCTTTTGCCGGCGCCCCTGCGGGAGTTCGCCAATCTGGACAAGCGGGTGGTATTGGTGGGACAGGGCAACAAGTTTGAAATCTGGAACGAACCGGCTTGGCAGGACTGGCGTGAAGCCCTGTTGTCAAGCCAGGGGGATGATAGCGAATCCCCACCGGATTTGGATTCGCTGTCGTTCTGAACATGACAGACGCTACCGGATGGCTGCATCAGCCGGTGCTGCTGGCCGAAGCGCTGGCCGGGCTGAAGATTCGCCCTGATGGCCGCTATGTCGATGGCACCTTCGGTCGAGGCGGTCATGCCCGGGCGATGCTGGAGCGGCTTGGCCCCGATGGACGATTGCTGGCTTTGGACCGGGATCCGGCAGCAGCGGAATTTGTGAATCCCCGTTTCGGTGGTGACCCCCGGTTGATCTTTGTTCGGGCACCGTTCAGCCGATTGACCGGGACGCTGGCCGGGTGGGACTGGATCGGGCGAGTGGATGGCGTACTGTTGGATTTGGGGGTGTCTTCGCCGCAACTGGACGATCCGCAGCGTGGCTTCAGCTTCAGTCGCAACGGGCCACTGGACATGCGTATGGACCCGACCGCCGGTCTGAGCGCTGCCGCCTGGCTGGCGCAGGTCGATGAAGCGGAACTGGCGCGGGTGCTGACGGACTTTGGCGAAGAACGGTTTTGTCGGCGGGTCGCCCGCGCCATCGTGGCTGCTCGCCAGCAGGCGCCGATCGCCACCACAGCGCGACTGGCGGAAATCGTTGCGGCGGCGGTCCCCACCCGCGAACCGGGCAAACATCCAGCGACCCGCACTTTTCAGGCGATTCGCATGGCGATTAACGATGAATTGGGTGAACTGCGGGCGGTCTTGCCGCAGACCGTTCCGGCGCTGGCTCCGGGCGGAAGGTTGGTGGTGATCAGTTTTCATTCCCTGGAGGATCGAGTGGTCAAGCAGTTCATGCGCGAGCAGGCCCGTGGGCGGGAACTACCGCTGGATTTGCCGGTGATGGGTCAGCCGGACGGCATGACCCTGCGGCTCATCGGCCGGACTGTGCGGCCTGGCGCTGCTGAAGCGTCCGCCAATCCGCGCGCCCGCAGCGCCATTTTGCGCATTGCGGAACGGCGGGCATGAGCAGTTCTTTCTGGCAGGCCATTGTATTGACGGTTACGGTACTCGGTTCCGGGATCGGTCTGGCCTACACCCATCACACCAACCGCCAGCTATTCATTCAATGGCAGAGTCTGCAAACAGAGCGTGACAACCTTGAGATTGAATGGGAGTTATTACAACTGGAGCAAAGCACCCTGGTCACGGAAATCGCTGTCGAGGAAACGGCGCGGAACCGCCTCAATATGCTGATCCCGAATCCTGATGAAGTGTTGTACATCGCACCTCATGAATAAAATGCATCGCCCGGCGAATCGCCCGTTTATCCGCCGCCAACAAGCCGCGTGGACTCAGCGGCTGTGGACATCCGCCCGCACGATGACCCGCACCGGACTGATGCTCGGCCTGATGGGCGCGGCAGCGGTCGGCATGGTGGCGCGCGCTGCTTATTTACAGTTGATCCACAAGGATTTCCTGCAAGGCCAGGGCGATGAGCGATTCCTGCGGGTGATTGAAGTGCCGGCGCACCGGGGGATGATCGTAGACCGCAACGACGAACCGCTGGCGGTCAGCTCGCCGGTCGATTCGATTTGGGCGGAACCGAAAGATTTGCTGGAGCAACGCGCCCGCTGGCCGCAACTGGCCGCCGCGCTGGGCGTGACTACGGCGGACCTGGAAAAGAAGCTGGCCCCGGACATCGAACGGCAACAGGCCGAAAAAAAGCTCCGCCGGTTTGTCTATCTGCGCCGGCATCTGGCCCCGAACGAGGCACAGCGCATCCTGCAACTGGACATTCCGGGTGTGTATGCGCAACGCGAATATCGCCGCTACTACCCGGATGCTGAAGTCACCTCGCATCTTCTCGGTTTCACCGATATTGACGATGTGGGACAGGAAGGTCTGGAAAAGGCCTTTGACGAACAGTTGCGCGGCATCCCTGGTCAGAAACGGGTCATCAAGGATCGGCTGGGCCGAATCGTGCAAGACGTGGAGAGCCTCCGGCCGCCGCAACCCGGCCAGAAACTGACGCTCAGCATCGACCGGCGCTTGCAGTATCAAGCTTATCGCGCCCTGAAAACCGCCTTTATCAAGAACAACGCCAGCGCCGGTTCAGCGGTGATCGTCGATGTCAAAACCGGGGAAATTCTGGCGATGGTCAATCAACCCGCCGGTAATCCCAACAACCGGGAAGAGCTGAAAAGCGAACTGCTGCGCAATCACGCCGTCACCGACGCTTACGAACCCGGCTCTACCATGAAGCCCTTTTCGGTCGCCATGGCGCTGGAAAGCGGCAAGTGGACGCCCACGACGCCGGTCGACGCCCGCGGGCCGTTCCGCATTGGCCGCAAGGCGGTGCGTGACGTGCACAGTTACGGCCTGATTGACGTGACCCGCGTCATCATTAAATCCAGCAATATCGGCACCAGCAAAATCGCCCTGTCGCTGCCGGCGGAACAGTTGTGGAAGTTTTACAAAAATCTCGGCTTCGGCGCGTTGACCGGATTGGGACTGATTGGCGAACAACCGGGCGTCTTGCGGCATTTCAAAAAATGGGGCGGCGAAATCGGCCACGCCAATCATTCGTTTGGCTATGGGCTGTCCGTCAATATGATGCAACTGGCTCAGGCCTACACCACCCTAGCGGCTGATGGCGTTCGGCGACCGTTGACTCTGATCAAGCGCGAGGAGCCGCTGGACCCGGCCCAGGAACAGCGGGTTATGTCGGCAAGGACGGCAGGGCAAATGCGGGCGATGCTCGAACAGGCTACGTCCAGCCAAGGCACCGGGACCAAGGCGACGGTCCCCGGCTACCGGGTGGCCGGTAAAACCGGCACTTCGCACAAAGCCATCGGGGGTCGCTACGCCAGTAACCGTTACCTTTCGCTCTTCGCCGGCATCGTGCCCGTCAGCGATCCGCGTCTGGTGATGGTGATCATCATCGACGAACCCAAGGGTGGCGCGTACTACGGCGGCGCGGTGGCGGCGCCGGTGTTTGGCGCAACCATGGGCGGAGTGCTGCGCACCCTGAACATCACACCTGACGACATGCCGAGCATGAAACTGGCCGGAGCAGAAACGCCAACCGAGGCGAAGAAACCATGAACCAAGCGATATCGTGGCCTCTCGGCGAGTTGCTGGCGGGTTTCACCGAGGTTCCTGCGAAATGGGCGGCGTTTCCTGTCACTGGTCTGGCGTCCGACAGCCGGAATGTGCAACCGGGTGACCTCTTTTTCGCGGTGCGCGGTGGGCAGCGGCATGGGCTGGAATTCCTAGCGACCGTCAAAGCTGCCGGCGCGGCAGCGGTGGTCTGGGAACCGCCCTGGAATGGCCTGTTTGCCGTAGACGATGCACTGCTGTCGCTCGCTGCGCCCGAACTGCGTCAAAAGCTCGGTTTGATCGCCAGCCGGTTCTACGGCGAACCCTCCCGCCATCTGCGGGTGATCGGCATCACTGGTACGGACGGCAAGACCTCCTGCGCTCACTTTATCGCCCAGGCCCTGAGCGACGCAGCATCCGGCCCCTGCGGCATTCTGGGTACGCTGGGCGTCGGCGTTCACGGTCAGACGGAACCTTCGCTGCACACCACCCCGGACCCGCTGGCCGTGCAGCGCTGGCTGGCCGGACTGGTCGAGACTGGCCGGCGGCATGCGGTCATGGAAGTATCCTCACACGCCCTGGATCAGGGTCGGGTGAACGGCATCGCGTTTGCCGTAGCGGTATTGACGCAACTGAGCCGCGATCATCTGGATTATCACGGCACACTGGACGCTTACGCGGCGGCCAAGCGCCGGTTGTTTACCGAACATCAACCGGACTGGGCAGTGCTGAATGTGGATGACGCCTTTGGCCAGCGCCTGGTCGCTGAAGCGCAGGTTCGATGCGGCGTCATTGCTTATGGTCTTGGCGAGCGACCTACAGCACTGGAACGGTTTGTCTGGGGTAAACGTCTGGAACTGACCGCGAACGGTTTGCGCCTGCACATTCAATCCTCCTGGGGCCAGGGCGAAGTATGGACTGGACTGCTGGGCCGCTTCAACGCCAGCAACCTGCTGACAACGCTGGCGACGCTGCTGGCGCTGGAAATGCCGTTTGACGAGGCATTGGCGCGACTTGAACGGACCGCAACCGTGCCGGGGCGCATGGAGCGGGTCGGCGGCGAACCGAGCCAACCGCTGGCGGTGATTGACTATGCGCACACCCCCCACGCCCTGGAGCAGGTGTTGAGCGCCCTGCGGGAACATGGCGGGAACCGCCGTTTATGGTGCGTTTTTGGCTGCGGCGGCGACCGTGACCCCGGCAAACGGCCACTGATGGGTGCGGTGGCGGAGCGGTTAGCCGACCGAGTGATCGTCACTGACGATAACCCGCGCACCGAAGACCCGGATCGCATCATCAGCGACATTTTAGCCGGCATGACGGATTCCGCTGCGGCGATGGTGATCCGGGATCGCCGTGCGGCCATTTTCCACGCCTTGGCCGAAGCCGAAGCCGGCGACATCGTATTGATCGCAGGTAAGGGACATGAGGATTACCAGATCGTCGGGACGGAACGATTTCCGTTCAGCGACCGCGAGGCGGCGCATCAATTTCTTTATTCCAATGACGAGACTCCTTGAATGACTGATGCTTTTTCACCGTGGCGTTTGCGGGAAGCGGCTAATGCGCTGGACGGTGAATGTTCTGGCGATGACGCCGCTTTTACAGCGGTCAGCACCGACACCCGCCAGTTGTCTCCCGGCGCACTGTTTGTCGCGCTGACCGGACCGAACTTTGACGGGCATGATTTTGTCGCCGTCGCCCGTGAACGCGGAGCGTGTGCAGCGCTGGTCAGCCGACCGGTGGATGATCCGCTGCCCCAGATGCGCGTTGCTGACACCCGGTTGGCGCTGGGCCGGCTGGCGGCAACGTGGCGCACCCGCTTTCGCCGTCCGCTCATCGCGCTCACTGGCAGCAACGGCAAGACCACGCTGAAAGAGATGATCGCCGCCATCCTGCGCGTTCGGGGGCCGGCGCTGGCGACTGAGGGCAACCTCAACAACGACATCGGCGTGCCGCTGACCCTGTTGCGGCTCAATGGAGAACAGGCTTACGCAGTGATCGAGATGGGGGCCAACCATCCCGGCGAAATCGCCTATCTCACCGATTTAGCCCGACCTGATGTGGCGATCATCAATAACGCCGGTCCCTGTCATCTGGAAGGGTTCGGCGATGTGGCGGGCGTGGCGCGCAGTAAGGGTGAAATTTTTCAGGGGCTGGGGCCGAACGGCGTCGCCATTATCAACCGGGACGATCCGTATGCGGATGATTGGATCGCCTTGAATCCGGGGCGGCGCATCGTCGATTTTGGGTTGGATGCGCCGGCAGCGGTCAGCGGTCAGGTTCTGGAGGCAACGACCAACCACTTCCGACTCATGACGGAAGACGGCCAGATTGAGATTTGCCTGCCCGTACCCGGTCGGCACAATATCCGCAACGCCCTGGCGGCGGCGGCGGCGGCGCTGACCGTTGGCGCGACGCTGGACGAGGTGTGTCAGGGACTGGAGAGCCTGCGGGGCGTCGGTGGACGGATGCAGCGTTTGCCGGGCCGGCATGGCGGCGCGGTCATTCACGACGCCTACAACGCCAATCCCGCTTCGCTGGCGGCAGCCTTGCAGGCGGTCGGCACGGAGCCAGGCCGTAAGTGGCTGGTGTTGGGCGATATGCGGGAGCTGGGGCCGGCGGCGGATGAACTGCACGCCCGATCCGGTCAGGAAGCGCGCAGGGCCGGATTTGAGCGGTTGTATGCGCTGGGTGAACACAGCCGGGCGGCGATTCAGGCGTTTGGCGACGATGGAGAGCATTTTGCGACCGTGGAGGCGCTGGCAGCGGCGCTGGACAGTGCTCTGCAAAACAGCAGCGAGCCGCCTTTGGTGCTGGTGAAGGGTTCGCGGGGTATGCGTATGGAACGGATCGTCGCGGCGCTGGCGGCGCCGGGCGAATTTTCCAGGGAACCGGGGGGACACGACTGATGCTGGTGTTACTGGCCGAATGGCTGACGAACAATGTCTACCGGGGTTTTAATGTCTTTCAGTATTTGACGCTGCGGGGGATTCTGGGTGTTTTGACCGCGCTGCTCATTTCCCTGATTGTCGGGCCGGTCATGATCCGGCGGTTAAGCCGTTACCAGATCGGCCAGCAGATTCGGGAGGATGGTCCCAAGAGTCACTTTTCCAAAGCCGGCACCCCGACTATGGGCGGGGCGCTGATTCTGGTCGCCATTGCCGTCTCCACCCTGTTGTGGGCTGACCTGCTTAACCGTTATGTCTGGATTGTACTGTCGACCACGCTGGCGTTCGGGGCCATCGGCTGGATGGATGATTACAAAAAGCTGATTCTGCGCAATTCCAAAGGCTTGTCGGCGCGGGCCAAGTATTCCTGGCAATCCGGGTTCGGGTTGGCGGCGGCGTTGCTGCTGTATTTCACCGCTCAAACCCCGGTAGAAACCGATTTGATCGTACCGTTCTTCAAGAATGTAGCCATCAATCTCGGCTGGTTGTTCATTCCGTTGGCTTATTTCGTCATCGTCGGCTCCAGCAACGCCGTCAATTTGACCGACGGGCTGGACGGACTGGCGATTGTCCCGACGACGATGGTGGCGGGCGCGCTGGCGGTGTTCTGCTACGCTTCCGGCAACCGGATTTTTGCTGACTACCTGGGTATCCCGTCGGTGCCCGGTGTGGGCGAACTGATGGTGTTCTGCGGGGCGCTGGTCGGAGCCGGGCTGGGCTTTCTCTGGTTCAATGCTTATCCCGCACAAGTGTTCATGGGTGATGTGGGTGCATTGGCGCTGGGCGCCGCCCTAGGGACTCTTGCCGTAGCGGTGCGTCAGGAACTGGTGTTGTTTGTGATGGGCGGGGTGTTCGTCATGGAAACTGTGTCGGTCATTCTCCAGGTCGCTTCATTCAAGTTGACCGGACGACGCATTTTCCGCATGGCTCCCTTGCACCACCACTTTGAACTCAAGGGCTGGCCGGAGCCACGAGTGATTGTGCGCTTCTGGATCATCACCATCATTCTGGTGCTAATCGGGCTGGCGACGTTGAAGATTCGGTAAAGCCCATTATCACACTGAATTATAGAGAGGATGTTGCCGTTGAACGAAATGGCGCTGATCGTCGGGTTGGGCAAGAGCGGATTGTCCGCAGCGCGGGCGTTGCAAGCGTTGGGTGTGGCCTTCGCTGTGACCGACAGTCGCGCCGATCCGCCGGGTCTGGCGGCGCTGCGAGCGGAATGTCCCAATGCGCCGCTTTATCTGGGAGGGTTCGACCCGGCGGCGTTCGCGGGCGCAGCGCGGTTGTTGGTCAGCCCTGGCGTGTCGGTGCAGACGCCGCTGATCGCTGAAGCGGCGGCGCGGGGCGTTCCGGTTGAGGGCGATATCGAATGGCTGGCCCGGTTGACCACGACGCCGATTGCGGCGATCACCGGCTCCAACGGCAAAAGTACGGTGACGACGCTGCTTGGATTGATGACGGAACGGGCCGGGGTTCGCGCGGCAGTCGGCGGCAATCTCGGTACGCCCGCCCTGGAGTTGTGGTTGCAGACCGAGGGGCGACATCCGAACGTCGCGCCGGAGCTGTATGTGCTGGAGCTGTCCAGCTTCCAGTTGGAAACCACTCACAGTTTGAATGCGCGGGTTGCGACGGTTCTAAATATCAGTCCCGATCATCTGGATCGCTACGACAGCCTGGAAGACTACATCGCTGCCAAACGGCGCATTTTCCGGGGCGACGGGGTGATGGTGATCAACGCTGACGACCCGGTCGTGATGGCGATGGTCGAGGCGGGGCGCGAGGTGCAGTGCTTTACTCTGACAGAACCGGGCGAAAGTGACTTCGGCCTGAGACGGGAGGATGGCGAGATCTGGCTGGCGCACGGTCAGGAACGCTGGATCGCAGCTTCGGAGTTGCAAATCAGCGGCGATCACAATCTCGCCAATGCGCTGGCGGCCCTGGCCATGGGCCATGCGCTCGGCCTGGCGCGAGACGGGATGCTGGCGGCGCTGCGCGAATTCACCGGCCTGGCGCACCGCACGACCCTGGTACGGGAGCGTGGCGGCGTGCGCTGGTTCGACGATTCCAAAGGCACCAACGTCGGCGCGACGGTAGCGGCGGTGCGCGGCTTGCCGGGTCAGGTGGTGCTGATCGCCGGCGGCGACGGCAAGAATCAGGATTTCACCCCCCTGCGCGCTGCGCTGGCGGATAAGGTGCGGGCGGTGGTGCTGATCGGGCGCGATGCGCCGCTCATCGCCGCCGCGCTGGGCGACAGCGTACCGTTGCATTCAGTCGCTGGTATGGTGCAAGCCGTGGCGCGGGCGGCAGAACTGGCCCAACCCGGCGACAGCGTACTGCTTTCGCCAGCCTGCGCCAGTTTCGACATGTTCAGCGGTTACGAGGAACGCGGCGCGGTGTTCGCGGAGGCGGTGCGGAGGCTCGCGCCATGTTAAGCATCGCTGCAGTACTGCATCGAGACGGAAAAGACCCACTGCCGCACGCGGGCGAAGGCCGCTCTGCGCTGCCCTTTCCCGATCCCTGGATCTTGATTGCCAGCTTGCTGTTGCTGGCGCTGGGGCTGTTGATGGTGACTTCGGCCTCGATGCCGATGGCCGACCGCCAAACCGGTCAGCCGTTCTATTTCCTGATCCGTCAAGGTGCGTTCGCCCTGATTGGTTTGCTGGCGGCTGGATTGGTTTTTCAGGTGCCGTTGATGCGCTGGCGGCGTCTGGGTCCCATGCTGCTGGTCGCGGCGATGGGCCTGCTGGTGATGGTGCTGATACCCGGCATCGGCAAGGAAGTAAACGGCAGTATGCGCTGGATCGGCCTTGGCCCGATCAATATCCAGGTTTCAGAGATGGCCAAGCTGTTCACCCTGGTCTATGTCGCCAGCTATCTCAAACGGCATGGCGCCGAGTTGCAAAACACCAATTTCGGCACCTCGGCGCTGGCGCTGTTGCGACCCATGGCGGTGCTGGCCGTGTTGGCAGTGCTGTTGTTGCTGGAGCCGGATTTCGGCAGCGTCGTGGTGCTGATGGCGACGGCGATGGGCATGATCTTTCTCGCCGGCGTCAACCTCTGGCAGTTTGGAACGCTGGTAGTGGGCACCTCAGCGGTCATGGCCGTCCTGATCTGGTCTTCGCCCTATCGGCGCGACCGGTTGCTGAGCTTTCTCAACCCCTGGGAGGACCCATTTGGCAGTGGTTTTCAGTTGACGCAATCGCTGATCGCCATTGGACGCGGCGAATGGTTTGGCGTCGGCCTGGGCGAGAGCGTACAGAAACTGTTTTACCTGCCGGAATCCTACACTGACTTTCTGTTTGCCGTGCTCGCCGAGGAGCTGGGGCTGGCCAGCATTCTGACCATCATCGCGCTGTTCATGACGCTGGTCTGGCGGGCGTTCCGCATCGGCCAGCGAGCGGAGCGGATGGGTATGAAATTCTCGGCTTGGCTGGCTTATGGCATCGGTCTGTGGTTCGGCATCCAGTCGCTGTTCAACATGGGCGTCAATATGGGTGTGTTGCCGACCAAGGGCCTGACACTGCCCTTAATGAGCTATGGCGGCAGCAGCTTGGTGGTGATGTGCATGGCCCTGGCGCTGCTGCTGCGGATTGATGTGGAAACCCGGGCCGGGGGAGTGCACGGAGAATGAATACGCAACGCCCGGTCTTGATCATGGCGGGCGGCACCGGCGGCCATGTGTTCCCAGCGCTGGCGGTGGCGGAGCGGTTACAGGCACACGGTGCGCCGGTGACCTGGATCGGTACGCGGCGCGGTCTGGAGGCGACTTTGGTGCCGAAAGCCGGCATTCCGATAGAGTGGGTCGGCGTCGCCGGTCTGCGCGGAAAAAGCCTGCGTCAACGGTTGATGACGCCAATCATGCTCAGTCAGGCGCTCTGGCAGGCCGGCGCTATTCTGCGGCGGTTGCGTCCACCGGTGGTGCTGGGCATGGGCGGTTTCGTCAGCGGGCCGGGCGGCGTCATGGCCCGACTGCTTGGTATTCCGCTGGTCGTACATGAACAGAACGCCATTGCCGGAATGACCAATCGCTGGCTGGCGCGCATCGCCTGGCGGGTCATGGAAGCCTTCCCCGGAACCTTTCCCCCACAACGGCGGGCGATTACGGTCGGCAATCCGGTGCGGGCGTCTATTGCGCAACTGCCACCGCCGGCGGAGCGGTTCACGGGCCGCCAGGGTTCCCGGCGGCTGCTGATCTTGGGCGGCAGTCAGGGCGCGCTGGCGTTGAATCAATTGGTTCCAGCGGCGCTGGCGTTGCTGGCGGAGGGTGAACGGCCCGAGGTCTGGCATCAGGCCGGCGGTCAGTTGCACCAGGCCGCCGAAACCGCTTACCGGGACGCCGGAATTGCAGCGCGGTTAACGCCGTTTATCGACGACATGGCGCAAGCCTATGGCTGGGCCGATCTGGTGCTGTGCCGGGCCGGCGCGCTGACCATTGCCGAACTGGCGGCAAGCGGTGTGGGTGCGATTCTCGTGCCGTTCCCGTTCGCGGTAGACGATCATCAGACCGCCAATGCCCGTTTCCTGGAGCGTGATGGCGCGGCGCTGATTTGCCAGCAGGCGGAATTGACGGTGGAGCGACTGGCGGCGCTGCTCAAAGAGTTGCTGGCTGATCCTGACCGATTGCTGCGCATGGCCGAAGCAGCGCGTTGCCTGGCTAAAATCGACGCGGCTGAACAAGTGGCGCAAGCCTGCCTCGATCAGGCCGCCCACTAATTTATCTCTGAACTCATGGAAAAACCCGCATTGGCGACGATTCCCGAAGCTTGGCGCGACATGCGCCGCATCCGCCATGTTCACTTCGTCGGCATCGGCGGATCCGGCATGAGCGGCATCGCCGAAGTGCTGCTGAATCTCGGCTACAGCGTGTCCGGCTCCGACTTGCGCGCCAGCGCGGTCACGGCGCGTCTGGCGCAGTTGGGCGCAATCATCCGTCCCGGCCACACCGCCGAACATATTACTGGCTGCGACGCGGTGGTAATTTCCAGCGCGGTGGCTGAGGACAATCCCGAAGTGATCGCGGCGCGGGCGGCGCGCATTCCGGTGGTGCCCCGCGCCGAGATGCTGGCCGAGCTGATGCGCTTCCGCTATGGCATCGCCATCGCCGGCACCCACGGCAAAACTACCACCACCAGTTTAATCACCAGCCTGCTCGCCGAGGGCGGCTTGGACCCGACTTTCGTCATCGGCGGGCGCCTGAACAGCGCCGGGGCCAACGCCCGACTGGGCGCGGGCCGCTATCTGGTCGCCGAGGCCGATGAAAGCGACGCCTCATTCCTGTTTTTGCAGCCGATGATCGCCGTCGTCACCAATATCGACGCCGACCATCTGCCGACCTACGGCGGCGACTTCGAGCGGCTGCGGGAAACCTTTGTTGAATTTCTCCACCATCTGCCGTTTTACGGACTGGCGGTGCTGTGCGCCGACGATCCCCAGGTGCGGGCGATTCTGCCGCGCCTGAGCCGCCCAGTGTTGAGCTACGGCTTTACCGAGGATTGCGATGCGCGGGCCAGCGACATCGTGCGCGAAGGCTTGCGCACCCGGTTTCTCGCCCACCTGCCCAACCTGCGCGACCCGCTGCCGGTGACGCTGAATCTGCCGGGCCGGCACAGCGTATTGAACGCGCTGGCCGCTATCGCCGTCGCTCACGAACTAGGCGTGTCGGAAACCGCGATTCGCCGGGCGTTGATGAACTTCCAGGGCATTGGCCGGCGCTTTCAACTGCACGGCGAATTGCCCCTGCCCGACGGCGGGCGCGCGACGGTGATGGAGGACTACGGTCACCATCCCCGGGAAATTCAAGCGGTGCTGGAAGCCGTGCGCGGCGCCTGGCCGGAACGGCGGCTGGCGCTGGCCTTCCAACCGCACCGCTTCACCCGCACCCGCGATCTGTTCGATGACTTCGCTCAGGTGCTCGCTGAAGTTGACGCGCTGATTCTGCTGGACGTGTATCCGGCGGGGGAAAAACCCATTGCCGGCGCGGATGGACGCAGCCTGAGCCGGGCGATCCGCATTCGTGGCAAAGTCGATCCAGTATTCGTCGAGCAGACCGCCGATTTGCCCGCCGCCTTGCCGGGCTTGCTGCGCGACGGCGATGTGTTGTTATTGATGGGCGCTGGCGACATCGGGGTCATGGCGGCGCAGTTGATCCGCGACGGCCTGCCCCAGCCCACTAGTCGCTGATTTCTCAATCATTTTGGAGAGCGCGGATGCAGCAGACACAACAACGCACGGTCACCGATCCGGCGGAATTTGGCAAAGTCGCGGTTCTGATGGGCGGCTGGTCGGCGGAGCGGGCGGTTTCTCTGGTCAGCGGCCAGGCGGTACTCCGGGCTTTGCAGGCGCAAGGCGTCGATGCGCATGGCGTCGATGCGGACCGCGACATTTCCCGGGTGCTGGGCAAGGGCGGCTTTGACCGGGCCTTCATCGCCCTGCACGGACGCGGCGGCGAGGATGGCGTGATTCAGGGCGCACTGGAAATCCTCGGCCTGCCCTACACCGGCAGCGGCGTGCTGGCCTCGGCGCTGGGCATGGACAAGTTGCGCACCAAACAGATTTGGCTGGGTGTCGGTTTGCCGACCCCGCCCTGCCGACTGGTCGCCAGCGCCGCGGAACTGGCGGCAGCGGCGAACGAGTTGAGTTTGCCGCTGGCGGTCAAGCCCTCCCGCGAAGGCTCCAGCATCGGCATCAGCCGGGTCAATGACCCTGCGCAGTTCCAGACCGCTTGGGAACGGGCGGCGGCCTGTGATTCACCGGTGTTAGTAGAACCTTGGATTCAGGGCCAGGAATACACCGGCGGGCTGTTGCAGGGCGAGGCGCTGCCGCTGATCCGGCTGGAAACGCCCCGCGAGTTCTACGATTACGAAGCCAAGTACCACGCCAACGATACCCGTTATCTTTGCCCCTGCGGCCTGCCGGAAGCGCAGGAAGCGCAACTGCGCGACTTGGTCCGCCAGGCATTCGCTGCAGTGGATGGCTCCGGCTGGGGCCGGGTGGATCTGATACTGGATCACCAAGGCCAGCCTTGGCTGCTGGAAGTGAACACCGTACCCGGCATGACCGATCACAGTCTGGTCCCGATGGCGGCGCGGGTCGCCGGCCTGAATTTTGAGGATCTGGTTTGGCGCATTCTGGAAACCAGCCTGACCGAAACAGCCGGGGCGGACGCAACACGCTGAATGGAGAGCAGGATGCGATTCGCAAAGAAACGACGTCACCGGGGCGCGACGCCGCTCAGGCGGGAGGTCCCGCCGACGCCGGGACAGTGGAAAGCAACCTGGGGACCGCCGCTGCGCTGGCTGGGCGTGGCGCTGGTGCTGGCCGGTGTCGGCTGGGGGCTATGGGTCGGCAGTCAGAAATTACGGGATCCGCATGCCTTTCCCCTGCGTCATGTGCGCATTGATGGCGAGTTGCGCAATTTGGCCAAGGCGGATTTACAGCCGGTCGCCGGCAAGGTGCTGAACCAGAATTTCTTCATGGCGGATTTGGATGTCCTGCGCGCCGCGCTGGCCGCCAATCCTTGGATCGAAACCGTAGCGGTGCGACGCTGGTGGCCGGATGTCGTGGATATCGAATTGCGCGAGCGGGTTGCTTTCGGCTACTGGGGCGAGGGCGAGATGGTCGATGTCAACGGCCAGCGTTTTCGGCCACCGATCGTGCGTCAACCGGGTCCTTGGCCGCAACTGGCCGGGCCGGAAGGCCACGAAAAGGCGCTGATTAAAATCTATGGCGAAATTCGCAGATTGTTTGAACCCATGGGATTGCGCCTGACCAAGCTGCGGCAGGACGAACGCCGGGCCTGGTGGCTGACCTTCGATAACGGCCTGGAAGTACATGTCGGGCGTGATCAGTTTGAACAGCGGTTGCGGCGGTTGGCGCAACTCTATCCACGCATGCTGTCTGCCCAGATCGACCGGATCGCGGTGGTGGATTTGCGCTATGGCAATGGCTTTGCCGTGCGCTGGAAAGTGGTGGAACCGCCCACTCCGGCGGCGGGCTAGGCGATTGCGAAAAATGGAGCGGTCATGGCCAGAAAAGAAGATAAAAATCTGATCGTTGGACTTGATATCGGCACCTCGAAGGTGGTGGTCATCGTCGGCGAGGTCGATGCCGGAGGCGAGATTGAAGTCGTCGGCATCGGCGCTCATCCGTCGCGGGGCCTGAAAAAGGGCGTGGTGGTCAATATCGAATCGACCGTCCAGTCGATCCAGCACGCAGTGGACGAAGCCGAGCGCATGGCAGGCTGTCGGATCCATTCCGCCTACACCGGCATTTCCGGCAGCCATATTCGTGGCCTCAATTCCCATGGCGTCACCGCCATCAAGGATCAGGAAGTCACCCCGGAAGACGTCGAGCGAGTGATTGAAGCGGCGCAGGTGGTAGCCATTCCGACCGATCAGAAAATTCTGCACATTCTGCCTCGGGAATTCATCATCGATGGTCAGGAAGGGATTCAGGACCCGGTTGGCATGTCCGGGGTGCGGTTGGAGGCGCGGGTGCATATCGTGACCGGCGCGGTCAGCGCCGTGCAGAATATCGTCAAGTGCGTCCAGCGCTGCGGACTGGAGGTGGATGACATCATCCTGCAGCAACTCGCCTCCAGCCGGGCGGTGTTGAACCCGGACGAAAAGGAGCTGGGCGTTTGTCTGCTCGATCTCGGCGGCGGCACCACCGACCTGGCGGTGTTCACTCATGGCGCGATCAGTCATACCGCAGTAATTCCTATTGCCGGCGATCAGGTGACCAACGATATTGCGGTCGCCTTCCGCACCCCGACCCAGTCAGCAGAGGACATCAAGATTCAGCATGCCTGCTGCCTCAAGCATCTGACCGGACCCAATGAACGGATCGATGTCGCCAGCGTCGGTGATCGGGCCGCGCGGTCCTTTTCCCGCTATGACCTGGCTGAGGTGGTAGAGCCGCGCTACGCAGAATTTTTTGAATTCGCCCAGAAGGAGTTGCAGCGCAGCGGCTTCGAGAATTTGATTGCCGCCGGCATCGTGCTCACCGGTGGCAGCGCCAAAATGGAAGGCGTCGTGGAATTGGCGGAGGATGTCTTTCACATGCCAGTCCGTTTGGGGTTGCCGCATGATGTCACCGGTCTGCACGAATTAGTGCGCAATCCGGTATATGCCACCGCCGTGGGATTGCTGCTGTTTGGTAACGAAAACCGGCCGCTGAACAAGCCAGCGCCGGTGTTGCGAGCGGGCCGCAAGGGCTTGTGGGCCCGGATGAGAAGCTGGTTCCAGGGGAATTTTTAGGGGTTGGGTTTTGCTGAATGTCGGGTCGAGACCATTGTTTGAGGAGAAACGGTTATGTTTGAGATTATGGATTCCCAGTCGAAAAATGAAGTGATCAAAGTCATCGGTGTAGGCGGCGGCGGTAGTAACGCTGTACAGCATATGCTGGGCGCCAATATTGAGGGGGTGGACTTTATCTGCGCCAACACCGATGCTCAGGCGCTGAAAACCTGTTCGGTGCCGGTCACGTTGCAGATCGGCACCAACATCACTAAAGGACTGGGCGCGGGCGCCAACCCGGATGTAGGCCGGCAGTCGGCCCAGGAGGATTGTGAGCGCATCCGGGAAGTCTTGCAGGGCGCTGACATGGTGTTCATCACCGCCGGTATGGGCGGCGGCACCGGCACCGGCGCTGCCCCGGTCGTCGCGGAACTGGCCCGGGAGATGGGCATTCTGACCGTCGCGGTCGTCACTAAACCCTTCCCGTTTGAAGGCAGAAAGCGCATGGAAGTGGCGCTGCGCGGGGTCGCCGAACTGAGCAAGGCGGTCGATTCCCTCATTATCATCCCCAATGAAAAACTGCTGACCGTGTTGGGCAAGAGCGCCAGTCTGCTGGATGCGTTCAAGGCGGCGAACGATGTGCTGCTGGGCGCTGTGCAAGGCATTGCCGAACTGATCACCAATCCCGGTCTGATCAATGTGGATTTCGCCGACGTGCGCACGGTGATGTCGGAAATGGGCATGGCGATGATGGGCACCGGGCGGGCGGTCGGCGATGGCCGCGCCCGCGAAGCCGCCGAGTCGGCCATTGCCAGCCCGCTGCTGGAAAACGTCAATCTGGCCGGCGCCAAGGGTCTGCTCGTCAGCATCACCGGCGGTATGGATATGACCATCGGCGAGTTCGAAGAGGTCGGTAACACCATCAAGGATCTCGCCTCCGATGACGCTAACGTGGTGGTCGGTACGACGATTGATCATGAGATGAAAAATGAGCTGCGGGTGACGATTGTTGCTACCGGCATCGGCCAGGGCGCGCCGGCCGCCAAGTCTGTGGGACGCGATCGGGAATCACGGATTCCCACCATCAATTTGTTGCGCGGCGATGCAGACAGCCATCCCCGCTATGAGCCACAGCGATCGCCCACGCCGATGCGTCGGGCAGTCGGCGATGGCGTAAGCGAGCGGGAACGGAGCGACCCCGATCTGGAGTATCTGGATATTCCCGCTTTCTTGCGCCGGCAGGCGGAATAAGTCGCGTGGTCATCGCCCCCTGCTTGCCAGCTCTCGTTCCTGATTTGCGTGCGCTGGATTTTGATCCTGGAGTATGGTTTCGCAAGTTAGCAACATAAAAAGTTGCGAAAGGGAAACAAAAGTTGCAATATTGCCACGAAGTGCGGTATCTTTGCCGCAACGCATGATGAAATCGCGCCGTCATGCTCCAGATCAATTGACGTGTTGGGGGACCTAACATGATTAGGCAGAGAACCTTGAAAAACGCCATTCGGGCCACCGGCGTCGGTCTTCATACCGGCGAAAAGGTCTATATCACCTTGCGACCGGCGGCGCCCGACCGGGGCATTGTTTTCCGGCGAGTCGACCTGCCCGAACCGGTGGAGATCAAGGCCTGCCCGCAAAATGTCGGGGATACGCAACTCTCCACCTCGCTGGCCAAGGGAAAAATCCGCATTTCCACGGTTGAACATCTTTTATCGGCGTTCGCCGGGCTGGGCATCGACAATGCCTACGTCGACGTCAGCGCGGCGGAAGTGCCGATCATGGATGGCAGCGCCGGACCGTTCGTGTTTCTGATCCAGTCCGCGGGGATTGAGGAGCAGAACGCTCCCAAGCGCTTCATTCGCATCCGCAAGCCGATCATGGTCGAGGACGATGACAAGCAGGCGCGGTTTGATCCGTTTCCGGGCTTCAAGGTCGAGTTCACCATCGCCTTCGATCATCCACTGTTCCGGGGCCGCAACCAGCACGCGGCGGTTGATTTCTCCACCACCTCGTTTGTCAAGGAAGTCAGCCGGGCGCGCACCTTCGGTTTCCTGCGTGATATCGAGTACCTGCGTGAGCGGCAGCTGGCGCTGGGCGGGACGCTGGACAACGCCATTGTCATTGACGATTACCGGATTTTGAACGAAGACGGGCTGCGCTACGAGGATGAGTTCGTCAAGCACAAAATTCTCGATGCCATCGGTGATCTGTATCTGTTGGGCCACAGCCTGATCGGCGCATTCACGGGCTACAAATCCGGCCATGCGCTGAACAATCGCTTGCTCCGGGAATTGCTGGCCGACCGCACCGCCTGGGAAGAAGTGACCTTCAGCGATGAACGGCAAGCGCCGATTTCCTACCTGCAACCGGCTCAGGCGACGCGCTGAACGGTCCTCCCTGCTTCTTCTCTACCCGCGTCATCCCTTAACGGCTTTCCGGCCTGATCCCGGAAAGCCGTTTAGCTATGGCGCTCTCGTCGGTCGGGCAAAAAAACCGCTGCTGGGGTATCATTGCCTGCTGTTTGAGTTGCGCGACGACATGAAAGGCCCTTGATTGATGAATATTCTCAAAACCCTGTTTGGCAGCCGTAATGACCGCGTGATCCACAAGATGCGCAAGGCCGTAGACCGCATCAACGCCCTGGAACCTGGCGTTGCGGCCTTGAGCGACGCCGACTTGCGCGCCAAGACAGAAGAATTTAAAACCCGCCTAGCCAAAAGTGAAACGCTCGATGCCCTGTTGCCGGAAGCCTTCGCCGTCGTGCGCGAAGCCAGCCGACGCACCCTGGACATGCGCCATTTCGATGTACAGTTGATCGGCGGCATGGTGCTTAATGAGGGCAAAATCGCCGAAATGCGCACCGGCGAAGGCAAGACCCTGGTCGCCACCCTGCCGGTTTACTTGAACGCTCTAACTGGCAAGGGCGTTCACATCGTCACGGTCAACGATTATCTGGCCCGCCGCGACGCCGACTGGATGGGGCAAATCTACCGTTTCCTGGGTATGACGGTGGGAGTAGTCATCGCCGGCATGAGTCCTGATGAAAAGCGTGCTGCCTATAACGCCGACATCACCTACGGCACCAATAACGAGTACGGCTTTGACTACCTGCGCGACAACATGGCGTTTGGCCTGGAGCAGAAGGTGCAGCGGGCACTGCACTACGCGCTGGTCGACGAGGTGGACTCCATCCTGATCGACGAAGCCCGTACCCCATTGATTATCTCCGGCCCTGCGGAAGAAAGCTCCGAACTGTACCGGCGCATCAATGAGATCGTGCCCCGCCTGACCCGGCAGAAGGAAGAAGAAGAACCGGGCGACTACTCAGTGGATGAGAAGGTCAAGCAGGTCTATCTGACCGAGGACGGCCACCAAAAGGTTGAGGACCTGTTGCTGGCGGCGGGATTGTTGCGCGAAGGCGAAAGTCTGTACGACGCCGCCCACCTTGGCGTCTTCCATCATCTGAACGCCTGTCTGCGCGCCCATGCCCTGTTTCACCGCGATGTGGAATACATCGTGCGCAATGGCGAGGTGATTATCGTCGATGAATTCACCGGCCGCACCATGCCGGGCCGACGCTGGTCGGACGGTCTGCACCAGGCCATCGAAGCCAAGGAAGGCGTACCGATTCAGGCTGAAAATCAAACGCTAGCGTCAATCACCTTCCAGAACTACTTCCGTCTGTACGGCAAGCTGGCTGGCATGACCGGCACCGCCGACACTGAAGCTTTCGAGTTCCAGCAAATCTACGGTCTGGAAGTGATCGTCGTTCCCACCCACATGCCGATGATCCGCAAAGATCACGGCGACCTGGTATTCCTGACCCAGGCGGAAAAATACGACGCTGTGCTGGAGGACATTCGCGATTGTCAGAAGCGTGGTCAGCCGACGCTGGTCGGCACCACCTCCATCGAGGTGTCGGAACTACTCTCCACGATGCTGGACAAGGAAAAAATCCCCCACGCCGTGCTTAACGCCAAGCAGCACGAGCGGGAAGCAGAAATCATCGTGCAGGCCGGGCGTCCGGGCGGCGTCACCATCGCCACCAACATGGCCGGACGCGGTACGGATATCGTGCTGGGCGGCAACCTGCAAGCGGAATTGAAAGTACTGGAGCCGGAAGCCGGCGAAGCCGAGCGCGAGGCGGTGCGCCAGGCCTGGCAGCAGCGTCATGAACAGGTGGTCGCCGCTGGCGGTCTGCATGTGATCGGCACCGAGCGCCATGAATCGCGGCGCATCGATAATCAGTTGCGTGGCCGCTCCGGGCGCCAGGGCGATCCCGGCTCTAGTCGTTTCTACCTGTCGCTGGAAGACAACCTTCTGCGGATCTTCGCCTCCGACCGCGTGTCCGGGCTGATGCAGAAACTGGGCATGCAGAAAAATGAAGCGATTGAGCATCCCTGGGTCACCAAGGCGATTGAGAACGCCCAGCGCAAAGTGGAAGCCCATAACTTCGATATCCGCAAGAATCTGCTGGAATTCGATGATGTCGCCAACGACCAGCGCAAGGTGATGTACGCCTGGCGCAACGAATTGATGGAAGCTGAAGATGTCTCGGCGACGCTCAAGGAGATGCGTATCGATATTCTCAAGCAGACCATCGATCCCTACATCCCGCCGCACAGCCTGGAAGAGCAGTGGAACGTGCCCGGACTGGAGGAAGCGCTGTCCAGGGAGTTTGGCCTGCCACTGCCGATTCGCGCCTGGCTGGACGCTGATTCCAATCTGCACGAAGAACCATTGCGGGAGCGGATTCACGCCGAACTGGAACAGGCCTATGCCGCCAAGGAAGCGCTGGTGGGCGGGCCGTGGATGCGACAGTTTGAGAAGTCGGTGCTGCTGCAAGTGCTGGACAGTCACTGGCGTGAACATCTGGCTGCCATGGATTATCTGCGTCAGGGTATTCATCTACGCGGCTACGCCCAGAAAAATCCCAAGCAAGAGTACAAACGCGAAGCGTTCGAGATGTTTCAGGCGCTGGTGCAGCGTATTCATCACGAAGCCATCAGCTTCCTGGTGCGGGCGCAATTTCAGACTGAACCGGAACCGCTTCCCGCACCGCGCCGTCCCGCTGCCCTGCATTTTGAACATGCCGAGGCAGCTTCGGCATTAACGGAAGGCGAGAGTGGAGATGATGGATCGGGCATCGAAATTCGCCGGCAGCAGGAAGAAGCGCATACTCCGTTTGTCCGGGATGGGCGCAAGGTCGGGCGCAACGAACCCTGTCCCTGTGGTTCCGGCAAGAAATACAAGCACTGCCACGGTCAGTTGGATTAACTCCCTCACCCCTGCCTAACCCCTCTCCCGCAAGGGTGAGGGGCGTTTTTAGGACACTGCTATGGAACCCTTTACGGTTGCCGGCGTTCGGCTCGGCGTCGCCTGCGCCGGCATCAAGTATCCTGACCGCCGTGATCTGGTGGTCATTGAGGTCGCGGCGGGAACCCGGGCGGCGGCTGTTTTCACCCAAAACGCTTTTTGCGCCGCGCCGGTCAGCGTGGCGCGGGTGCACCTGGCGGCAACGGCCCCCCGCTATCTGGTGATCAACACCGGCAACGCCAATGCCGGAACCGGCGCTCAGGGACTGATCGACGTGGAAGCGACCTGCCAGGCGCTGGCGGAGCGCGTCGGCTGCCGGCCTGAAGAAGTATTGCCATTTTCTACTGGCGTCATCGGCGAACCGTTGCCGGTGGAACGATTGATTGCCGGTTTACCGGCAGCGCTGACGGCGTTGCAGCCAGAAGGCTGGATGGAAGCGGCGCACGGCATCATGACCACTGACACCCGGCCTAAATGGGCGTCGCAACATCTGACGGTAAACGGTCGCCCGGTCACGGTGACCGGCATCGCCAAGGGTGCCGGGATGATTTGCCCGAATATGGCGACGATGCTGGCGTTCGTCGCCACGGACGCCGTGGTGGATCAAGCGCTCTTGCAGCGCATTCTCAACGCAGCGGTCGCCGACTCCTTCAACGCCATCACCGTGGATGGCGACACTTCGACCAACGACGCCCTCGTGCTGCTGGCGACGGGTCAATCCGGCGCGGCGATTCCGCCGCAAGGTGAAGACTATGCTGGATTTGCCGAGGCCGTGCGCACCGTCTGCATTGAACTGGCGCAAGCGATCATCCGCGATGGCGAGGGCGCGACCAAATTCATCACCGTCCAGGTTGAAGGCGGACGGGACGTCGCCGAATGCCGGCAGGTCGCCTACACCATCGCCCATTCGCCGTTGGTTAAAACGGCCTTCTTCGCTTCCGATCCCAACTGGGGACGGATTCTGGCGGCAGTAGGTCGGGCTGGGCTGACCGATCTTGATCTGGAACGGGTGATCATTCATCTGGATGAAACCTGCATCGTCTGCGCCGGTGGACGCGCCCCGGACTACACGGAGGCCCAAGGTCAGCAAGTGATGGCCCGCCCTGACATAGTCATCCGGGTGGAACTGGGTCGGGGCGTAGCCACCGCGCGGCTTTGGACCACCGACTTCTCTTTCGACTACGTGCGCATCAATGCTGAGTATCGGACATGAGTCCTGTTCATGTCGCCGTTGGCATCCTGATCAGCCCGGCGGACCAAGTGCTGATTACCCGCCGGCCGGATCACGTTCATCAGGGGGGATTGTGGGAGTTTCCCGGCGGCAAGGTGGAAGAGGGGGAATCGGTTGCAGCGGCGCTGAACCGTGAGTTGCACGAAGAATTGGGCGTCGCGGTCCAGGACGCTGAACCTTGGTTGCAAGTACATCACGCCTATCCCGACAAGGCAGTATGGCTGGACGTGTGGCGAGTGACGGCTTGGCAAGGCGAACCGCATGGCCGGGAAGGGCAACGGCTGGCCTGGGTTTCAACCGCAGAGCTGGCAGACTTCACTTTTCCCAAGGCAGATCAGCCTGTTATCGTGGCCTTGCGCGGAATTCTCTCCCCTGCTGGGGGGGCGTTTAGATAACGCAGCAGGCCAGTTCAAAAGTGACATCGGACGAACTAGCGACCGCCCGGCGGTTGGGATCGGGTTGCTCCAGGAAGCGGATGGTAAAACGGTGACGACCACCGCTGATTTCGGGAAATCGGGTTTCGTCAAGCGGCAGACAGACCCGAATCAGTTGATTGGGCGCGTTCGCATCCAGGGCGCGCTGGAAGAATCCATTCACCGCCGTTTCCGGCTGGAGCATGGCGCTGGCGCGGATCAATCGCAACACCAGGAAAACCGCTTCCCGCATCGGCGCGAACGGCGCCAGCCATTCTTGTACGCACCGGTTGCGAACTTCCAGCTCCTGCTGCAACCAGTAATGCAGCGCTGGCAGGTCAAACTGACAGGCGCCGCCTGGAACCTGAAAACGCTTCTGGGTTACGCCAAGAAACTCATTCTGGCGCACGATATCCAGCGCCAGGCTATTCGTCCGGTGAATCTGATGGATGACCTCGCCGATTTCCGCCAATACGTCCGACAGCATCAGTGCATCAACGCCAGGGCTTTGCCGCAGGCGACCCAGCGTAGCGGTATGCCGTTCCAGTTCCTTAAGCAGCTCCTTTTTGAATTCATTGCGCCCGGTGACGGCAAGAATATCAAACAGGCCCTGCAACGCCGCGCGGCTGTCCCAGGTCGAGTAGCCGGCTATGGCGTGATCGACCTGTTGGAACAGAAATTCCAACCGCAACAGGGCGCGCGCACGCTCGTTGAGTGGCTGCTCGTAGCAGATAGCCTGGGACACAGCAAAGCCTCATGATGAATATAGTGAAGAACGGCCATCAGAAAAATCGTTCAGCCGCCAACCGCAAATAATAAGGATGCAAGTCGGCAATCCGTCGTTCCAGGTCGGCAAAATCCCCAGTGTTTTCTAAAACCTCATTCGCCAGCGCCAACCGCTGGCGGCGACTCGCCTGGGCAGCCAGAATTCGCCGGGCTTGAATCTCGTCGATTTGATCACGCGCCATCACCCGGTGAATTTGTTCCGCTTCGGACGCATCCACTACCAGCACCCGGTCAACCAGATCGGTCATGCCGGTTTCCACCAGCAACGGAATCACCAGCAGGCAATACGGCGTGGTTAGAGCAGCAATACGTTCTCGCGTCACTGCGCGAATCCGGGGATGCAGAATCGCTTCCAGTCGCCTGCGACCGGCCTCATCGGTAAACACCCGCTGGCGAAGATGGATGCGATCCAGGCCGCCCCTGCCATCCAGACACTCCGGTCCGAATTCGGCAGCAATCTCCGCCAGCGCCGGCTGGCCCGGCTCGACCAGTTCCCGGGCGATCACATCAGTATCGATCACCGGAACGCCATAACGGGCAAAGAGGTCGCTGACGGCGGTCTTGCCGCTGCCGATACCGCCAGTTAACCCGACGACTAGCGTGGTCATCCGCCCAGCCAGCGCAGATAGGCTTGATTAATCAATTCGCCCCATAACAGGACGATCCAGCCAGCAGCGGCTAAGAATGGGCCAAACGGCATGGGAATCTGACGATCCCGTCGGCGAAACAGGATCAGCGTCAGCCCGAACACTGCGCCCACCAGCGAGGACAGGATGACGATGGTGATCAGGTACTGCCAGCCGGTCCAGGCGCCCAGCGCCGCCAGCAGCTTGAAATCGCCAAAGCCCATGCCTTCCTTGCCGGTCAGCAGCCGGAACGCCTGATAAACCGACCAGAGAGCCAGATAACCGGCCATGGCGCCGATTACCGCGCTGGGCAAATCGGCAAACAGGCCAAAGAGTGCAACGCCCAGCCCCAGCCAGAGCAAGGGCAGGGTCAAATCGTCAGGCAATAATTGGTGGCGAAAGTCGATGACGCTGGCAGCCAGCAGCATCCAGGTAAAAATCAGCGCCGCCGCCGCCGGCCAGCCAAAGCCGAATTTCCAGGCGACGATACCGGCCAGTAATCCGCTCGCTGCTTCTACCAATGGATACTGAAGGCTGATCGCGGTGCGGCAATGGGCGCAGCGGCCACGCTGCAACGCATAACTGAGCAGCGGAATATTCTCTACAGCGCTGATCAAGTGCCCGCATTGCGGACAGCGCGAACGCGGTCGCCACAGGTTCAGCACGGGCTGATCGCTGCCCGACGCGGGTTGTCCCAGCAGTTCCGCACACTGCGTCCGCCATTCCCGCTCCATCATCAAGGGCAGGCGATGAATGACGACGTTCAAAAAGCTGCCGACGATCAAACCCAGCAGCGCGGCCAGGATCACAAACAGCCCTGGGGAGCTGGCCAGCAGTTCTATCAGATCCATTGGCAGGCCACCGTCAGATGGCTGCTCCCAATTTGAAGATCGGCAGATACATAGCAACCACGAGCGTACCCACCACACCCGCCAGAAACGCCATCAGCATGGGTTCAATCATGGTGGTCAGCGTATCCACCTTTTGATCAACTTCCGCCTCATAGAAATCCGCCACCTTGGCCAGCATGTCGCCCAGTGAACCGGCTTCCTCACCGATAGCCACCATCTGGATCACCATATCGGGAAACAAGCTGCTCTGGCGCATGGCGAAATTGAGCTGCTGACCGATAGAGACCGATTCGCGCATTTCCAACACGGCTTTTTCATAGACATAGTTACCAGTGGCGCCGGCCACGCTCTGCAGAGCGTCCACCAGTGGTACACCACCGCTGAAGAGGGTGGAGAGGGTGCGGGCGAAGCGGGCATTGGCTGAGGTCGCAACCAGATCACCGATCAGCGGCACTTGCAGGATCATACGATCCAGCCATTGATAGAATGTCCGCGAACGCTTGCGTGCTTCCAGAAATCCGACAATGGCGACCACCGGCCCGCCAAGGATAAAGTACCAGTATTTCTGGAAAAATCCGGACAAATCAATGACGAATTTAGTCAGCGCTGGCAGTTCCGCGCCGAAACCCTTGAACAGATCTTCGAAGGTGGGAATAACGAAAAGCAGCAGGATCGCCGTGACGACAAAAGCGAAGATCAGAACGATGGCTGGATAGGTTAGCGCCTTCTTGACCTTGGCTTTCAACGCCTCGGACTTTTCCAGATAAGTCGCAATCTTGTCCAGCAACACCTCAAGAACGCCCGCTTCCTCACCGGCATGCACCAGGCTGCAATAGAGATCATTAAAATACAGATGGTGCTTGGCGAAGGCTTTCGACAAGGCGGTGCCGCTTTCCACCTCGGCCTTGATACTTAAGATCAGTTCCTTGACCTTGGGTTTGCGGTTGCTGTGGCCGACCATGTCCAGCGCCTGCACGACGGCAATACCGGACGACAGCATGGTGCACAACTGGCGGGTAAACAGCATGATATCCTTCGGCACAATACTATCGCCGAAGGTAAACAGCGGCTTGGCCTTTTTCCTGACGCTCAGGGGTACAATGCCCTGCCGGCGCAATTCAGCCTTGATCAGGTTCGGGTTGTGGCCCCGCAGTTCGCCCTTGACCCGGACTCCCCGTTTATCAGTGCCTTCCCATTTAAAAGTCGGCTCTTCTTCCTTCTTCCTGGCTTTAGCCAGCTTCGGTTGTTTAGCCACGGCGGTTATTCCGTTGTTACCCGGTTGATTTCTTCGAGACTGGTCACGCCCATGCGGACCTTGTTCAGGCCCGACTGGCGCAGATCGTTGATACCCTCACGGCGCGCCTGGTCGGCGATCTGGATCGAGTTGCCGCCTTCCATGATGATCCGGCCCATTTCATCGGACAGCGGCATGACTTCATAGATGCCGATCCGGCCCTTGTAACCCCGACTGCACTGATCGCAACCCACGGCCTTGTAGACCGTCAATTCCTTGAGTTCATCCTTGCGGAAACCCTGATTGATCAGTTCCTCCACCGGGATATGCGCCTGTTCCTTGCATTGTGGGCACAGGCGCCGTCCAAGGCGTTGTGCGATGATCAAGGTGACGCTGGATGCAATGTTGTAGGGCGCGACCCCCATATTCATCAGCCGGTTGAGGGCCTGGGGTGCGCTGTTGGTATGCAGGGTGGATAGCACCATGTGGCCGGTCTGGGCCGCCTTGATGGCGATTTCGGCGGTTTCCAGATCGCGGATTTCACCGACCATGACGATGTCGGGGTCCTGACGCAGAAAGGCGCGCAGGGCGTTAGCGAAGGTCATGCCCACCTTGGGGTTGACATTGACCTGGTTGATGCCCGGCAAATTGATTTCAACCGGGTCTTCAGCAGTCGAAATATTGACTTCCGAGGTATTGAGAATATTGAGTGCGGTGTACAACGATACGGTCTTGCCGCTGCCGGTGGGGCCGGTCACCAGCACCATGCCTTGCGGTCTGTGGATGGCCTTCAGGAACAACTCCTTCTGATGCGGCTCGTAACCCAGCGCATCGATGCCCATTTGTGCGCTGGTAGAGTCGAGCAAACGCAGCACTACCTTTTCGCCCCACAGCGTCGGCATGGTGTTGACGCGGAAGTCGATGGCGCGCTGTTTGGTCAGATAGAGTTTGAGGCGCCCGTCCTGCGGCACCCGGCGTTCGGCGATATCGAGCTGCGCCATGATCTTGAGACGGGCCGCCAGCCGGGGAGCCATGGTTACCGGCGGCTTGTAGATTTCGTCCAGCATACCATCCTGACGAAAGCGTACCCGGTAGATCTTTTCGTAGGGTTCAAAATGGATGTCGGAAGCGCCCCGGTTGATCGCCTGCAGGATGACCTGGTTGATGAATCGGACCACCGGCGCATCGTCGGCGTCAGACTGGGTCAGGGTGGTTTCGGCCCTGCTCGCATCGTTCTCGGCGCTGAAATCGAGATCGCCAATGTCCTGATCGACCATGACGGACGACTGGGTGTCAATCGCGCCTTCAATAGCCTTGACCCACTGGGTCTCGCTGATGATGACCGGTTCAATATCGAGCCGGGTCTGGAACTTGATGTCTTCCAGCACCCGCTGATTGGTGGGATCGCTGATGCCGATAAACAACCGCCGCCCCCGCTTGTACAGCGGCAGGGCATGATGCCGACGGAGCAGTTTCTCATCGACCAGTTGCACGGTGGCCTTGTCGATGTCCAGGGCGTCGATGTCGAACAGCGGCAAATTGAAACTGCGTGAGGCCAGCCGGGCGATATCCTTGTCGCGGGCCAGCTTGTTATCCACCAAATAGGCGACGAAGGGCAGATTTTCCCGGCGCGATTGATCGATCGCCTTGATCGCAGCAGCTTCGTCAAGCAGGTGATTCAACACCATCTGTCTGGCCAACCCGCTCAGTTGACCGCCCGGCTGGGTAAGAACGTTATTGGGATTGGTCGCCATGGCTTATTCGCGCGGTAAGTTCCTGGATGCCCGGAGTTGTCGTCCGTTTGACGTTTCAACTTTAGACCATGCCGGAGGGGTTGGAAAGAGGGGGCGATGGACTGCCAGCATCGCCTATTTAAACGTCTTTGTCACACAGGGTCATAGGTGATAGTCCAGGGTGAATTCGGCGCGGCAGCCGTTATCGACCCAAACGCCGCGACGGTCACAGCCCCAGTGTCGTTGTAGCGGGAAGCGCTGTTGCTCAATTGGCGGTACAATCCAACGCCATCGCCAGAGAAATCGCTGCCAGCGGTCGCCAACCGGGCGTGATGGCCAAGGTCATGTGATGCATTTGCAGGGTCCTGCCAAAGGGGCAGGGACCGTCCAAGTTGGACGTGCAGGTTCATTATAGTGCTGTAACGCCGATCTCAAGCGCCTGTGGATTTGTCGTGTCGATTAATTCGTCATCACTGGTTCAAAAAAGGGGTTAGAGCCATGCCAAAAATAGTGTCCGTCAGTGTACTGGGGTTTCCGGAAAAGGATCGCCGCATGATTCGCAATATTCTGTCAGTGGCCGGAAATCAGGATGCCGTTTACCGATGGACGACCGAGAACAGTGAGGTCGCTGATATCTTCGTCGTCAATGCCGATGATCCGGGGGCGATGCTGTTCTGGAATGAGTATCGGCAAAATCAGCCGGAGGCGACCCATATCCTGGCTTCGACATCCCCCCTGCTCGAATCCGATTATGTGTGCATCAGGCGGCCGCTGATCGCCAGCCAGTTGCACGGGGCGCTGACCCTGGGCCGGGCGCCGACAGCTCCCCAGCAGCATAAAATGGATATTTTGCGCAAGTGCTTTCTGTTTCGCAATTTTTCTACAGCTCATCTGGAGAAAATCATTGCGATGGCGCGCACAATAACGCTTCCGGGCAAATATGTTGTTTTTGAGAAAGCCTCCGCGGGTGACGAAATGCTGGTAGTGACCAGTGGCCGGCTCCAGGTGAGCGTGGCTGATGGAGATGGCCGGGAAGTTGTTCTAGGTATGGTGGGGGTAGGAGAGATCGTTGGCGAGATCGCCATGCTTGATGGGCGAGGCCGCTCGGCGACCGCCGTGACTCTGGAGCCTTGTGAGTTGCTGATTATTCAGCGCAAGGATTTCATGCCGTTCCTGGAGCAGAATCCCAAGGCGGCGATTGATCTGATCATGGTGCTGGCGCTGCGGCTGCGGCTCAATACGGAACAACTGGTCGGCCTGCTTGATGGAGCCTGAGCTATTGCGGTCATAGCGGGAACGGTTTAGCGTTCTTTACCGTTCTGGCTATTAGACAACATTCACTGTTTTCACGGGGGCTTCTCATGGAATTGGCTTGTCTGGACCTGGAAGGGGTCCTGGTTCCGGAAATCTGGATCAACGTCGCCGAGCGCACCGGCATTGAGGCGCTGCGACTGACCACCCGCGATATTCCCGATTACGATGAATTAATGCGTGGGCGATTGGCGCTGCTGGATCAGCACGGGCTGAAGCTGTCGGACATTCAGCGAGTAATCGCCGGGATGGGACCCATGGAGGGGGCGCGGGAATTTCTGGACTGGCTGCGCGAGCGCTTTCAGGTGGTGATTCTCTCCGACACTTACTATGAATTCGCCATGCCGTTGATGCGCCAGCTCGGCTGGCCAGCACTGTTCTGCCATCGGCTGGAGGTGGCGGATGACCGGGTGGTGGGCTATGTGTTGCGCCAGCCGGATTCCAAGCGGCAGGCGGTGCGGGCGTTCCACGGCCTCAATTTCCGGGTGATCGCGGCGGGCGATTCCTATAATGATACGGCGATGCTGGCGGAAGCCGACGCCGGGATTCTGTTCCGCCCGCCGCAGAACGTGATCGATGAATTTCCGCAATTTCCAGTAACGCGAACTTTCGACGAAATGCGCGAAGCGTTTCGCCAGGCCAGCGCCCGTTCCTTGTAGTGGGTGAGGTAGAACATGCGCAGTCCTCGTGGTCGGTGGCATCCCGTTTGGCTGATCCGGGTTTATTTCGGGTTGATCTTCAGTCTGGTTCCATTCTGCCCGGCTCTGGCTGAAGGCGCCGGCGAAGTCATCAGCGTGCGGGGCGCGGTGGATGTGTTGCGCGATGGGCGCTGGCAACCGGTGAGCGTGGGAACTGCTCTGGCGGCAGGAGAAACCGTGCGCACGGGAGCAGGCAGCCGGGCGGCGATCCTGTTGTCCAGCGGGACGCAAATCAAGCTTAACGCTCAAAGCCAACTGGAACTCAAACGCCCGGCTCCGCCGCCCGAAGGCTTTATCCCCACTGCCTCCCAGACGTTGCAAAACATCCTGCGCCTGCTGAGCGGCCAGATCTGGGTGCGCAACAGCGGCGAACCGCTGGAAATCCAGACCGTGCCAGCCACCGCCACCATTCGCGGCACGGAATTCACGCTGGCGCTGGGTCCGCAGGATTCGGCGCGGCTGGCGGTGCTGAACGGCCTGGTGGAATTTGGCAACCCCCAGGGCAACGTCCTGGTCGCGGCGAATGAACAAGCGGATGTTCGCCTTGGCGAAGCCCCGCGCAAGACGGTGCTGCTCAATCCGCGCGACGCCGTGCAATGGTCGCTTTACTATCCCGATGCGGTCGGCGATTCGGGGGAACGCGCCGACCCGCAATCCTCCCGCGACTGGACGCAGACCGCCCAACAGCATCTCCTGGCCGGTCAGGTCGATGCGGCGCGGCAGGCGATTGACCGAGCGCTGGCGCTGGACCCGCGCAACGCCAACGCCTACAGCCTGCGCTCCAATCTCGAACTGGCGCAGAATCGGCGAGCGGAGGCGCGGGCCGATGCGGAACGAGCCATCGCCGCGAATCCCTCCGCCCCTGCTGCCTGGATCAGTCTGAGCTGGGCGCAACAGGCCGAATTCGATCTGGACGGAGCGTTGGCCTCGGCCCGGCAAGCGGTCGCCCTCGATCCAGAGAATCCGCAAGCCCTGATTCAGGAAAGCAGCCTGC
>CAZDVY010000003.1:36719-55017 GCA_964508935.1 uncultured Candidatus Competibacteraceae bacterium | reverse complement strand
TCTATGCCCTGCAAGCGCATTCCGGTTTTGCCAGTAGCCTCACTTTGCTGGAACTTCCACCTGCAACCAGCGCCAGCCCGGTTCTGGAATCCCATCACTCCCTGGCCGACCCACACTTCGCCATCACCATCAATCGCTGGCATGACGGCTCTGGCCGCACACTTCCGGTCAAGCACATCCACGGCGCCGTCATCGAAACCGCCAACGGGCCGGGGCTATTATCCCAGGCCGTGTGGACCACTCTCCAACACATCAACGTCTTTCAGCGCCGCGCCGAAACCGAGCGCACCGACCTCTTTCACCGGCGGCAATGGGGCATCATTCGCCAGGCGGCCCTGGCGGCGAACGCTCGGCTGGATGACTTTCTTTACCGCACCGTCGTCATTACCCCGGAAAAGCTCACTATCGGGTTGCGCCATACGGAAATCGGCGGGACGCGCGTCGTGGAAGTGTCGCCTAGCTTTACCGGCGCACCGGAAAATTGGTTGGAGGCGTTCGATAACCGCCGCGACGTTCCGAACCGGTACGATTTCCCGACACCGGAAGGCATCCTTCAGGTACTGGTCACCCCGGAAGTCCAAACCGTACTGAGCCAGATCAAACGGCTTGACCGGCGACGGGTGGCGGGTAGCCGGGCCGAAGCCTTTGTCGTCAACCCCTTTGCCGCGCTGGGCGAGGACGCCGCCCACGTCATCGATCCTGAACAGTTCGAGCGGGAACGTGAACGGGCTGGATTGATGTTCGACCGCTTCTTTGCGCACATCCACCCGGACGCCATGGGCTATCCTGCGCAGGTCGGGCTGCGTATCGAATCTACCCAGCACACTGACGCCGCCGAGGCTGAAATCCGCTGGTTTAGTGACGATCACGAGCTTGAAACCTTTATCAACGCCGTCGAGCGCACACTGAATCAACAGCGCCAAGTCTGCGCCTGGAGTGGCTTTGAGTTCGAGTTATGGGGCGATACACCCGGTGAGGTCGAGCGGTTGCGCGCCGCCTTGGCGGAACGGCAGATCCCCCAGATTCTGGTGAGCTACGCCCAAATTTATGATTTGAGCCGATACAGCGCCCGAATCGAGGACATCGGCGTCGAGAAACCTTACTACTCGCCCTATATCGCCAAGAAGAAGGATGATGAAGGCTGGTTTCCCGATAACATTCTCCCCCTGATCTCGTTCCAGCCCGAAGGCGCGACGGAACCCGTCGTAATTCCGCTGACTCCGCCAATCCGCGAGCAACTGGAAGCCAAATGTCGGGAAGCCAAGGCTGCGGGTCAGCCGACTTTTCAGATCAAAGGTTTTCCCCAACCTATCCCGGTTCGTGAAGCCGAAGCGATTTTGCAAACCTTCACGGAGGTATTAGCGGACGCCGGTCAAGGCGCTTTTGACCCGACTCGGATGAAGAAGCCACCCGTCGCTGAGGGCAGCAACAAGCGCTTGCTGCTCAAATCCAACATCGACAACATCGATTATGAAGAAGTACGTCGGGATATTCTGACCGCTTATCCCACTATTCCCGAACTTCCCCAGGCGCTGCGCGAAGACGCCCGGCTGCTCAGTCATCAATCCGAAGGCGTGGCCCGTCTACAGCATCTGTTCAGAAAGTCGCCCACTCACTGCCGGGGAGTGATCCTGGCCGATGATATGGGCCTGGGCAAGACCTTGCAACTGCTCACCCTCATCGCATGGGCGTTTGAACAAGACCCGGCGCTGGAACCGGCCTTGATTGTGGCTCCAGTGTCGTTGCTGGAAAACTGGGAAGAGGAAACGCAGAAATTCTTTAAGCCGGACCATCTGCCCGTGTTGACACTATATGGATCGGCGATCCAGGCCCTGCGGGTCCCCCGCGCCAGTATCGACGCCCAGTTGGCTGAGGAAGGCTTGGTCAAATTCCTGCGGCCTGGTTGGCGACAGGGGGCGCGACTGGTGTTGACCACCTACGAAACCTTGCGCGACTTTGAATTCTCGTTTGCCGAAGAACCGTGGTCGATTATGGTGTGTGACGAAGCCCAGAAGATCAAGAATCCCAACACTTTGATGACCCGTTCGGCTAAAAAGCAGAACGTCCGTTTCAAAATCGCCTGCACCGGGACGCCGGTCGAGAACACCTTGGCTGATCTCTGGTGTCTGTTTGACTTTGTACAACCGGGGCTGCTCGGAGCGCTTAATGAATTTGGCCGCCGCTATCGCCGACCCATCGAAGCGCAAACCGATGAGGAAAAGGCCCGCGTTGAAGAGTTACGCAGCCGGATTGATCCCCAAATCATCCGTCGCACCAAGGCGCAGGTCGCCAAGGATCTGCCGCAGAAACTGGAGCAGGACTGCCGGATTCCACTCTCTCCCCATCAGCGCACGCTGTATGCCCACGCGATTGATTCCTTCAGGAAGCGCAATAACCCGAATGTCCTGACGCCGTTCAAGAATCACTTGGGCTTGTTGCAATACCTGAGACTGATTTGCACCGATCCCCGTCGGCATGGCATGGAAGCCTTCAACCCTGAAGAATTGGCGGCATATCGCCAAAAGGCTCCGAAACTGGATTGGTTGTTGAAAACCCTGTCGCTCATCCAGCATCGGGCGGAAAAGGCCATCATTTTCTGTGAATTCCGGGCTATTCAGCGCCTACTGAAGTACTACATTGAACAAGTGTTCAGCTTCTCCCCGGACATCATCAATGGCGACACCCAAGCTTCGGCCAAGGCGGCGGACAGTCGGCAAAAGCGCATCAAGGCGTTTCAGGCCAAACCCGGATTTGGCGCTATCATCCTGTCACCGGTCGCAGTCGGCTTTGGCGTAAACATCCAGGCAGCGAATCACGTCATCCACTACACACGACACTGGAATCCGGCCAAGGAGGATCAAGCCACGGATCGCGCCTACCGGATTGGCGCAACCAAGGACGTGCATGTTTACTACCCTGTGATTCACACCGACGATTTCACAACTTTTGAGATGAAGTTGCATGAGTTGCTGAACCGCAAGCGGGAACTGGCCAGCGATATGTTGAACGGCACGGGGGAAATCAGTCCCAGTGACTTCGATCTGGCTGACGTGATCCCGACCAGTGACGGTTTCGCCCTGGATGCCAGAATCACGCTGGATGATGTGCTGCAAATGCGCCCGGACTACTTTGAGGGCTTGGTAGCGGCGCTTTGGCAACAACGTGGATTTCCCGAAGTCCAGCGCACACCGACCCGTGGTGACCACGGTGTTGATGTCGTGGCCCTGCATCGTCCACAGGGCGAACTCATCCAGTGCAAAACGTCGTCCTGTGAGAACGCCCAACTCAGTTGGGACGCCATTAAAGATGTCGTGGCTGGCGCAGCGACTTATGAACATCGCCACCCGGACGTGCATTTTAAAAGGGTGTGCGTCACCAATCAGTTTTTCAACGCGACCGCCCAGCGCCATGCGGAAAATAATCATGTTCAACTCTACGATCAGCAGCGCCTCGCCGAACTCTTGAAGGATTACCCAGTGCGGTTACTGGACGTTGAGCGATTCCTGTATACCGACTGGAATCAGGCGTAGTTTTATAGTTTTTCCGCAAGTTATGCGGATATGGAAATCAATCCGCAAACCGCGCTGGCCGTTTCTGCATGGCCGCCGCCACCGCCTCGTGGGTATCGTCCGACAGCAGCATGGCGGCGTTCCAGGTGGCGACATACTCCAGCCCGTCGGCGACCCAGTGATCGCGGCCATAATTCAGCACCTGCTTGATGCCGCGCACCGTCAACGGCGACTTGGCGGCGATGCCCGCCGCGATGGTTTGCACACTCTCCCCAAGCTGCGCCGCATCGGCGAATACCCGGTTCACCAGCCCCATCGCCTGCGCTTCGGCGGCGTCGAACTGGCGCGCGGTAAACGCCAGTTCCCGCACCCGGCCCTCGCCGATCAGGTACGGCAGCCGCTGCAAACTGCCGACATCGGCGACGATGGCTAAATCCGCCTCTTTGAGCGAAAACGCTGCATCCGCCGTCGCATAGCGCATATCGCAAGCGGCGATCAAATCCAGCCCGCCGCCAATACACAAACCCTGAATCGCCGCCAGCACCGGCTTACGGCAGGTTTCCAGCGCCGTAAAGGCGGCCTGCAAATCGAGAATGATCCGCCGCAACCGCTCTTCCCGCCGCCCCGGCTTCAATACTCCGACTTCGCCCAGCAACTCGCCCAGCAACTCAAAATCAATGCCCGCGCAAAAATGCCGGCCCGCGCCACGCAACACGGCGACTCGCGCTTCCGGCGTCTCATCCACCCAGCGAAACGCCTCGCCGATTTCCCGCCAGAGCGTTCCATTTAACGCATTCGCCTTGTCGGGGCGGTTGAGTTCGATCTGGGCAATATGATCAGTCAGGGTCAGATTCAGACCGGCGAATTCCGGCATGGCAGTTCTCCAGCAATCAGGATCGGGACGATTTGCCGCGCAGCCACCACGCTCTTACCAAAGCCACCAGCTTGCGCCCGAGGCTCTGGCGTTCATCCGCCATCATCTCCAGAAAATCCGACAACGCTTTGGACTTGTTGATGGTATACAGGGTCAAGGCGGTGGCCAGCACGAACATGAACGCAAACAGCGCCAGGCGATACCCACCCGGTTCGCCGGCTTCATCAAACACGTTCATGCCCAGAATACCGGTGGTGATCGTGCCGATCATGCCAAAAGTGGTCACCACAGTCAGCCGGATGACGGTATTGGCCTGTCGCCGCAGGCCATCGCTATCCAGGTATTGGTGCATGTCGTAGACGGACTGCCGCACCTCACTGAACAGGCGCGGCGTATCCAGATGCCGGACGCACATTTGATAGAGATCCTTGATCTGCATCTGGTTGGTGATTTCGTGGAACCAGTAGCGATGGGTAAAGCGCAGGAAGATTTCCATGGTGTGGCGAATTTCCCGTTTGAAATGCTTGACCGATTCCACGTTGCCAATCTCCAACTGACTGAGCGCCACCACCAGCCGGTCAGACAGCATGAGCAACGCCGTCTTGTGGGTATGGGCGATCAGGAACAGCAGGAAATACTGGTGGCGGAAATGACTGAGCAGACCGCTTTCGGGATCGGTGAAATAGCGGTCGCGGGCGTTGCCGACGAAGATGAACGCATGGCCGCAACAGATGGTGCGCGTATCGATCCAGTCGAGACCGTCGCGATCTTCGCGGTAGCGGTCATAGCAGTAACGGGTTTCAAAATCTTCCAGGAAATGGGACGAGTACGGCAGCGTCCGGGAATCGCCCGGCCCGGTCGCCAGCCCCAGCCGCACATAATCGCCCCGGGTCAACTGGCGCAGATCATCGACGGCCAGATAGCCCATGATCGGCATGCGGTGATACTCGATCTGCCGATAGCGCAACGGACCTTTCTGATCGGAAAAATGCAGCACCATCGGCTGCAACAGATACTCCCAGTGTGCGGCCAGGCGCGGCGTGCGGTGCTGGCAGGCGAAGCTCAGGAATTTCTCCCGATTCTCGTAATCAGACGCCGCCAGCGTCTCCCCGCCCGGCGACAACCATTCCACTTTGCTGAAACAGCGCCCGGCCTGCCCATCCGGCTCCCAGTGCGGCGGATAGGCGCGGCCAAACCGAAACAGTGCGTCCTGTGCCTGTTCCAGGCGCAAATCATGGGCGTAAATCTCCACCACCAGAATGGCAATGTCGAGGTCAAAGAAGAAATACAGATCGACATGGGCCATATCGAAGAGGACGGGCATTTCGCCCCGGTTGAAGGTGACCCGCGCCTGAGCAATGTCCGCACGGCGAAACACCTTGATCGGCGATTCCCCGTAACCGACCTGATCGCCCGCGCCGCGCCCGCTGCCTTCACCATACAGAAAGCGCTGTACATAGGGCAGGAAGGTGATGAACTCGGCGTAATGCCGCTCCTTGAATTCACGCGGGTCGCTGGGAAATTCATCGGCCAATTCCACCCAGGGATTGTCCGGCGCCAGTTTCAGCAATTCCCAGTGCTTCTGGATTTGCGAACTCTGGAACGGCATCAGTTGCAGCGGCCAGAGCAGGATTTGCCGAAAGTGCTTGATTTGAGCTGGCTTATTTTTTTCGATGTCGCTCACGGGCTTCGACTCTCGCTCAATCCATTGTCCACGAACAGGATCGCGATGATGCGATCCTGCCCAGTCTTGCTGCTTAGGCGGCTTCCACCACCGGAATCTTGCCGATCCGGGCCTGCCATTCCTTCGGTCCGGTCTTATGGACGCTGGAACCCTTGGCGTCGACCGCCACGGTCACCGGCATGTCCTTGACCTCGAATTCATAGATCGCCTCCATGCCCAGGTCCTCGAAGGCCAGCACCCGCGCCGCCTTGATCGCCTTGGAGACCAGATAGGCCGCACCGCCGACCGCCATTAAATAGACCGCCTGGTTGTCCTTGATCGCGTCGATAGCGATCTGCCCCCGTTCCGACTTGCCAACCATGCCCAGCAGGCCGGTCTCCTCCAGCATTTGCCGGGTGAATTTGTCCATGCGGGTCGCGGTGGTTGGGCCAGCAGGACCGACGACCTCATCGCGCACCGGATCAACCGGGCCGACGTAGTAGATGAAACGGTCGGTGAAATCGACCGGTAACTTCTGGCCAGCCTTGAGCATGTCGGTCATGCGTTTGTGGGCGGCATCACGACCGGTCAGCAATTTGCCATTCAGCAACAGCACTTCGCCAGGTTTCCACGTTGCGACATCGGCGCGGGTCACGGTGGCGAGGTCCACCCGCCGGGCGTTGGTCGGCGCATAAGTCAGCTTCGGCCAGTCCTCCAGACTCGGTGGCTCCAGCCTGGCCGGCCCGGTCCCGTCGAGATGGAAGTGGACATGACGGGTGGCGGCGCAATTCGGCACCATGGCGATGGGCAGATTGGCGGCGTGGGTCGGATAATCCAGCACCTTCACATCCAGCACGGTGGTCAGACCACCGAGGCCCTGCGCACCGATGCCCAGTGCATTGACCTTCTCATAGAGTTCAATCCGTAATTCCTCGGCGCGGTTCTTCGGGCCGCGAGCCATCAATTCCTGAATATCGACCGGCGCCATCAGCGACTCTTTCGCCAGCATGAAGGCTTTTTCCGGGGTGCCGCCGATGCCGACGCCGAGAATGCCGGGCGGACACCAGCCCGCGCCCATCTGCGGCACCGTTTTCAGCACCCAATCCACCAGATCGTCAGAGGGGTTGAGCATGGCGAACTTGGATTTTGCTTCGGAACCGCCGCCCTTGGCCGCGCAGATCACCTCGACATGGTGGCCGGGGACGATTTCGTAATGCACGACGGCCGGGGTGTTGTCCTTGCTGTTCTGACGCTTGCCGGCGGGATCGAGCAGCACCGAGGCGCGCAGCTTGTTGTCCGGGTTGAGATAGGCGCGGCGCACGCCCTCATTGACCATGTCCTGGACACTCATCGTAGCGTCCCAGCGCACGTCCATGCCGATTTTCAGAAACACCAGGGCGATGCCGGTATCCTGACAGATCGGGCGATGGCCTTCGGCGCACATCCGCGAGTTGATCAGGATTTGAGCGATGGCGTCCTTGGCGGCGGGTGATTCTTCCCGGTCATAGGCCGCCGCCAGCGCCTTGATGTAATCGACCGGGTGGTAGTAGCTGATGTACTGGAAAGCGTCGGCGATGCTCTGAATAAAGTCGTCTTGGCGGATGGTGGTCGCAATACTTTGAACCAGGTCTTCTTGGCGGATGTCGGTCATGGGGTTCTCTCACGGGCAAGGAAGGGCGCAGCGCTGCACCCGAAAGGAATGATGCGAGCGGTATTTTAGCAGTATTCCAGTGAGCGGCGATGATCGGGTCGGCGCCAGGCGCTAGTGATAAGCGCAGGTTGACGATCGTTTTCTCGCGGAATGCCGCCCGCTCGCGCAACGTCGTTGAGAAACCGGTTGCCGCGCGAGGCATCGGGTCATGATTCGTGTTGACCAACTGAATCCACCTGCATAAAAGCGAAAAATCAGCCAGTCCTTATCCATACTGGGAAAACTAATACCGGCGATGCCGCTTCAACCGGTGTTCCAAACGCCGGAACAGCCGCGCCAAGCCAAAACACAGCAGAAAATACAGCACCGCCACGGTCAGCCAGACTTCGAACACCCGCCCGGAAGACACGGCCAGTTCCGTGCCGGCAAATGTCAATTCCTGAATGGAAATCAGTGAGATGAGCGATGAATCCTTGATCAGCGAAATGAATTGTCCCGCCAGTGGCGGAATCATCTTTTCTACCGCCTGTGGTAAAACCACCTCGCTGAGGACCTGCCCGGAATGCATCCCCAGCGCCCGGGCAGCTTCCGACTGCCCTTTGGGAACGGCCTCAATACCGGCGCGAACGATCTCAGCCACATAAGCGCCCTCGAACATCGCCAGGCAAATCAGCCCGGACAGAAAATTCGTCAATAATTCCGGCGGGCCGAACAGCCAGGTCAGGATTCCCAGGGTTGCCGGGCCAGCCGTGGCAATCCGGTCTTCCACATTCAGCAACGGCATGATCTGACCGCTGATAAAAAAATAGAAAATAAAGATGAAGACCAACGGGGGGATATTGCGGATCAACTCGACATAAGCACGGCTGATCAGACGCAGAAACAAGCTGTGCGCGCCCCGGCACACCCCCACAACCCCGCCGATCAGCGCTGCCAGCAACCCACCCCACACCGTCAGCCGCACGGTCGCCAGAAAGCCTTGACCGAGCAGATTCAGTACCCAGCGCCCCGATTCAGTTTCCTGGCGAATAAAGTAACCGGGGATTAATCGCCAGCTCCAGTTGTAATGGAAATGGAATTGCGCCCGGTAGAAAATGTAACTGATCAAGCCCAGCCCCACCGCCAGAATCAACGCATCCAGCCAGCCGAAACGCAATTTGGACGGCGGCATGATTTAATGTCCAGTGCCGGGGCTGGGCAGACGGCGCTCCAGCCAATTCACCACCAGCGACAAACCGGTCGTCAGCGCCAGATAGAGTGCAGCGACCGTGAACCACAGTTCAAAAGTCATGAACGTATCAGCGATCAGATTGCGGCCTTCGGTGGTCAGGTCAGCAACAGCGATGACGCTGACCAGGGCGGAGTGCTTGATGAGCGAAACCGCCAGCCCGGTTAACGGCGGCAACACCAGACGGATAGCCTGCGGCAAGATGACGAAGCGATGAACCGCGTGGGAGGACAAGCCGAGCGCCCGTCCTGCTTCCCATTGACCACGGGGAATCGCCTCGATGCCGGCGCGGAAGATTTCGGCGGCATAGGCACCCTCGAAAATAGCCAGCGCCAAAACGGCGGCGACAAAGCGATCCAAATCAAGAATCGGCGCCAGAATGAAATAAACCAGATAGAGCTGCACCAGCATGGGGGTATTACGGACGATTTCAACATAGAGGCGCGCGGCGGCATGACCAGCCCAAGCCGTGGAGCGTTGCAACAGCGCTGCCGCCAGTCCGAAAATCACGGTGAGCAATAAGCTCCAGCCGGTCAGTTCCAACGTGACGCCCAACCCCCGCAACAACGGTCCCGGGTAAAACGCGCCATCCTCCAGGCGGTAGAGATATTGCGGAACCCGATACCATTGCCAGTTATAGTGCAGAGCGCCAGCGCCCTCGACAATCAACCAGCCCAGCCCAAGCAGTACGGCCAAAAACGCCAAGGTATCAAACACCCGCCGCCAACGGTGTTGGCCAATTTTTCTACTCATTCCACCCACAACGTGCCCCGTTCCGGGGTGACCTGGACATAGCAGTTCTCCTTCGGCCAGATGACAGAATTTTCAATACCGATTCTAACTGTATTAACGAGCCAATCCTCCGTATTTCATGATTCCCTAAAGAAAACTCAACGCTTCTCGGCGGATTAAACTACCGACTAAAGAGCGCGACGTCTAAAGACGATGGGTTTGTACCACATGTTGCCCTTGCGAAGCTAAAGCGCGGGCTAGAGCCACCGCTATGGAAATCAAAAGCGCCCTTGTTAATACGCAAGTTCTATCCTAGCTTTTTCAATAACTCTGATACGTCGCTTTTACGTTATGAGTCGCTAAACATTCCAATAATTAAATCAGGAGAACAACATCATGTTCAATCAACCCAGATTGACCCACCCGCTCCAGACCCTCGCGCTGTCCGCCGCGCTCTTCACCGCTGCCCTGCCGTTCGCCCAGCCGGCGACGGCGGCCAAGGGTGACCGGGTACGCTGGAGCGTACCCATCGCCTTTTCCAGCAGTCTGATCGCCTTGGGCGATACCCTGCCCTGGGTAGCGCAACGCTTGGGCGAGGAAACCGACGGCGCTATCAAGTTTGAGGTGTTCGAACCTGGCAAGGTCGTACCCGGCAACGAAATTTTCGACGCGGTCAGCAGCGGTAAGGTGGACGCCGGCTACAGTTGGATGGGCTACGAGCAGGGCAAGGTGCCGGCCTCGGTGCTGTTCGGCGCCGTACCCTTCGGCTTCACACCCTGGGAATATATGTCCTGGTTCTATTACGGCGGCGGCAAGGAACTCGTCAAGGAAGTCTACGCACCGCACAACGTCGTGCCGGTGTTCTGCGGCATTATCAGCCCGGAGACCGCCGGCTGGTTCCGTTTCGAACTCAAGTCGCTCGATCAGTTGAAGGGACTGAAGATTCGTTTCGCCGGTCTGGGCGGCAAGGTCATGCAGAAGATAGGCGCCAGCGTGACCGTGATGCCGGCCGGCGAACTGCAACAAGCCCTGGAAAAGGGCGTACTCGACGCCACCGAATTCTCGATCCCCACCGCCGACGAGCAGATCGGTTTCTACAAGGTGGCCAAGTTCAATTATTTCCCCGGCTGGCACCAGCCCTACACCGCGCAGTTCCTGTACGTGAGCAAAGCCGCTTGGGATAAGCTCTCGCCCGCCAACCAGGCGATCATCGACACCACCTGCACCGCCGGCGCGAGCATGTCGCTAGCCAAGGCGGAAGCCACCCAGGCGGCGGTCCTCAAGAAGTACGCCGAGGCTGGAATCACCACCACCAAGCTTTCGGACGACATCCTGAAGGAACTGAAAAAGGTTTCACTGGAAGTGATGCAGGAGGAAGCCGCCAAGGATCCGCTGTTCAAGAAGGTTTGGGAATCGCAGAAGGCATTCGAGTCCTCCTACGCCAAGTGGCGGGATCTCGGCTACCTGCCAGCCAGTTCGCGGTAACCCGTCCCATCACGCGGAGCCTACCTGAATGGCGAACCTGCCCGCGGGCAACGAGGCGTCCGAATTTTCCCCGGACGCCTTTCTCCTGCCCAGAACCCGCCTGTCCAACGCGATTGACGGGCTGATCCAGCGCATCGGCGAACTGGCCTCCTGGCTCTGGCTGGTGCTGCTGGCGATCATCATCGTCAATGTCGCCCTGCGCTATCTGCTCGGACGGGGCTACATCCTGTTCGAGGAGTTGCAGTGGCACCTCTACGGCGCCGCCTGGCTGCTGGCGCTGGCTTTCGTCTTCAGGAACGACGCTCACGTGCGCATCGACGTGCTGGCGGCGCACTGGCGTCCGCGCACGCGCGCCTGGATCGAACTGCTCGGCATTCTGTTTCTGCTGCTGCCGTTTGCCTTGTTTGTGGTCATCGAGGCCGTTCCCTTTGTCGTCACCTCCTATCACCTGAGTGAAGTTTCACCCTCGCCCGGCGGTCTGTCGCACCGCTGGATCATCAAAGCCTTCATCCCGCTCGGCTTCGGCCTGCTGGCGCTGGCCGGCTTCGCCCGGTTGCTGCGCTGCTCCGCGCTGCTGTTCGGCATCCCCAGCCCCCTGCGAAACCCCTAACCCGGAACGAGGCCGATCACGATGGAAGTTTTTGAAATTCTGGTGATTCTTTATCTCGTCCTGTTCATCGCCCTGCTGTTTACCGGCTATCCGATCGCCTGGATCCTGGGGGGACTGTCGCTGCTGTTCGCCGCCACCGCCATCTTCCTCAGCGGACAATACGACGTCGACACCTTCCTGCTCGACAGTTGGGATGACTACGCCATCATCGTGGACCGGATCTGGGCGCAGGCCCAGAACTGGCTGCTGGTGGCCCTGCCGATGTTCATCTTCATGGGCTTGATGCTCGACCGTTCCGGCGTGGCCGAGCGGATGATGGCCAACTTCGTCGTCCTGTTCGGGCGGCTGCGCGGCGGCCTGGCGCTGACCGTGGTGTTGATCGGTATCCTGCTGGCCGCATCGACCGGCATCGTCGGCGCTTCAGTCGTGCTGCTGGCCATGCTGTCCATCCCGCTCATGATGCAAAGCAGTTACGACAAGGCCCTGGCGACCGGCGTGGTGGCGGCCTCCGGCACGCTCGGCATCCTGATCCCGCCCAGCATCATGCTGGTGGTCATGGCCGACCAGCTCTCGCTGTCTACCGGCGATCTGTTTATGGGAGCCATGATCCCAGGGTTATTGCTGGGGCTGTGCTATGCCGTCTACGTGCTGATCTTCGCCTTTTTCAACCCTGGCAAAGCCCCTGCTCCAGCCAACCCACCGCCGCTGACTCCACGGTTGATTTTCAATACGGTGCTGGCAGTGCTGCCGGCTTTCGGTCTGATCCTGGCGGTGCTCGGCACCATCTTTGTCGGCATCGCCACCCCCACCGAGGCCGCCGGGGTCGGCGCCTTCGGCGCGATGCTGCTGGCCGCCATCAATCGTCGGCTCAATCTGAAAATCCTGCGCGAGGTCTGTATTCAGACCATGCAGACCACCGGCTTCATCCTGGCGATCTTCGTCGGCGCCACCGCCTTTTCAGTGGTCATGCGCTCGCTGGGCGGCGACGAGTTCATCGCCGAGTTGCTCAAGTCGCTGCCGTTCGGCCCCAACGGCGTGGTGCTGTTCATCCTGTTCATCGCCTTTCTGGCCGGCTTTTTCCTGGACTGGCTGGAAATCAGCCTGATCATCCTGCCACTGGTGGCGCCGGTGGTGAAGGCGCTGGGCTTCGATCTGGTCTGGTTCACCGTGCTGGTGGCGGTGTGTTTGCAGACGTCCTTCCTGACGCCACCAGTCGGCTTCTCGCTGTTCTATCTCAAGGGCGTGGTGCCGCCGGAGATCAGCATGGGTCATATCTATCGGGGCATCGTGCCCTTCGTGCTGCTGCAACTGGTGGTGCTGCTGTTGTGCTTTTTCTGGCCGACGCTGATCACCTGGTTGCCCGCCGTGGTCTACGGTCAGTGATCAACCCTTGTTCCCGTTGATGAGAGAAAGTCATGGCTCTACGCGATATTCTGGTTTTTCTCGATGAGTTCGAGCACACCGCCGACCGTCTCAAGATCGCCGCCGACCTGGCCGCTGCCCAAGGCGCAATGCTGATCGGGCTGCGCGTCGAGGTGCAACCCCGGATTCCCCGAGCGCTGCGCGGGGTGATCGTGGACCAGGCGCTGGCGGCGCATCAGGCGGCGCTGCGCGCGGTGAGCGACCGGCTCGAAGCCCTGTTCCTTCAAGAGGTGGCGGCGCATGGTTTGCACGGCGAATGGTGGCGGGTGGCCGATGGCGCCATGGCCGACGTAGTCGAGCGCGCCCGCTACGCCAGCCTGGCCGTCGTCAGCCAACACGATCCTCGGGACGACGAGGAGTTTTCCGCCGACGACCTGATCCACAATCTGCTGCTCGGTGGGGGCCGGCCGGTGTTGGTCGCACCCAAATGGCCGGTTCGCGGCACGGTCGGCCAGCGCGCGGTCGTGACCTGGAACGGCAGTCGTGAAGCCAGCCGGGCGCTGGCCGACGCCCTGCCCTTGCTGGCGGGGGCCGAGCGGGTCACGGTGATGATCGCCCCCGACGACCACGCCGAGGTGATCGGCGAACGGCTGGTCGCTCATCTCGCCCGCCACGGGGTGGCTGCGACTCCGAAAATCCTGGAGGACCACCCGGATAAATCGCCGGGCGTGGCCATCCTCCAGGAATGCAATGCGATTGACGCCAACCTGCTGGTGATGGGCGGCTACGGCCGCTCGCGGTTGCATGAAAAGATCTTCGGCGGGATGACCGAGTTCGTTCTGGGCGTTGCCCGCCTGCCGGTACTGATGGCGCACTGACGAACAACCTCTCCCACCCCTGCTCCGCCAGCGGGCGAGGGGTTTTTATACGGCTTCTGAAAGCGAGGCGGAATCCCATGCTCCCGACGGCCTACCAGCACCTTCATCGCGATCTGCAAACCTTCATCCCGGCGAAGCGCCTGATCAACGACCCATTGCGCACGCTCGCCTACGGGACCGACGCCAGCCTGTACCGGCTGATTCCCCAACTGGTGGTGCGAGTAGATAGCGAAGAGGAAATGCAGCGCATTCTAGCGCTGATTCACCAACATGGAACGCCGGTCACTTTCCGCGCCGCCGGCACCAGCCTGTCGGGGCAGGCGGTCAGCGATTCGGTCATCCTGCAACTCGGCGATGGCTGGCGCGGTTGGCGGATCGGCAAGGACGCGGCGACCATCAGTCTGCAACCAGGCGTCATCGGCGGCCACGCCAACCGTTATCTCGCCCCTTACCAGCGCAAAATCGGACCGGACCCCGCATCGATCAACGCCTGCTGGATTGGGGGTATCGCCGCTAACAACGCTAGTGGCATGTGCTGCGGCACGACGCAAAACAGTTATCAAACCTTGAAGAGCCTACGGGTGATGCTGGCCGATGGCGCAGTGCTGGACACCGGCGATCCCGCCAGTCGTGAAGCCTTCGCCACTCACCACGGGCCATTGCTCGCCAGACTGGCTGAACTGGGTCAGCGCACCCGCGCTGACGCCGCCCTGGCCGAACGCATTCGCACCAAGTTCAGGATCAAGAACACCTGCGGTTATAGCCTCAATGCGCTGATCGACTACGACGATCCCTTCGAAATTTTACAACATCTGATGATCGGCTCCGAAGGCACGCTGGGCTTTATCGCCGAGATTACTTATTGCACGGTTGAAGAACATACCCATAAAGCTACGGCGCTGATGATTTTTTCTGATATTCAAACAGCCTGCGAAGCAGTCGCGGCGCTAAAAAACCAGCCGGTCGCCGCAGTGGAATTGATGGATCGCGCTTCGCTGCGTTCGGTAGAGAACAAAGCCGGCATTCCCAACTATTTCTCCACCCTGCCGGAGACCGCCGCTGCGTTGCTGGTGGAAACCCGGGCGATGGACCCGGCGACGCTGCAAACTCAGGTTGCAAAGGTCACGGACGCCATCGCCGCCCTGCCGACCCTGCTCCCCCTGCACTTCACCGACCGACCTGAAGAATTCAACCAACTCTGGGCAATCCGCAAGGGGCTGTTTCCCTCAGTCGGTTCAGCGCGGGCGACCGGTACGACTGTGATCATTGAAGATGTCGCCGTTCCGGTTCCTCGATTGGCAGCGATGACGCTGGATCTGCAAGGGCTGTTTAACCGACACAGTTATACCGATTCGATCATTTTCGGTCATGCGCTGGAAGGCAACCTGCACTTCGTCATTACCCCGGACTTCGGCCAGCCGGGCGAGACCGAGCGCTATCAGCGGTTCATGGATGATGTTTGCCATCTGATCGTCAAAAAATACGACGGCTCGCTGAAAGCCGAGCACGGCACGGGCCGCAACATGGCGCCCTTTGTCGAACTGGAATGGGGGCGGCAAGCCTATAAATTAATGCAGGAGATCAAGATATTGTTCGATTCGCATAACCTGCTCAATCCGGGCGTCATCCTCAACGACGACCCGGAAATTCACATTAAGAACATCAAATCGATGGCTGCTGTCGATCCGCTGGTCGATCAATGTATTGAATGCGGATTCTGTGAACCCCACTGCCCCTCCCGCGCCCTGACGCTGTCGCCGCGCCAACGCATTGTCGGTTTGCGCGAGCAGGCCCGTTTACAGATTTCAGGCGAAGACGCCAAGCGGTTGAAGACGCTCCAGGCGACCTACGCTTATCAGGGCGTCGAGACCTGCGCCAGCGATGGACTGTGTGCGCTGGCCTGTCCCGTGGGCATCAACACCGGAACGATGATGTTGAAACAGCGTGGGCAGGGACGCGGCGCACTGGCCCGCACCATTGGCCGCCAGGCGGCGGAGGCGTTCGCCGGCGTCGCCTTCGTCGCCCGCACCGGACTGACCGCCGCCGATCTCGCCCACCGACTCTTGGGCAAAACACTGTTAGGCGGGGTTGCCGGTATCGCCCGCAAACTGTCTGGCGAACGGATTCCGCCCTGGCATCCCTGGTTGCCGACGGCCAGCGCACTGCCGAAATTGAAAAAAGCCGTCGCTGGGTCCGACCGTCCGCGAGTCGTCTACTTCCCCAGTTGCGCCAGTCGCACCATGGGGCCGGCTCGCGCTGACCCCGAACGGGAAGCGTTGCCGGTAAAAACCGTCGCCTTGCTGCGCAAGGCCGGCTTCGAAGTGGTCATGCCCGACCCGATCGCGACTCTCTGCTGCGGTCAGCCCTTTGCCAGCAAGGGCCTGCCGGAACCGGCTCAAGTCAAGCAGCGGGAACTGGAACAGGCGCTGCTGACCGCCAGCCGCAACGGCCAGGACCCTGTCGTGTTCGACACCAGCCCCTGTGCGTTTCGGGTGAAGCCAAGTCAGGAATCTACCCCGCTCAAGGTCTATGACATCGCCGAATTCATTCACGATGTCCTTTTAGAGCGGCTCACATTGCGCAAGCTGCCGGAAACCGTGGCCCTGCACTGTACATGCAGCAACATCAAGATGGGTTTGCAGGCCAAACTGTGCGCCATCGCCGAAGCCTGCGCCGAACGGGTCATCATTCCCGATCATATTGCCTGCTGCGGCTGGGCCGGAGACAAAGGCTTCACCCACCCGGAACTGAACGCCAGTGCACTGCGAGATTTGCGGGCGGCGCTGCCGGACGATTGTCCGTCTGGTTACTCCACCAGCCGCACCTGCGAAATCGGCCTGTCGCTGCATGGCGAACGCCCTTATCGCTCCATCGTCTATCTGGTGGATCGCTGTTCACAGGCCAAAGCGGATGGATAGATCGACTATCCTTGCCTGACGCTCATCACTATTCGAGGCTGATTTGATGAAAAATCGTCTGTTGACGCTGCTGATAACGTTTGCTCTGGTCCTGTTTCTGCCACCTTTGGCGACCGCCCAGAAATCTAACCAGGAACTGGCCTCTGGCAGTGTGCTGGAAACTATCAAGAAACGCGGCGCGGTCAAGGTCGGCATGTCCACTTTTATCCCCTGGGCGATGCGCGACAAGAACGGCCAGTTGATCGGCTATGAAATCGACGTCGCCACGCAACTGGCGGAGGACATGAATGTTAAAGCCGAATTTGTCCCCACCGCCTGGGACGGCATCATCCCGGCGCTGCTGGCCGGCAAGTTCGACCTCATTATCGGCGGCATGTCCATCACCCCGGAACGCAATCTGACTGTCAACTTCACCGCGCCCTACGCCAATTCCGGCACGCACCTGGTCGCTCACCGGGAACTGGCGGCCGGCTTCAAGACGCTGGAAGATTTCAACAGGCCCGAAGTCGTACTGACAGCGCGGCGCGGTGCAACGCCGGCGACCGCCGCCAGACGATTGATGCCGAAAGCCACGCTGCGGCAATTCGATGAGGATGCGCTGGCGTTGCAGGAAGTGTTGAATGGCAAGGCTCATGCGTTTATCACCAGCACGCCGACCCCGGCGTTTGAGGCGCTCAAGCATCCCGACAAACTGTTTTTGCCCATCGCTGAACCGTTTGTGCAGGGCGCAGAAGGTTTTGCCTTGCGCAAGGGTGATCCCGATGCCCTGAATTTCTTCAATAACTGGATTTTGCTGCGTCAGCAGGACGGCTGGCTGAAGGAGCGCCATGATTACTGGTTCAAAACCCGCGACTGGGCCGGGCAGGTAGTTGAGTGACTGGTGGGAGAATAATTCTCCTGGATACGGTGCGGCACAGCGTAGGGTTCGCCCAGTTGTGCCTCCACGAGACCGATTATCAATCATTCTCCACCGCCAGATTGCCTGGACTGCTCCCGGTCAATCGGCAACCCCACGCGCGCTGAGCGCCTGTATATATTTCAGCTTGTGGCATGTCGCCGCGCTGGCGGCGATCCTGCGGCTCCACGAGATAGAGCGCAGCCAGCGGCTGTTCGCAGCCGGCGACCCTGGCGAGGAACTGTATCTGGTGCTGCGGGGCCGGGTGGAGATTCGATAGCCTGACTTCCCTCCCGATTCTCGGTGGGCGACAACCGGGGCGTGACCTAGATTTTTTGAAACAACGTTCACATTTTTCAGTACGCTGTTCTATAGTTTAAAAGATAGTTTCGATCAGGTACGGATATGTTTTCAACATACTGGTTTCCGGGACTCCACCCCCGCTCGCCGCCATATCCACCTGCCGCGCACTGCGCTAATCAACTGAGGCAGT
>CAZDVY010000003.1:30355-36619 GCA_964508935.1 uncultured Candidatus Competibacteraceae bacterium | reverse complement strand
CCCCGCTCGCCGCCATATCCACCTGCCGCGCACTGCGCTAATCAACTGAGGCAGTAAGACCTTATGATGACCCTCCGTATCGGACCCGGGCGTGGAAAAAGCTCGTATCGCCGTAATAGTGGACTTGCCGCGCCGGTTCTGCCGCGATACGACGATAGACTGACCGCTACCGAGACTTGCCCCTACTGCCAGCGGAATTTGACTGAATATCGATTCACCACCGGCGATGGTTTACCCATCATCACCTGTTATTGCGTGGAGCACGGCGACGTGGTCCCCATGCATGGCATCATCGTGCATGACCTATGAGGAGGAGAAACTGTGGAAATAAATCGTGATCTGGATCCGCTGGAAACCCAGGAATGGCTCGACGCCCTGCGAGCCGTCCAGCAATACCAAGGCTCGGAACGGGCCAACTTTCTGGTGGACAAACTGGTGCAGGAAGCACGTCGCGAAGGCATCTACATACCTGCTTCGCTGAATACTGCCTATCGCAACACTATCGCGCCCGAGAATGAGGAGCGCACGCCAGGCAACCGGGATATCGAGCACAAGATCCGCTCCGTCATTCGCTGGAACGCCGTGGCCATTATTCTGCGCGCCAACAAGGAATCATCCGAACTGGGCGGCCACATCGCCAGTTTCCAGTCGTCCGCGCTGCTCTACGACATCGGCTTCGGCCACTTCTGGCACGCGCCGACCGAGAACCACGGCGGCGACCTGATCTACTTCCAGGGCCACATCGCGCCCGGCATCTACGCACGGGCGTTTGTCGAAGGCCGCTTGACCGAGGAACAATTGCTCAATTTCCGCCAGGAAACCGAAGGCAAGGGCGTGTCCTCCTACCCGCATCCGTGGTTGATGCCCGAGTTCTGGCAGTTCCCCACCGTCTCCATGGGGCTGGGACCGCTGATGGCCATCTATCAGGCCCGTTTTCTGCAATACCTCGAAGGGCGCGGACTGGCCAAAACCGAGGGACGGAAGGTGTGGGCGTTTCTGGGCGACGGCGAGTGCGACGAGCCGGAATCGCTGGGCGCCATCTCGATGGCTGGCCGCGAAAAGCTGGACAATCTCATTTTCGTCATTAACTGCAATTTGCAGCGTCTGGACGGTCCGGTGCGCGGCAACGGCAAAATCATCCAGGAACTGGAATCGGTATTTCGCGGCGCCGGCTGGAACGTGATCAAGTCCATCTGGGGCCGGGGCTGGGATCGACTGCTGGAGAAGGACAAAACCGGACGCCTGCTGCAACGCATGGAGGAATGCGTGGACGGCGAGTACCAGGACTTCCGCTCTAAAAACGGCGCCTACATCCGCGAGCATTTCTTCGGCAAGTACCCGGAATTGCGGGAACTGGTGGCCGACATGAGCGACGGCGACATCTGGGCGCTGCGCCGCGGCGGCCATGATTCCACCAAGGTCTATGCCGCCTACGCGGCGGCGATGAAGCACCAGGGCCAGCCCACGGTGATCCTGACCAAGACAGTCAAGGGCTACGGCATGGGTGAGTCGGGCGAAGGACAGATGATCGCCCACCAGGCCAAGAAGATGACCAGCGACGCGCTCCGGCAATTCCGTGATCGCTTTCAGATCCCGGTTTCGGACGAGCAGTTGGCGGAGATCCCGTTCGTCCGGTTTCCGGAAGGCAGCCCGGAGCTGAACTATCTGCGCGAGCGCCGCCAGGCGCTGGGCGGTTATCTACCCAGCCGCCGGCTCAAGTCCACCGCGCTCGACATCCCACCGCTGGCGAACTTCACACGCCTGCTCAAGAGTTCGGATGAGCGCGAAATCTCGACGACCATGGCTTTCGTCCAGATGCTCGGCACGCTGGTGCGGGACAAGGCCCTCGGCAAATACATCGTCCCCATCATGCCCGACGAGTCGCGCACCTTCGGCATGGAGGGCATGTTCCGCCAGCTCGGCATCTATTCCGCCGTCGGCCAGCTCTACAAGCCGCAGGACGCTGACCAGCTCATGTACTACCGCGAGGACAAGTCAGGTCAGGTGCTGCAGGAGGGCATCAACGAGGCGGGCGCCATGTGCTCCTGGATCGCGGCGGCGACCTCCTACAGCACCAATGACCTGCCGATGATCCCGTTCTACGTCTACTACTCGATGTTCGGCTTCCAGCGCTTCGGCGACCTGGCCTGGGCGGCAGGCGACCTGCGCGCTCGCGGCTTCCTGATCGGCGGCACAGCGGGCCGCACCACGTTGAACGGTGAAGGTTTGCAACACGAGGATGGTCACAGCCATGTCCTGGCCTCGACCATTCCCAATTGCGTCGCCTACGACCCGACGTTCGCCTACGAAGTTGTGGTCATCATCCGCGAAGGCTTGCGCCGCATGTTGCAGGAACAGGAGGATGTCTATTTCTACCTCACGGTGATGAACGAGAACTACCAGCACCCCGGGATGCCGGAGGGCGTGGAGACGGGCATCATCAAGGGGATGTATCTGTTCCAGGACGGCGGCGAGTCCACGGGTCCGCGCGTGCAGTTGCTCGGCTGCGGCACCATCCTGCGCGAAGTGATCGCCGCGGCGGATTTGCTGCGGGAAGACTTCAACATCACCGCCGACCTCTGGAGCGTCACCAGTTTCAACGAACTGCGGCGCGATGGCCTCAGCGCCGAACGCTGGAATCTGTTGCACCCGTCGCAACCGCCCCGGAAAAGCTATATCGAAACCTGCCTGGAAGGACACGCGGGGCCGGTGGTCGCGTCCACCGACTACATGCGCGCCTTCGCCGATCAGGTGCGAACCTGCATCCCGAGGCGCTATATCACGCTGGGCACCGATGGCTTCGGTCGCAGCGACTACCGGGTCCAGTTGCGCCGCTTCTTTGAGGTGAACCGGTACTACGTCGCCGTCGCCGCGCTCAAGGCGCTGGCCGACGAGGGCCAGATCAAGGCTGAACAGGTCGAGGAAGCCATCCGCAAGTACGGCCTCGACACCGAACGGCCCGATCCCTGGACGGTTTGAATCCACCAGGATCGCCCAACGCCTCGCGAGGAAGAACTAATGAGCCAAACAGTCGAAGTCAAAATCCCCGACATCGGCAACTTCACCGATGTGCCCATCATTGAAGTGCTGGTCAAGCCGGGTGACGCCGTCAAGGCCGAAGATCCGCTGATCACCCTGGAATCGGACAAGGCGACCATGGAGGTGCCTGCGCCAACGGCGGGAACCGTCAGAGAGATCAAGGTTCAGGTCGGCGACAAGGTATCGGAAGGCGCGCTGGTCCTGCTGCTCGACAGTGCGGAGGCAGCGCAACCCGCCGCGCCAGCCATGCCGAGCGTCTCGCCGCCGCCCGCGCCAGTCAGCTCGCATAGCGGGGTGGCCGAGGTTCGCGTCCCGGATATCGGCAACTTCACCGATGTGCCCATCATTGAAGTGCTGGTCAAGCCGGGCGACACGGTGAAGGCCGAGGATGCGTTGATCACGCTGGAATCCGACAAGGCCACCATGGACATACCTGCGCCGCTGGGTGGCGTGGTGCAGGAACTCAAGGTGCAAGTGGGCGAGAAAGTGTCGGAAGGCACGGTCATTCTCACGCTGGCCACGACCGCCCCCGGTGTCGCGGTAGCGCCAGCGGTGAGCGCGGCTCCACCCGCTCCCACCGCCGTAGCGCCTGCAGTGGCTGCGCCCGTGGCGGGCATCGACGAAACCGCTTTCAAACTGGCCTACGCCGGGCCGGGCGTGCGCAAGCTGGCGCGCGAAATGGGCGTCGATCTGGGCAAGATCAAGGGCAGCGGCAACAACGGCCGCATCCTCAAGGAAGACGTGGAGCGCTTCGTCAGAGGCGGCGCGGCAGCAGCGCCCGCAGCCAGCGCGGTTGCTGGCGCCGGCGTCAGCGGCATCGAGCTGCTGCCGTGGCCGCAAGTGGACTTCAGCAAGTTCGGACCAGTGGAAAGCAAGCCCCTCTCGCGCATCAAGAAGATTTCGGGCGCGAATCTGCACCGCAACTGGGTGATGATTCCGCATGTCACCAATAATGACGAGGCTGACATCACCGATCTTGAAGCGTTCCGCGTCCAACTCAACCAGGAGATCGAAAAGAGCGGCGTCAGGGTGAGCATGCTTGCGTTCATGATCAAGGCGGCGGCGGCGACGCTCAAGAAATTCCCCGAGTTCAACGCCTCGCTGGACGGCGAAAATCTGGTCTTCAAGCAGTACTACCATATCGGCTTCGCCGCCGACACGCCCAACGGCCTGGTGGTGCCCGTTCTCCGCGACGCCGACCGGAAGGGCATCGTGGACATCGCCAGGGAAACGGGCGAACTCGCCAAGCTGGCGCGCGAGGGCAAGCTCAAACCCGACCAGATGCAGGGCGGCACCTTCACCATTTCCAGCCTGGGCGGCATCGGCGGCACCTATTTCACCCCGATCATCAACGCCCCGGAAGTGGCGATCATGGGAGTGTGCCGATCCTACTGGAAGCAGGTGTCGCCCGACGGCAAGCAGTCGGCGTGGCGGTACATGCTGCCGCTGTCGCTGTCCTACGATCATCGGGTCATCGACGGCGCCAGCGCGGCGCGCTTCAACGTCCATTTCGCCAACCTGCTCGCCGACTTGCGGCGCGTCCTGATCTAAGGGAGAAAGAACGATGGCAAACCTCGTCGAAGTCAAGGTTCCCGATATCGGTGATTTCAAGGACGTGCCCGTCATCGAGGTACTGGTCAAGCCGGGCGATGCGGTCAAGGTCGAGGATGCGCTGATCACGCTGGAATCCGACAAGGCCACCATGGACGTGCCGTCGCCTGGCGCTGGCGTGGTCCAGGAGATCAAGGTCAAGGTCGGCGACAAGGTGTCCGAAGGCGCGCTGATTCTGATGCTCGATGCGCAAGAGGGCGCCGGCGTGCAGACCGTGGCGCCCGCCGCCGCCCCGCCGCCGCCCGCCGCCGCGCCCGTGGTCGCGCCGACCGCTGGCGCTTATGCGGGCAACGCCGATGTGGACTGCGAGATGCTGGTGCTCGGCGCGGGACCGGGCGGTTATTCCGCCGCCTTTCGTTCCGCCGATCTCGGCATGAAGACGGTGCTGGTGGAACGTTACGCCACGCTGGGCGGCGTGTGCCTGAATGTCGGTTGCATCCCGTCGAAGGCGCTGCTGCATACCGCGGCGGCGATGGATGAGGTCAAGATCATGGCGCGCCACGGCATCGAGTTTGGCCCGCCACAGGTGGACATCGACAAGTTGCGCGGCTTCAAGGAAGGCGTGGTCAGGAAACTGACTGGTGGACTCGCGGGCATGGCCAAGGCGCGCAAGGTCGAAGTGGTGCGCGGCGTGGGCCGGTTTCTCGATCCGCACCATCTCGAAGTCGAGCTGACCGAGGGCAACGGCCAGGACAAGACCGGGGCTAAAAAAGTCGTGCGCTTCCAAAAGGCGATCATCGCCGCCGGTTCTCAGGCCGTGAAGCTGCCCTTCATGCCAGAGGACCCGCGCGTCGTCGACTCTACCGGCGCGCTGGAGCTGGCGGGAATTCCGCAGCGCATGCTGGTGGTGGGCGCGGGCATCATCGGCCTGGAGATGGCCACCGTCTACTCCGCGCTCGGCGCCCGCATCGACGTAGTAGAAATGCTCGACAACATGATGCTCGGCGCCGACCGGGATCTGGTCAAGGTGTGGGAGAAGATGAACGCCCACCGCTTTGACCAGGTCATGTTGAAGACCAAAACCGTGTCCGCCGAGGCCACACCCGAGGGCATCCGGATCGGCTTCGAAGGCGAGAAGGCGCCAGCGGAGCCGCAGGTCTACGATTTGGTGCTGGTGGCGGTGGGGCGCAGCCCGAACGGCCGGAAGATCGCCGCCGAGCAGGCCGGCGTGGCGGTGACCGACCGGGGGTTCATCCCGGTGGACAACCAGATGCGCACCAATGTCCCGCACATCTTCGCCATCGGCGACATCGTCGGCCAGCCCATGCTGGCCCACAAGGCGGTGCATGAGGCGCATGTGGCGGCGGAGGCCGCCGCTGGTCACAACGCCTATTTCGACGCGCGCCAGATTCCGTCGGTGGCCTACACCGATCCGGAGGTCGCCTGGGCAGGCAAGACCGAGGAGCAGTGCAAGGCCGAGGGCGTCCAGTACGGTAAAGCGGTGTTCCCGTGGGCCGCGTCGGGCCGCGCCATCGCCAATGGCCGCGACGAGGGCTTCACCAAGCTGCTGTTCGACGAGGCGACGCACCGTTGTATCGGCGGCGGCATCGTCGGCACCCACGCCGGTGATTTGATCGGCGAAGTCTGCCTGGCGGTGGAGATGGGCTGCGATCC
>CAZDVY010000003.1:24350-30255 GCA_964508935.1 uncultured Candidatus Competibacteraceae bacterium | reverse complement strand
GAAGGACTGGACCTGCTGTTTCGCCAAGCCCGCACCCATAACGGCTGGCTCGACCGACCAGTGAGCGACGATACCTTGCGTCAACTCTACGATTTGATGAAATGGGGCCCGACCAGTGTGAACTGCTGTCCCGCGCGGATCGTGTTTCTGCGCACGCCGGAAGCGAAGCAGCGGCTGCTGCCTGCGCTGGCGCCGGGCAATGTGGAAAAGACCATGACGGCCCCGGTCACCGCCATCATCGGTTACGACGGGAAATTCTACGAACAGTTGCCGAAGCTGTTTCCCCATACCGATGCGCGCGCCTGGTTCGCCGACACGCCGGAACTCGCCGAGGTCACGGCGCGGCGCAACAGCTCGCTGCAAGGGGCGTATTTCATCATGGCGGCGCGCGCCCTGGGGCTGGACTGCGGACCCATGTCCGGCTTCGACCAGGCCAAGGTCGATCATGAGTTCTTCCCCGCCGAAGGACGGCGGGACGAGTTCCAGCAAGAGTATTTCCCCGACAGCCATATCAAGACCAACTTCCTGTGCAATCTGGGATACGGCGACCCGACCAAACTGTACCCCCGCAGTCCGCGTCTGAATTTTGACGAGGCTTGCAAACTCCTTTGAGAGTTACCGCGCCGCACGGATTCAGCCACTGCTGATCGCCAGACAGGCGGCACGAAACCCGCCCCACCTGGTCGGACGCCGGTTAGCTGGGTTCAGGTGGGTTCTGACTGTGAATGAATCCAGTTCATAAAAGGTGAATTGACCATGACCGAGTACGTAAAAGCATGGCAATGCATCGGCTGCGGAAAAGTTGATGTGCCGCAGCCCCCGTGTATTGGAGTCTGCCAGGATCGCAAGGTGGAGTTCGTGTATGCCTCCGAGTACGAGGAAGCACTTACTCAGACGGCGCTCGCGTGCCAGCGGGCGCGGACGCTTGAGGCGCTGGTGCGGCGGCTGGCGTGGACGATGCCGCGCGATGGTGAATGGGAGCGATCCTATCGGGTCTTGCAGGACCAGGCGCGTTCGCTGTTGGCGGCGCTCACGAACGATGCGGCGGGCCTCGACCATCCCGCTTGACAATGGCCGGCCATTTCCCCCTTTTTCAAGGGGGAGTTCAAGCCCGGTTGGGTATGATCTTTTCAGGAAATCGCCTCAGCGCAGCGGGTTGACTCTGTCAGCAGTCAGGATGGATTGCCGTAAGCCGCCATGAAGACGGTGACCGCCTGCCTTACGGATTCCTTGATTTCCTCCTCGGTGACGACGTCCTGCACGCCCAGGAGGCAGCGCCTGAGCAGCTTGGCGTCCAGCAACCCGTACAGATGCCAGGCCGCCACGGAGGCATCAACCTCGCGAAGCTTCCCCTCGATCATGGCGGCGTGCAGAAAATCGGCGAGCAGCTTGTGACTTCGTTGCGTCCCGCGCTCGTAAGCGATCCGCCCAAGATCGGATCGCTTGGCTTCCGCGAAGATCAAGCGCCTCACTTCTATCGCGCATGGGGAATAAATACTGATTAACAGGCCCTCACCAAAAGTCGTTAATGTCTCTACCACGTCGGTTTTTGTTGAGTCAAGGCAAGCGTGGGTCGCTTCAAATTCAGCTTCGATCGCGCCGAAAACGACCTCGAAAAACAACTCTTCCTTGGATGCGAAGTAGTTGTAGAGCGTGGCTTTCGAACCACCGATGCGTGCGCGGATTTCACACATCGAGGCCCTCTCGAAGCCCAGTTCGCGGAATGTTTTCGCAGCAACATCAATAATTTCCTGTCTTTTTGCTTGACTTCTTGTTCTCATGGCTTGGATCGCTTCCTTTAATTGTACTGTTTGGTACATTTTAACTTGACACTGTGGTTTCGTCAAAGTAAACTGTACCGAACAGTTCAACATAGAGGATAGCTTATGAACTCCAACGCACCTGTCGTTGTCGATCCGGTGGCTGCTGAGGCTGGCGGTCAGCTTGAACCACGCTCTTTCCTGAGCGACCTAGCAAAGGCGACGGTTATTTACATGGTCGCCTATGGAACCATTCTGGGGATATTGCTTCATCAGTACGTGTGACGTCTTCGTCACTCGCAATCACGTTCGTTCCTTCAGCCTCTCTAAGTCTTCAGAAGCCCCGTCACTCGCGACGGGGCTTTTCATTTCCAAGAGAACGCAACAGTACGTTGCTCCGCGTTGCTTTGCACGGCCAGTTCGATGATGCGGATCGTGTTGCGCGCCTCTTCCGGTTTGACGATCAATTCCGCCTCACCCCGGATGGCCTGGTAGACATTCTCGTAATAGGCCTGATAACGGCCTCGGGCGGTTTCGATTTTTCCCTGAAAATGCAGGCCGCCGATCTGGGTATTGAGAGTTCCCCACTGCTCCACCGGCTCCATACCCCAATCCGGTTCGCCCGGCGACCGCCCGCGCTTTAGCGCCTCTTCCTGCGGATCGACCCCGTATTTCACGAAGGAACCTTCCGTGCCATGCAAGGCAAACCGGGGGCCTGGCTCGCGTACCAGCAATCCAGCCTTCAGGGTCACTTTCAGCTCGTCGTAATGCAGGATCAGCTCGAACTGATCGTCGGCTGTTCCCGCCTGCCGCTGGCTGCGGATATCCGCGTTGACCATTCGAGGTAGCCCGAACAACACCTGCGCCTGATCGATGAGATGGGGGCCGAGATCATACAAAACGCCGCTCCCCGGCCCGGCCGTTTCCCGCCAGGCGCGCTCCGGGCTGAAGTAGTTGCGAAACCGGTCGAAATGCGACTCATACTCGACCAGCCGCCCCAGCAAACCCTGCTTCACGATTTGGCTGACGGTTTGAAAATCGCCGTCCCAGCGCCGGTTTTGGAAGGCGCTGATGACTTTGTTCTGTTGGCGCGCCAAGTCGATGAGTGCCTGGGCTTCAGCCGCCGTGAGGGCAAAGGGTTTGTCCACCACGACATGCTTGTGGGCCAGCAACGCCTGGCGGGCCAGCTCGAAGTGGGAACTGTTGGGAGTGGCCACCACCACCAGTTCGACCTCCTCGTCTTCGAACAGTGCGGTGACCTCGCGCACCACCTCGACCCAGGGATACCGCTCACGCGAGGTCTGGCCGCGACGCTCCACAACCTTGGCCAGCCGCAAACCAGGAATCGCCGTGATCACCGGAGCATGAAAGACCTGTCCGGCCATCCCGTACCCAATCAAGCCGACTTTCACCTCACGCATCGAAATATCCTCTTTATAAGGAGAAACGCCTATTGCGGGTCGAGTGGATAGGAGGGACAGCCCAACCCCAGCGAAATCGCCCGACCGGCGGCCGCGACCATCGCGCCATACTCGTCCTGCCTCGCTGAATCGAAGCGAAATGCCGGCAGTGAAATGCTCAGCGCCGCCACGACATTGCTCCAGTGATCGAAAATGGGCGCCGCCATGCAGATCATGTGCTCTTCGAATTCCTCATCATCCAGGCCGTATTTCCGCTGGCGGGTGCGCGCGAGTTCCTCCAGAAACTGCTCCGGACTGGCGATGCTGTTTTCGCGAAACCGGACGAAGTCCATGCCGGCTATGATGGCGTCGCGTCGCTCCGGCGACTCCCAGGCCAGCAACGCTTTGCCCAGTGCGGTGGCGTGGACCGGCGCGCGCTTGCCGATCCGGGAATACATGGCGAGGCTGTATTTCGCGTCGACCTTGTCGATGTAGATGACCTCGCGATCGACCAGAACGCCGAGATGAACGGCTTCCCCGGTTTGGTCGGAGATAATCCGCATCTGACGCCTGGTCAGCTCGATCAAGTCCAGGTGTTGCAACGCCTGGGCTCCCAGTTCGAACAGCTTCATGGTCAGGCTGTAGCGCTCGCTCTCGGGCTCCTGGCTGACGAAACCCAGCGATTTCATGGTCTGCAAAAAGCGATAGACCGTCGCCTTGGGCATGGCCAGCCGTACCGAGAGTTCGGAGATACTGGCGTCCTTGCGCTCGCCCAAAACCGTCAGAAGACCAAAAATCCTGAGTACGATGGCCACAGGCTCGGGCTGTTTGCCGTTGTCGCTCATTTCATCCATTGGGGCTTCTCCCGTATCAACGCGCCAGCCAGCCCCCATCCACTGCGAGGGTATAACCATGCACATAGTCCGAGGCGGGCGAGGCGAGAAAGACCACCGGGCCGGCCAAGTCTTCCGGCAGCCCCCAGCGGTTCGCTGGAATGCGGCCCAGGATTTCCGCGTTGCGCTGCTCGTCCGCACGTAGCGCCGCTGTGTTGTTGGTAGCCATATACCCGGGCGCAATCGCGTTGACGTTGATTCGTTTCGACGCCCATTCGCAGGCGAGCAGGCGGGTCAGTCCCAAAACCCCGCTTTTTGACGCTGTGTAGGACGGTACGCGGATGCCCCCCTGAAACGAGAGCATCGACGCGATGTTGATGATCTTGCCAGGAGAATCCTGGGCGATGAACCGGCGCGCCGCCGCCTGGGACAGAAAAAACACCGCCTTCAGGTTGAGGTCGATGACGTCATCCCAATCCTTTTCCGAGAAATTCAGCGAATCCTCCCGCCGGATAATCCCGGCATTATTCACCAGGATATCGATGTGTCCGAATGCCTGGCAGGCTTCATCGACCACGGACTGCAAGCCCGAGATATCGGCCAGGTTGGCGCGAATGCCGTGGAACCTGCGCCCCAGGGCGGTCACGGTTGCGGTCGTCTCGGTCGGCGCCGAGGTATTGACGCCCACGATGTCCGCGCCCGCCTGGGCCAGCGCCACCGCCATGCCCTGACCCAACCCGGTATTGCATCCGGTAACGATCGCCACCTTTCCAGACAAATCAAAGATTTTTAGCATCATGTTCACCTTCGCGCCGCAAGCAGGACGCACGGGTCAATAAAGGTCGGCCATCGCGACCGGGTCCATATCGTCGAACGCCTGGTTCTCGCCGACCATGCCCCAAATAAAGGTGTAGCTCTGGGAACCGACCCCGGAGTGAATCGACCAACTGGGGCTGATAACCGCCTGCTCGTTCCGCACAACGAGGTGGCGGGTCTCGTTTGGCCTGCCGAGGAGATGGAGCACCACCGCATCCGGCGGCATGTCGAAGTAGAAATATACTTCCATCCGCCGTTCGTGGGTATGGCAGGGCATGGTGTTCCAAACGCTGCCCTCCTCCAGTACGGTCATGCCCATGGTCAATTGGCAGGATTTCACCACCTCGGGCACGATGAACTTGTAGATCGTGCGGCGGTTGCTGGTTTTCGCCTGCCCCAGGGTGGTGGGAGACGCCTGTTCCAGGGTGATCTTGCGGGATGGAAAGGCGCAATGCGCTGGCGCGCTGTTGAGATAGAGCCGGGCGGGATGGTTGGCGTCCACGCTGCGAAAGCCGAGTTCCTGGGTTCCAGCGCCGACGTACAGGGCCTCGCGCGTTTCCAGCACAAAGTTCTCACCATCCACCTGAATCTCAGCCGACCCACCGATATTAATCAGACCCAGTTCGCGCCGGGCGAGAAAATACTCTGCACCGATCTGTCTGGCGACCTCGGCATCGAACTCTACCGCCTGGCGCACCGGCATCACACCCCCGACGATGATGCGGTCCACATGACTGTAAGTTAAAGAAATCTCGTCGGGGACAAACAGCCTTTCGACCAGAAATTCCCGGCGCAACCTGGCGGTATCGAGGCTTCTGAAATGGTCGCTGTGAAGCGATTGCCTGATTTCCATCACGATTCTCCAGAAAGCAGCATTTTTGAACGCGACATAAATTTTGAAACAGTGTTTACATTTTTCAGTATACTATTTTATGGTATAAAGAATCAGTTTCGATTTGGCATGACGATTTTTCAAAATGCCAGTGTTCCGCAATTCCAACGAGGGAAAAGGACGTATGGAAGAACACTTTTACGAGGATGCGCGGCATCCGTGGATCAGTGTTGAACCTGGAATTCGCCGCAAGATCGTCGGCCA
>CAZDVY010000003.1:0-24250 GCA_964508935.1 uncultured Candidatus Competibacteraceae bacterium | reverse complement strand
CGCGGCATCCGTGGATCAGTGTTGAACCTGGAATTCGCCGCAAGATCGTCGGCCACACACCGAACCTGCTGGCCGCCGTAGTGCTGTTCGACAAAGGCGCCGTCGGTGCCGCGCACGGCCACGCCGGTCATGAGCAGATCGCCTATGTGCTGGCCGGCGCGTTCGAAGTCGAGGTGGAAGGCGAAAAGCGCGTCTTGCGGGCTGGCGACGCCTTCATAGCGGATAAGAACATCAGGCATGGCGTGGTTGCGCTCGAACAGGACAGCCGGTTGCTTGATGTCTTTTCTCCACGGCGGGACGACTTTATCGAATGAATTGAGAGAGATTGCCATGTTCGCGCTCAACCGTTCCACGCGGCCCGATCCGCCAAGACCGACTGATGCTCCACCGAAGACCGGGGTGCTGCAAATCGGCGATGGTAATTTCCTGCGCGCGTTCGCCGACTGGATGATTGACATCGCCAACGAAGCCGGTGTGCTCGACGCGACCGTAACCCTCGCGCCACCCCGGTCCGCCGGCATCGTCGACCGCCTCAATGCCCAGGATGGCCTGTTCACTGTCCTGTCGCGCGGCATGCAGGCGGGCGCGCCCACCACGGCGCGACGGATCGTGCGCTGCGTGATACGCGGCGTTGATCCCCGCCAGAATCCGGAGGCGCTGTTCGCCTGCGCCCGCGATCCAAAAACCCGCTTCGTGATTTCCAACACCACCGAGGCGGGCATCGTCTATTCCGAACAACCGCTTACCCCCGGCGCGTGGCCGCGTAGCTTCCCGGCTCAGGCTGCGACGCTGCTGTTCGAGCGGTTCCAGGCGCTGGGCGGCGGGTTGGATACCGGACTCGTATTCCTGCCCTGCGAGTTGATCGAAGCAAACGGCGCCACCCTGCGTGAAATCGTGCTGCGCCATGCGCGCGACTGGGCGTTGCCTCAGGACTTCAGCGACTGGGTCACGCAACACAATGATTTCCTCAACACCCTGGTCGACCGCATCGTGCCGGGCTATCCGGCGACTGAAGCCGAAAGCCTGTTCGCTGAGTTCGGTTACACCGATGCCTTGCTGGTCGCCGCTGAACCCTTTCATCTGTGGGTGATCGAGGGACCGGAGCACCTCGCCAACGAGTTTCCACTGCACAAGGCCGGCCTCAACGTAGTGTGGACGGATGACTTGAAACCCTACCGCGCCAGCAAGGTGCGCATCCTCAACGGCGCGCACACCGCCAGTGTCCTGGCGGCGTTTTGCGGCGGGCTGGACACGGTCGGCGAGATGATGAACGACAGCGTGACATCACGTTTCCTCCAACATGTAGTGTTCGATGAGATCGTACCCTTCGTGCCCCTGCCCGAAGCCGAACGCCGCAGTTATGCCGAAAGCGTCCTGGAGCGTTTCGCCAATCCCTACATCCGCCACGAACTGCTTTCGATCGCACTCAACTCGGTGTCAAAGTGGACCGTGCGAGTGTTGCCTTCGCTGCTGGACTATGCTCATACGCATGGCCGGGCGCCGGCCGGACTGGCGTTTTCGCTGGCCGCGCTGCTGCGGTTCTATCGTGGCCGATTCGATGCGACGGGTGAATTTGTCGGTCAGCGGGAAGCGGGCAACTATCCGATTCGCGACAGCCGCGAGGCGTTGGATATTTTCGAAGCAGCTTGGCGCGATCCGACCGCTGCGGCGCCGGTGCTGTTGGCCGATGCGCGGCTGTGGGGCATGGATCTCACGGCAATCCCTGAACTCGCGCCACAAGTCGCAAACGCCCTCGACCGGATCGAAGCAGTTGGCATGCTGCCGGCGCTGGCCGAAATGCTTGACCGCTAACCCGCTAAAAAATAACCACTGGAGGCTGGAATGACACCACGCCGCCGAATTGCACTGTTTGGCGAATGCATGATCGAATTGCGCGGCCAGGTTTTCGGCGCGATGCAGCAAAGCTTTGGCGGCGACACCTTGAACACCGCGATCTATCTGGTCCGGCTGTGCCGCGACCGGGACATTCAAGTGTCCTATGCCACCGCACTCGGTATCGATGTATTCAGCGACCACATGCTCGCCGCCTGGCAGGCGGAGGGCATCGATACTTCGCTGGTCCGCCTGCTCAGCAACCATCTGCCTGGCTTGTACGCCATTCAGGTCGATCCCTCTGGAGAGCGCCATTTCTTTTACTGGCGTGACACCAGCACCGCCCGCAGCTATTTCGATGCCCCGAACACGCCCCTGGAGGAAGTGATCGACGACCTGTCGGCGTTCTACCTCAGCGGCATCAGCCTGGCGATCCTGCCGCACCAAGGCCGGGAGCGGCTGCTGGCCACGATGGCGCGGGTGCGGGCCAACGGAGGAATGGTAGCGTTCGACAACAATTTCCGCCCTCGCTTGTGGCCAAACCTCATCGAGGCCCGAACGCTCTACGACCGCGCGTATGCCCTGAGTGACCTCGTGCTAATCACCTTGGACGACGAGATGACGCTGCGGGGCGAAACCGACACCGACCGGGCGCTGGCCGCGGTCCTGACGCTGGGAGTCCCGGAAGTGGTGGTCAAGCGCGGCACCCAGCCTACCCTCGTCAGAATCGCCGGGACGCCCCCCGCCGCCGCCCCGGTCGAGTCTGTGCCCCGCGTCGTTGACACGACCGCTGCGGGTGATTCCTTCGCCGGCGCCTATCTCGCCATGCGACTGACCGGTGTCCCGCCGGTGGTCGCGGCTCGCGCCGCCAACCGCATGGCGGGAGTCGTCATCCAGCATCCCGGCGCCATCATTCCGGCGGATGCGATGCCCACGCCGGCCGCACTGTTGGCCACCGAAGCAACACCCATCCCCTGAGCTACTAAAATAATCCCCAAAGGAGAACGAGCAATGAAAATGTCTTTTCGCTGGTACGGTGATTCCGATCCCGTATCGCTGGCGTATATCCGCCAGATTCCCGGAGTAGAGAATATCGTCTCGGCGGTCTATGACGTACCCGTGGGCGAAGTCTGGCCCGTCGAGAACATCCAAAAACTGAAGGCCAAGATCGAGTCCCACGGCCTGAAGTTCGAAGTCGTCGAAAGCGTGCCGGTGCACGAGGACATCAAGCTGGGCAAGCCCACCCGCGACCGGCTGATCGCCAACTACTGCCAGACGCTGCGCAACCTGGCTCCCTGCGGCGTCAAGGTGGTTTGCTACAACTTCATGCCGGTGTTCGACTGGACCCGCACCACACTGGAAATGGAATTGCCGGACGGCTCGAAAACGCTGGGCTTCGACGTGGCGACCGTCAACCAGATCGATCCCTCGGAGGGCATCCAGTTACCCGGTTGGGACGCCAGCTACAAGCCTGAAGAGCTGAAAGCCCTGCTGGCCGAATACGCGAAAATCGACGAAGAAAAGCTCTGGTCGCATCTCGAATATTTCCTGCACCGGGTCATCCCGGTCGCCAGGGAAGTCGGCATTAAGATGGCGATGCATCCAGATGATCCACCCCGCCCCATCTTCGGCCTGCCGCGCATCGTCAAGAATCGGGAAGACCTGGCCCGGTTGCTGGCCATTGAGGACACCCCGGAAAACGGGTTGACCCTGTGCTCCGGTTCGCTGGGCGCGAGCTGCCAGAACGACATCGCCGCCATGGTGCGGGAGTTCGCCGGCAAGGGCCGCATTCATTTCGCGCATCTGCGCAACGTCAAGAACGACCCATCCGGCGATTTTTACGAAACCGGCCACCGTTCCGAGGACGGTTCGCTCGACATGGCCGAAATCGTCCGCGCCTATTACGAAGCCGGCTTTGACGGCTATGCCCGTCCCGACCACGGGCGGATGATCTGGGGCGAAACCGGCAAGCCCGGCTATGGGCTCTACGACCGCGCACTCGGCGCGGTGTACCTCAATGGCCTGTGGGAAGGCATCGCCAAAGTTGAAGGCCGCCAGTGAGCCGGGGGAAGAACATGAAACTGCCTTTCAAAATCGATCTGAATAACAAGGTGGCCGTGGTCACCGGCGGCGGCGGCGTGCTGTGCGCCGAGCTGGCCGCAGCGCTGGCGGCGAACGGGGCCAAGGTTGCAGTGCTGGACCTCAACGCCGAGGCGGCGGAAAAGGTCGCCGCGCAACTCAAGGAGCTGGGCGCTGCCGCCATCGGCGTCGGCGCCAATGTACTCGAACGCGCCTCGCTGGAAGCCGCCGCTGAGCGGGTGGCGAAGGAACTGGGACCCTGTGATTTACTGCTCAATGGCGCCGGAGGCAATCATCCCAAGGGGACCACCACCAAGGACTGGTTCGAGCCGGCGGATCTCTTCGACAAGTCGTTGACCACCTTTTTCGATCTCGACCCCAAGGGCGTCGAATTCGTCTTCAACCTGAATTTCCTGGGCACGCTGCTGCCCACCCAGGTCTTCGCCCGGCAGATGATCGGCCGCGCCGGCTGTTCGATCATCAATGTCTCGTCGATGAACGCTTTTTGCCCGCTGACCCGGATTCCGGCCTACAGCGGCGCCAAGGCGGCGGTCAGCAATTTCACCCAATGGCTGGCCGTGCATTTCTCGAAAGTGGGCATCCGGGTCAACGCGATTGCCCCAGGCTTTTTCCTGACCGCGCAAAACCATAAATTGCTCATCGACGAAGCCACCGGCGAGTTCACGGCGCGCGCCCAAAAGATCATCGGACAGACCCCGATGGGCCGCTTCGGGGAATCCCGCGAACTGGTCGGCGCCCTGCTGTGGCTGGCGTGCGAAGAAGGCTCCAGTTTTGTCAACGGCGTGGTCGTGCCGGTTGACGGCGGTTTCTCGGCCTATTCGGGGGTCTGATCCATCGAAAAATCGGAAATTCTTTCTCTTATCCGTCATAACCACCATGCATAAGGAGAACAAACCATGATTCGTCAGTTATTGTCCCGCGTCTGCCCACTGGCTTGTGCAGTCAGCCTGCTCGCCGCCCCGGTCATCGCCTGGAGCGCCACGACCTTCAAGGCTTCCGATGTCCATCCGAAGGGCTATCCGAACGTCGTGGCCGTCGAAAACATGGGCAAGAAGCTCGAAGCCGCCACCAACGGTCGCCTGAAGATCAAGATGTTCCCAGGCGGTGTACTCGGTGACGAGAAGGTGATGATCGAACAGACCCAGATCGGCGCGATCCATATTCTGCGGGTTTCCGTGGGCGGATTGAGTCCGGTCGTCCCCGAAGTCAATGCATTCAGCCTGCCCTATCTGTTCCGCGACCAGGACCACATGCGCAAGATCATCGACGGTCCCATTGGTCAGGAAATGCTCGATAAGATCACCGCCAGTCCCGCCAAGATGGTCGGACTGGCCTGGATGGACAGCGGTTCGCGCAATGTCTACACCAAAAAGCCGATCAAGACCCCGGCCGACCTGAAGGGCCTGAAGATCCGCATGCAAGGCAACCCGATGTTCATCGATACCATGAACGCCATGGGCGGCAACGCCATCGCCATGGGCTTCGGCGAACTCTACAGCGCCCTGCAGACCGGTGTGGTGGACGGTGCTGAAAACAACGAACCCAGCTACTTCACCCAGAATCACTACACGGTGGCCAACGTTTATTCCTACACCGGCCACCTCAGCATTCCCGAGGTTCTGGTTTTTTCCAAGACCGCGTGGGACAAGCTCGACCCAGCCGATCAGGAACTGATCAAGAAGCTCGCCCGTGAGGCGCAGATGGAACAGCGCACCCTCTGGGACCAGAGCGTCGAGGATGCCATCACCAAGCTCAAAGCCGCCAAGGTGACCTTTGTGGAAGTTGATAAAAAACCTTTCATCGAGGCTACCGCTCCGGTGCGCGAGAAGTACAGCGCGGATTTCGCTGATTTGGTCAAGCGTATCCAGGCTGTCCAATAACGGTGTTCGGAAACGGGGGGAACATTCCCCGTTTCACTTTCTATATCTTTTATAGGATTCCAAAAAATGGTCGAGAAATTCGTGCGATTTTTGGACACTGTTTATCTCGCGTGTATCTGGATTTCGGGAGCGGCCCTGTTCACGATGACGATTGTCATTCCTTGGGGCGTTCTCAACCGTTACGTGTTTGGTAAAGGCTCAGACTGGCCGGAACCGATGGCGATCCTGTGCATGGTCGTGTTCACCTTCATTGGCGCTGCGGCCAGTTACCGCGCTGGCGCGCACATCGCGGTGACGATGTTCACCGATCGCGTTCCGTCCTCCTGGCGTCCCGCGCTGATATGGATCGTCGATATCCTGATGGCGCTGCTGGCCCTGTTCATCCTGATCTGGGGCACCCAGCTTTGCATCGGAACCTGGAACCAGATGGTCGCCGAGTTTCCGGCGTTGCGCGTGGGCGTCACCTATCTGCCGCTGCCCATCGGCAGCGCGATCACCCTGCTGTTCGTCATCGAACAGATGATCGCCGGCCCGCAAACCGGCCGGGCCGTAGTCCAGTTCGATCACGATCAAACCAACGTCGCTGCTGATCTGAAGGGAGAAATCTGATGGACGCCCTGGTCTTGCTAGGCAGTTTGTTCGTGCTGGTCGCGATCGGCGTCCCGGTCGCCTACGCTCTCGGCCTGTCCGCGCTCATCGGCGCGCTCTGGATCGAGCTGCCGCTCGATGCAGTGATGGTGCAGATTGCCAGCGGCGTCAACAAGTTCTCGCTGCTCGCCATCCCGTTCTTCGTACTGGCCGGCGCGATCATGGCGGAAGGCGGCATGGCGCACCGGCTGGTCTCGTTCGCGGCCGTGTTGGTGGGGTTCATCCGTGGCGGCCTGTCGCTGGTCAACATCATGGCCTCGACCTTCTTCGGTGCCATCTCCGGTTCCTCGGTGGCCGATACCGCCTCGATCGGCTCGGTGTTGATCCCCGAGATGGAGAAGAAAGGCTATCCACGTCCGTTCGCCACGGCGGTGACGGTCGCCGGCTCAGTGCAGGCGATCCTGATTCCGCCTAGCCACAATTCCGTGATCTATTCACTGGCCGCCGGCGGTTCAGTGTCGATCGCCAGCCTGTTCATGGCCGGGGTGGTGCCCGGGTTGCTGCTCGGGTTCACCGTGGCGCTGCTCTGCCTTTACACGGCCCACAAGAAAAATTACCCGAAGGGTGAAGTGATCCCGTTCCAGCAGGCGGTGAAGATCGCCGTCGACGCGCTGTGGGGTCTGATGACCATGGTGATCATCCTCGGCGGCATCCTCTCCGGCATCTTCACTGCCACCGAATCGGCGGCAGTCGCCTGTGTCTGGGCCTTCTTCGTCACCATGTTCATCTATCGCGACTACAAATGGAGCGATTTGCCGAAGTTGGTCCACCGGACGGTGAAGACCGTCACCATCGTCATGATCCTGATCGGTTTTGCCGCCAGTTTCGGTTACATCATGACCCTGATGCAGTTGCCAGACCAGGTCACGACTTTCTTCACGTCGATCTCGGATAACAAGTACGTGATCCTGTTCTCCATCAATATCATGCTGCTGCTGCTCGGCACGCTGATGGACATGGCGCCGCTCATCCTGATCCTGACGCCGATCCTGCTGCCGGTGGTCGAGGGTCTGGGCGTGCATCCGGTGCATTTCGGCATGATCATGATGGTCAACCTGGGCATGGGTCTGATCACTCCGCCGGTCGGCTCGGTGCTGTTCGTCGGCAGCGCCATCGCCAAGTTGCCGATCGAAACGACGACCAAGGCGCTTTATCCGTTTTTCGTCGCCCTGTTCCTGGTGCTCATGCTGGTCACCTATGTGCCGGGTCTGTCGCTCTGGTTCCCGGGTCTCTTCGGTCTCTGAAAACCCATAAACCCACTTTCCCGCCGCCAGGCGCGCCGAACTTACCCGGCGCGCGGCGGCCGGATTCAGTCAATCCGGAGGGCAACATGGCCAAGCCGTTTATGGACGAGGACTTCCTCCTCGAAACTCCGACCGCGCGCACGCTCTATCATGAGTACGCCGCGCCCCAACCGATCCTTGATTATCACTGTCATCTGCCGCCGGCGGAAATCGCCGGCAACAAGCAATTCCGCAACATCACCGAGATCTGGCTCGGCGGCGACCATTACAAGTGGCGCTTCATGCGCTCCGCCGGCGTGCCCGAGGAGTTCATCACCGGCAACCAGCCGGACCAGGAAAAGTTCCGTCGCTTCTGTGAGGTACTGCCGCTGGCCGTCGGCAATCCTCTTTACCACTGGTGTCACCTCGAACTGCGCCGCTTTTTCGGCATCGACGCGCTGGTCAGCGCTGAAACCGCCGATGCGTTGTGGGAAGCGTGCAACGCCAAACTCAAGCAGCCCGAATGCTTCGCCCGTGGCCTGATGCTGGGCGCAAACGTGCGTGCGGTCTGCACGACCGATGATCCCATCGACGATCTGGCGAATCACCAAGCCATTGCCGCCGATACCAGCTTCCCGATCAAGGTGTTGCCGACGTTCCGCCCCGACCGCTCCTTCAACATCGATCGCGCCGAATTCATCGATTACATCCCGAAACTGGCTAATGCGAGCGGCATCAAGATCAATCGTTTCACCGACGTATTACGGGCGCTCGACGCCCGTCTGGACCACTTCGCCCGGCACGGCTGCCGTCTCGCGGATCATGGCGTGGACGTAACCTTTTTTGCCGAGACAACTGAAACAGAACTCGACGCCATCCTGGCGCGGCGGCTGAGCGGCGAGACGCTGACTCCGAAGGAAGTCGAGCAGTACAAAACCGCCGTGTTGCTGCATCTCGGTCGCGAATATGCGAAACGCGACTGGGCCATGCAACTGCACATGGGCGCGCTGCGCAACAACAATACCCGGATGTTCAAACAGCTCGGCCCCGATACCGGCTGGGATTCCATCACTGACAGTTTGGTGGCGAGCAATCTTTCACGCTATCTCGACGCGCTCGACCGCGATGGCTTGTTGCCCCGCACCATTCTGTATTGCCTCAACCCGGCCCAAAACGAAGTGCTGGGCACGATGATTGGCAATTTCCAGGATGGCCGCGTGTTCGGCAAGCTCCAGTTCGGCTCCGGCTGGTGGTTCAACGACCAGAAGGACGGGATGATCCGGCAAATGACCGCGCTGGCTAACCTCGGCAATCTCGGCGCGTTCGTCGGCATGCTCACCGATTCGCGCAGCTTTTTGTCCTACACCCGCCATGAATACTTCCGCCGGATTCTCTGCAACCTGATCGGCGGTTGGGTCGAGAACGGCGAATATCCGCAAGACTGGGCACAATTGCAGCGTGTGGTGGAAGGCGTCTGTTACGGTAACGCCAGCCGCTATTTCGGTCTTGGCACAGGCTGAGAAGCTCGGATAAAAACTCTGCATTTAAGCCATCGGCGGGGCAGTCCGCTGGATTCCCCTCCTTGGACAAGGAGGGGAAGAGAGGACACCCACTGGGGTTGGGGCTGGATAAAAACGCCTCTCACTCACTCCCCGGCTTTTCCCTCGGCTATTAGGAGGCAGTCAATGCATCTCTATGAAGAGCAGTCCCTGGAGAATGCGCCTGTGGACGGGTCAGAAATGCCTATCTCTCCCGTCATCCGGCTCCACCCTCGGGACGATGTAGTGATCGCGCGTCACCAGTTGATCGGCGGCGCGCGCATTACCGAGGAAAATCTGGTGGTCGCAGGCTTGATTCCCCCGGGCCACAAAGTGGCGGCCCGGCGCATCGCCTCGGGCCAGCCGGTGCGCCGGTATAACCAGATCATCGGTATCGCCACCCAGGATATCGAAGCCGGCCAGCATGTACACACCCACAACCTGGCGATGGCCGAATTCACGCGCGATTACGCCTTTTGCGCCGACGTGAAACCCATCGAACCGGTCGCCGCGTCCGCAACATTCATGGGCATCGTGCGGTCCGACGGGCGCGTGGCGACCCGCAACTACATCGGCATTCTGAGCAGCGTCAACTGCTCCGCCACCGTGGTGCGCGCCATCGCCGATCATTTCCGGCGCGATTTTCATCCAGCGGAACTGGCCGATTACCCCAACGTGGACGGTGTGGTTGCGCTGAGCCACAGCGGCGGCTGCGGCATCGATCCGCAGGGCGCGGGACTGGCGCTGTTGCGCCGCACCCTGGCCGGTTACGCCCGCCATCCCAACTTCGCCGCCGTGCTCTTCGTCGGCCTGGGCTGCGAGACCAATCAGATCGGCGGCATTTTCCAGGCGCACGGTCTGAACGAAAACGAGCGGATGCGGGCGTTCACCATCCAGGATACCGGCGGCACGGCGAAAACCGTGGCGCGCGGCATCGAAGCCGTCCGGCAACTGCTGCCCGAAGTCAACGAAGTTGCGCGCCAGCCGGTGCCGGCCAGCCATCTGACCGTCGGTCTACAGTGCGGCGGCTCGGACGGTTATTCGGGCATCACTGCCAACCCAGCGCTGGGCGCGGCGGTAGATTTGCTGGTGCGGCATGGCGGCACGGCGATTCTGTCGGAAACGCCGGAAATCTATGGGGCCGAGCATCTGCTGACTCGCCGCGCCGTCTCGCGTGAGGTGGGCAATAAACTGGTCCGGCGGCTGGAATGGTGGGAAGAGTACTGTGCGCGCAATCATGCCGAGCTGAACAACAACCCCTCCGCCGGCAACAAGGCGGGCGGGCTGACGACCATCCTGGAAAAGTCGCTGGGCGCGGTGGCCAAGGCCGGCACCACCAACCTGGTGGAGGTGTACGAATACGCCGAACCGGTGACCGCGAAAGGTTTTGTCTTTATGGACACGCCGGGCTACGACCCGATGTCCGCCACCGGCCAGGTGGCGGGCGGCGCCAACCTGGTTTGCTTCACCACCGGCCGTGGTTCGGCCTATGGCTGTCAACCTGCCCCTTCGTTGAAGCTGGCAACCAACACCGCGCTCTGGCAGCGTCAGGAAGAGGACATGGACCTCAACTGCGGCGAGATTATCGACGGCGCGGCTACGATTCAGGAAGTCGGCGCCCGTTGCTTCCAGAAGATGCTCGACTGCGCATCGGGCCAGCGCTCGAAGAGTGAGTTGCACGGGTATGGACAGAATGAGTTTGTCCCCTGGCAAATTTCGGTCGTGACCTGACCAGATGTCTCCCCCCCCTGTCTTCAGCACGAAAGCTGATTTGTCTTCACCAGAGAGAGGCTCCATGAACGTACTGGACGTAATGCGTACCGGACCGGTCATTCCGGTCATCGTCATCGAAGATCTGGCTCACGCGGTACCCCTGGCCAAGGCTTTGGTCGCCGGCGGAGTGCGGGTGCTGGAAGTGACCTTGCGCACCGCCGCAGGGCTGGCGGCGATCCAGCTCATCGCCCGCGAGGTGCCGGACGCCATCGTCGGGGTGGGCACCCTCACCCGTCCCCAAGACTTTACCCATGCCATCGATGCCGGCGCCCGTTTCGGCGTCAGCCCCGGCCTGACGCCGGCGATGATTCAGGCCGCCCACGAAACGGGGTTGCCCCTGTTGCCGGGCGTGATGACGCCATCCGACGTGATCGCCGCCCGGCTGGCTGGATTTAGCGAATTGAAACTGTTCCCCGCCCAGCAGGCGGGTGGCATCGGCATGTTGAAGGCGCTGGGCGGGCCATTCCCGGAGGTGACCTTCTGCCCGACGGGCGGGGTATCGCCAGAAAACGCCCCGGACTTTCTGGCGCTGCCCAACGTTGCCTGCGTCGGCGGTTCCTGGCTCGTGCCCAAAGCGGCGCTGGTGGCCGGCGACTGGGGCAAGATCACCGCCCTGGCGAAAGAGGCGAGCACCCTGAAGGCGCGTTGACTTTTCTCCCTCATCCCCGGCCCCTCTCCCGCTTGCGGGAGAGGGGAGCGAGCGCTATTCGGATAACGAGGAAAATAAAATGGCTGAACTGATTATCAAACCCGCGACGGAAGCAAAGTGGGATTGCGTCTCCTTCGGCGAAGTGATGCTGCGTTTTGATCCCGGTTTTGGCCGCGTGCGCAACGCCCGTTCCTTCCAGGTCTGGGAAGGCGGCGGCGAGTACAACGTCGCCCGCGCCATGCGTAAATGCTGGGGCAAGCGCGCCGCTGTGGTGACCGCCCTGCCCAGGAACGATCTGGGCTGGCTGGTGGAGGATTTCATCATGCAGGGCGGCGTGGACCTGTCCTACGTGATCTGGCGCGATTTCGACGGCCTGGGCCGCAACACCCGCGTCGGCCTGAACTTCACCGAGAAGGGCTTCGGCATTCGCCCGGCGCTGGGCTGCTCCGACCGGGGTCACTCGGCCGCCTCGCAAATCCGCCCCGGTGAAGTGAACTGGGAAAAACTGTTCGGCGAGGACGGCGTGCGCTGGTTCCAAACCGGCGGCATCTTCGCCGCGCTGGCGTCCAATACCGCCGAAGCCGTGCTCGAAGCCGTGCAGGTCGCCAAGAAGTACGGCACGGTCGTCGCCTATGACTTGAATTTCCGCGCCTCGCTGTGGAAGAGCCAGGGCGGCAAGGACGGCGCACAGCGGATCAATCGGGAAATCGCTAAATATGTCGATGTCATGATCGGCAACGAGGAAGATTTCACCGCCTGTCTGGGCTTCGAAGTGGAAGGCGCTGACGAGCACCTGACCCAGATTCAGACCGAATCCTTCGCCAACATGATCAAGACGGCGGTCAAGGAATTCCCGAATTTCAAGGTAGCGGCCACTACTTTACGCAACGCCAAGACGGCGACGATCAATGACTGGTCCGCCCTTGTCTGGTACGACGGCCAGATTTATGAATCGATGAAGCGCGATAATCTGGAAATCTACGACCGGGTTGGCGGCGGCGACGGTTTCGCCTCCGGCCTGGCCTATGGTTTCCTGGAAGGCAAAGGCCCGCAAGCGGCTGTTGAATATGGCGCGGCCCACGGCGCGCTGGCCATGTCCACGCCGGGCGATACCTCGATGGTGCGCGTGGAAGAAGTTGAAGCGGCGATGAAGGGTAAAGGCGCCCGAGTCATCCGCTGAGGACCGGTTTCGCCCTCACCCCCTCTCCCACCGGGAGAGGGGAGTTTGGTTACAGCCTTGGCGAATGGACCACTCAGGAATCTCCTTAATGAACGCTGCAACTCCGAATTCAGTCTTTGTCATCGCGCCGGGCGCTGGCGATCTGCCCAAACTGACGCTCACGGCCCCTGATGGTGCGCGGGCTGAGATCTACCTCGACGGAGCGCACGTCACATCATGGGTTCCCACCGATGGACAGGAACGCCTGTTTCTCAGCCAAGCCTCTCAATTCACGGCGGGCGCACCCATTCGCGGCGGCATCCCCATCGTGTTCCCGCAATTCGGCATGTCCGGGCCGTTGCCCCTGCATGGACTGGCGCGCCTGATGCGGTGGGAATTCGCCGGCGCGGACGTCGTTCACGGGCAGGCGTCCGCCACCTTCCGTCTGCGCGATACCGAGGAGAGCCGGCGGCTCTGGGCCAACGCTTTCCTGGCTGAACTAACGGTCGCGATCAGCGAAAACCAGTTGGCAATCACACTTGCCGTGACCAACACCGGCGCTGAACCGTTCACCTTTACTGCCGGACTTCATACCTATCTCGCAGTGGCTGATCTCGCCGCGACCCGTGTTGAGGGGCTGGCCGGCCTGCGTTATTGCGACGCCGCCGCCGACTGGACTGAAAATAACCAGGTTGCCCCGCAAGTAAATTTTATCGGGGAAATCAACCGGATTTACTTCGATACCCCGAACGAACTACGCCTCGTCGAACCTGGCCGGACGACCCGTATTCAGTCCTCCGGCTTTCAAGATACAGTAGTGTGGAATCCAGCGGCGGGCAAATGCGCCACCATGGCTGACCTGAAACCGGACGATTATCAGCGGTTTGTCTGTGTTGAAGCAGTCACAGTCGGTACGCCCGTCAACCTGACGCCCGGTGAATGCTGGCAGGGTACGCAGCGACTAGTCGCTTGAGCGAAGGCCAACCCGCTGAAAATCCCCCTAACCTTCCTTTTTCAAAGAAGGGAACTAAACCGATACTGTGGGAGATTCCCTTGATCATCGATCACCTTGGCAACGCCGACCGCTATGTCGCGCTTGGTCTCCTGTTCAAGCAGGCCTTCGATTTCCTGCGCACCACTGACCTGAACGCCCTTGAACCAGGTCGTTACTCTCTGGCGGGCGATGCGCTCTTCGCTCTGGCGCAGGTCTACCACACCAAACCCGTGAGTGAAGGGTTCTGGGAAGCCCATCGTCGCTACATCGATTTACAGTTCATCGTGCAGGGCATCGAGCGGATAGGCTACGCTCCCCTGCACCGCATGCAGTTGGCGTCGTATGACGAACAGCGCGATCTGTCCGTGCTGAAAGGCGAAGGCGACCTGCTGACCCTGACCAAGGATTGTTTCATGCTCCTGTGGCCCGAAGACGCGCACATGCCCGGCCTGCAAGCGGATCAATCCGGACCAGTGCGCAAGATTGTGTTCAAGATCGCAGTCTAATTTTTCACTTTCCCCAATTTAATCAAAATTATGCAGATATTCTATTTTATTCCAACCCGGCAGAATGTCGGCTTGACTTCCGTGACTCTGGGCGTCGTTCGCGCCCTGCAACACCAGGGCTACCGGGTGGGCTTCGCTAAACCGGTAGCACAGGAAGATACCGCTAACGAACATTCAATCCACTTTGCGCGCGAGATTTGTCTGATCGACGCCCCCACGCCGTTATCAATCATTCAAGCGGATGACCGACTGGCGGCGGGTCAGGAACCGGAATTGCTGGAAGATATCGTCAGCCTGTGCATGCGCGCCGCCGAAGGCGCCGATGTGCTGGTCGTCGAGGGGATGCATACTGACGCCATCCACCCCTTCACGCCGCGCCTGAACGCCGAAATCGCCCGCAGCCTGAAAGCGGAGATTATTCTCGTGGTCAGCGCTAAAGGCGGTAACACGGTTGAAGAAATCAGCCACATGGCGATGCGCATGGGCAAGGTCGGTTGTCATATCGCCGGGGCGGTGATCAACAAGGCGCCCGCCCGGTTTGACGCTGAAGCTGCCCGCCAGGCGCTCGGCGACATCGCCTTGTGGGGAGTGATGCCATACGACCCGGTCTTGCAGGCCCCGCGCACCCTGGATGTAGCGCGCTGCCTGAACGCCCGCGTGCTGGTCGAGGGCGAGATTGCGACCCGCCGGGTGCTGGAAACCGCCATCGCCGCCCGTTCCGTCGCCGAGATGGTGCATCGTTTGGCCCCTGGCGCGTTGATCATGGCGGCGGGCGACCGGGACGACATCATCCTGGCTACGGCGCTGGCAGCCAGCCAAGGGGTGCAACTGGCGGGGCTGGTGCTGACGCACGGCTCGGAAATCGATCCGCGCATTCGCCGGCTGGCTTCACACGCTTTCGGAACTGGCCTGCCGATCCTCAGCGTGGCTAATGACAGTTTCATCACCGCCACCCAGATCGACCATATTCCAGGCGCCGTGCCCGCTGACGACACGGTGCGCATGAACGCCGTGCTGGACATGGTGGCTGAACACCTTTTTACCGGCGTACTCAACGCCAGTGTCCGGATGCCGGCCTCGACCCAGATGTCGCCGCCCGCCTTCCGCTACCGGCTGATCCAGAAGGCGCGCGCGGCCAATAAGCGCATCGTATTGCCGGAAGGCAATGAACCCCGCACTCTCCGCGCGGCGGCCATTTGTGCGGAAAAAGGTATCGCCCGCTGCGTGCTGCTCGGCCGGCGCGCCGCCATTGAGGCGGTGGCCGCCGCCCAGGGCGTCGCCCTGCCGCCCACGGTGGAAATCATCGACCCAGACGCCGTGCGCGAGCGGTATGTGGAACCCCTGGTCGAACTGCGTAAGAGCAAGGGCCTCACCCCTGGTCAGGCGCGTGAACAACTGCAAGACGCCGTCGTACTCGGCACCATGATGCTGGCGGTGGGCGATGTCGATGGCCTCGTCTCCGGCGCGGTGCATACCACTGCCAGCACAGTGCGTCCGGCCTTGCAACTGATCAAGACCGAACCCGGCTCGTCCATCGTGTCCTCGGTGTTCTTCATGCTGATGCCCGACCAGGTGCTGGTATACGGCGACTGCGCGATCAATCCCGACCCCAATGCTGCGGAACTGGCCGAAATTGCGCTGCAAAGCGCCGCCAGTGCGCAGGCGTTCGGCATCGAGCCGAAGGTAGCCATGATCAGCTACTCAACGGGCAGTTCCGGCGCTGGTGCTGACGTTGACAAGGTACGCCAGGCAACCGCTCTGGCCAAAGCCAAGGCCCCTGAACTGCCTATCGATGGCCCCCTGCAATACGACGCCGCATCCGTGTTCGAAGTGGGTCAGCAAAAAGCGCCGGGTTCCCAGGTGGCCGGTCAGGCCACCGTGTTTGTGTTTCCCGATCTCAACACGGGCAACACTACCTACAAGGCCGTCCAGCGCAGCGCCCACGTTGTCTCGGTCGGCCCCATGCTGCAAGGCTTGCGTAAACCGGTGAATGACCTGTCACGCGGCGCGCTGGTGGACGACATTGTGTTCACCATCGCCCTGACCGCTATTCAGGCCAGCGCCCGCAAGTTTTAAGCGGGGCATCCAACGCCTGGAACCGGATACGCGCGAACCTGACGCCTACCAGTAATTCTCCACCGCCAGATTGCCCGGTTTGCCGCGCAAGCTCACGGTCAACCCCCGATCGGTGAGAATTTGCCGGGTTTCCTGCACCATGTCGGGATTGCCGCAAATCATGACTCGTGACCGTTCCTGGTCAATCGGCAACCCGACATGCGCTTCCAGTTCGCCATTCGCCAACAGGTTCGTGATCCGGTCATTGAGCATTGAGCGCTCCGCCTGGTCGCGGGTCACCGCCGGCACATACTTCAGCTTGTGGGCGTATTCGGCGAACAGCTCATTTTCCTTGAACGAGTGGATAAATTCCTGGTAAGCCAGCTCATGCCGGTAGCGGACGCTATGCACCAGCACGATGTTTTCGTACTTTTCCCAAGTATCAAATTCCTGCAGGATCGACAGAAACGGCGCCAGTCCGGTGCCAGTGGACAGCAACCAGAGATCCTTGCCGCATTCAAAGCGGTCCGTGGTCAAATAGCCATAGTTCTTCTTTTCCACCAGCACCTGATCGCCCACCTTGAGCTGCGCCAGCCGGGAAGTGAATGCGCCGTCGGGAACGACGATGGAGTAGAACTCCAGAAACTCGTCGTAGGGCGCTGAACAGATCGAATAAGCCCGCCACACCAGCTCGCCGTGTTCGCTTTCGACCCCCAGCCGGGCAAACTGGCCGGCAATAAAGCGGTAGGACTGGCTGCGGGTGGTCTTGAAGGAAAACAGATTGGGGGCCCAAGTGTAGAGTTCCGTAATCGTTTCCGCTGTGTATTTGTCGCTGGTCTTCATCGTGGCGATCCTGATAAAGTTGATTTAAATTAATCGGTTGGCATGACTGGTATCAATTCCTGATTAATTTGCTAGGTTTTACAAGCAGTCTAAGGGAGAATTGACCAATAAAAAAAGAATAAAAAATTATTTATTTATATCCAAAAATATCGTTATCGTTATCTAACATATCGCTGTCCATTCGCTATGCTTTTGACGAATCTTCCCTCACCAGGCTTCTGCTGTGACCTCCCAGAGTTTCGTCCAGCGATTCGTCTCGGCACGCCGTGGGAGTATGAAAATTCCCATGGCATTGCTCGCGGATCTGCGCGGTGGTTTGGTTGCTGCTGCTGTAGTGCTGCCGCAGGCCACCGCTTTCGGTGTAACGGTATTCGCACCTTTTCTCGGCGCGGCTTCGGGCGCACTGGCCGGCCTGATTGGCGCCATTCTCCTGCTGCTTATCTCCGGTGCGGTGGGCGGCGCGGTCGGCGTCATCAGCGGTCCGACCGGTCCCAGCATGGCGTTGCTGGCAGGTACGACCGTTATTCTCACCGCTTCCGGTTTGCCGCCCGCTACCCTGGTTCTCGCCCTCCTGGCTGTGACCTGGCTGGCTGGCTGGCTTCAGTTGCTGATCGCCTTGGCCGGCGGTGGGCGGTTGATGAAATTTATTCCCTACCCGGTCATTGCCGGTCTCGCCACCGGCACTGGCCTGCTGCTGATGCAGTCTCAGATCAAGCCGTTGCTGGGCCTTCATCATCAGACTGCCTGGAGCCAGTGGCACTGGTTGCCGGTGACGGTCACAGTAGCAGCCTTCGGCGCCGCCCGGCTGATTCCCCGGCGCCTGCCGCACATTCCCGGTCCCATTGCCGGTTTATTGGCGGGTACGGCAATCTTCCAGTTGATGATCTCCAGCGTCCGCCTGCCCGCCATTCCGGAGCACTGGGTGGTCGGCGCGCTGCCGGCGCTGTCTGAATTCCATCTCGCCGCGCTGCCGAGTGAGGTCTGGCAAGGCTTGCCCTGGCCGGTCATCTTGCACGCCGCTTTCGCGCTGGCAATTCTTTCCTCTCTCAATACCTTGCTGGCCGCTGTGCTGGCGGACACGACCACCGGTTTACGGCACAACGCCCGTCGCGAGTTGCTGGCGCAGGGTGTGGGCCAAATCGCGGTTGGCCTGGCCGGTGGTCTGGCCGGTTCCGCCAGCGTAGGAGCGACCGCGACGGCCGTTCAAGCAGGCGCCCGCCGCTGGGCGGCGTTCGCCGCCGGTCTGCTCCTGCTCCTGCTCCTGTTGTTCTCTGGTCCTGTGGGGCAATGGCTGCCGACCAGCGCGTTGGCCGGAATCATCATCGCCTCGGCGCTCAACTTGCTGGAGACCGATATTATTGCCTGGGCGCGGCGACGCTGGACCCGGCTGGATGCAGCGGTCGCACTGCTGGTCGCCGGCGTCACCGTCGGCTATGACCTGATGGCGGCGGTACTGGTCGGTCTGAGCATCGCTATTTTGCTGTTCATCCGCGCCCAAAGTCAGTTGCCGATCATTCATCGCCGGCTAACCGCTATCGAACGGCCCTCGGTGCGGCAACGGCCGTCAGAACAAGCCAGTCGTCTGGCCCAGCACGGCGACCGCATTGTGATTTATCAATTGCGTGGCACCCTGTTCTTTGCCAAAACTGATCAACTGTTCGAAGAAATGTTGCCCGACCTTGACCGTTCGGCCTGGGTGATCCTGCACTTGCGCCGGGTGATGCAAATTGACTTGTCCAGCATCCGCCTGTTACAGCAAATCGCCGCGCGGCTGGAAGCTCATGGTGGAGAACTTCTGTTCTGCGAAGTCCGTGAGGATTTAGGACTAGGCCGGGATGTCGAGCGCACCCTGCGCAAGATCAGCCTGCGTCCCGGACGGCTGAACGTTCACACCTTTACCAGCGCTGACCAGGCCCTGGAGTATGCCGAGAACGCCCTGTTGAACACGTTGGGCGTCGCCGCCACCGTCCTGGAGCGGCGTATCGATCTGGCGGAACTGGATTTGTGTCGCGACATGCAACCCATCGAGCTGGCTGAATTCGCCGCAGTGCTGCGGCCACGCGAACTGGACAGCGGTGAACGACTGTTTGCCGCCGGCGATAGCGGAGCAGAATTGTATCTGGTGCTGCGCGGGCGGATTGATATTCGCCTGTCGGCGACCACGAATCACTACAAGCGGCTGGCGATTTACGGACCGGGGACGGTGTTTGGCGACATCGCCTTCCTCGATCCCGGTCCACGCGCTGCTGAAGCGGTGGCGGTCCTGCCAACCGAGCTGCGCGTATTGAACCGGGTGGATTTCAATCGGTTGCGGGAAACCCACCCGGACACGGCGATCCAGCTCTTGCTGGCCCTTGGCCGATTGCAAAGCCAGACATTACGGTGGAGCGCCAGGGAAATTCAGCGGCTCATTCAGTGGTAGGGTAGAATTCTCAGCGTTGCCGAGCGTGAAACAGCACAAATGTGATCAGCAGCAGCGGGCGATGCGACATTACACCCGGCGGGCCTGATCGGCGGCGTTACCGGTATAACCGGCTGGCGTCAGGGTCAATAAGCGCTGTTTCGCCTCATCGGGAATCGCCAGACCGGTAATAAAATCGCGCAAGGTCGCCCGATCCACCCGCTGCCCACGGGTCAGCGCCTTGAGTTGTTCATAAGGTTGTTCGACGCCATAGCGGCGCATCACCGTTTGAATCGGCTCGGCCAGCACTTCCCAGTTGGCGTCCAAATCCGCCTCTAGCGCCGCCGCATTCACTTCCAGCTTGCCCATGCCCTTCAGCGCCGACTGATAGGCCACCAGCGCATGGGCCAGACCCACCCCCAAAGTGCGCAATACCGTCGAATCGGTCAAATCCCGCTGCCAGCGCGACACCGGCAATTTCGCCGCCAGATGATCCAACAGCGCATTGGCGACACCCAGATTGCCTTCGGCGTTCTCGAAATCAATCGGATTGACCTTGTGCGGCATGGTTGAAGAACCGACCTCGCCGGCCACGGTTTTCTGCCGGAAATAGCCAATGGCAATATAACTCCACACATCGCGGCAAAAATCCAGCAACACGGTATTAAAGCGCATCACCGCATGGAAAAATTCCGCCATATAATCATGCGGCTCAATCTGAATGGTGTAGGGATTCCACGCCAGTCCCAAATCTTCAGTAATAAACCGGCGGGCGAAGGCTTGCCAATCCACCTCCGGGTAAGCGGCCAAATGAGCATTGTAATTACCGACCGCACCATTGATTTTACCCAGCAGCGCCACCTCAATCAGTTGCGCCCGCTGCCGCTTGAGCCGATCCACAACATTAGCCATTTCCTTGCCTAATGTGGTTGGCGAGGCCGGTTGACCATGGGTGCGGGCCAGCATCGGCTGGCCCGCGTATTGATGCGCCAGCCGAACTAGAGCGTCGATCACTTCATCCCACTGCGGCAGCAGCGTCTGCGTCCGCGCTTCGCGCAGCATCAGCGCATAAGCCAGATTGTTGATGTCCTCGGAGGTGCAGGCGAAATGGATAAATTCGCTGACCGCTTCCAGTTCCGCATGGCCGGCGATCCGTTCTTTCAGCCAATACTCCACCGCCTTGACATCATGGTTGGTAACGCGCTCGATGTTCTTGATGCGCTGCGCGTCGGTGAGCGCAAACTGTTCCACCAGCCCGTCGAGAACCTGGCGGGCGGGTTCGCTCAACGGCGGCACTTCCGGGATGCCGGGATGCGCGGCCAGTGCTTGCAGCCAGCGCGCCTCCACCTGCACCCGGTGACGAATCAGGCCGTATTCGCTGAAAATCGGTCGCAGTTCGGCGGTCTTGTCGGCATAGCGACCGTCAATCGGGGAAATCGCGGTTAATGCAGTCAGTTCCATGGGATCAGTTCCTGAACAGGCGGGCGGAAAAATCGTCCGCCTATTTTAATCCGTTGCGCCGCGTCCGGCCCGGAAAATCACCGCGCCGAGAATGATCGCCCCGCCAACCATGGCCCACGCACTGGGCTGTTCGCCCATCAGCAGAAACACCCAAACCGGATTCAGCACCGGCTCGATCATCGGAATCAAAATCCCCTCAATGGCGCGAACATGGCGCAGCGCCAAGGCGTACAGGATATACGGTAACCCCAGTTGCACCACGCCCAGCAGGATCAGGCCGATCCAGCTCGACGCATCTGGCAGGGACTGGAACATGAACGGCAGGCCGATCATTCCAGCCAGCAGGTTGCCCAAAAATAGCGAGGGCAAGGCGGAACCATCCTTTTGTCGGCGCAGAAACAGGGTTAGCCAGGCGAAACACAGTCCGCTGCACAAGGCGACGCCGTTACCCAGATAGCCGTCCAAGGTCAGCTCATCGAGGAAAAACAACACCATGCCGCCCATCATCACCCCTAAAATCAGCCAGTCGCGGCGACTGGCCCGCTCGCCGAGAAACCACGGGCTAAACAGGATGACGTACAGCGGCGCGGTGTATTGCAGCAGAATGGCGTTGGCGGCGGTGGTCAGCTTGTTGGCGATGACGAATAAAACCACGGTGCCAGCATAGGCCAGCGCCCCGCCGATCTGGGCCAATGACCCGGTGAAGCGCAGTTCATGGCGGAAAGCGATGCCGATCAACGCCGCGCCGATCAGGCTGCGGGTTCCGGCAATCGCCACCGGATGCCAGTCCACTCCTTTGATCAGTACCCCGCCCAGACTCCACAGCACCGCAGTGACCGCCAGCATCAGGACGGCGCGGCGATGCAAGGTGGCGGAATCAGCAGTTTTTACGATGGGCGGCGTAGACAAAAGCTATTTCCCGGCCCCGCCCAGATAGGCGTCGCGGACTTCGGGATTGGCCAGCAGCGCCTCGGCGCGATCCTCCAGCACAATCCGGCCCACTTCCATCACATAGCCGCGATGCGCCAGTTTCAGCGCGGCGCGGGCGTTCTGTTCGACCAGGACGATGGTCACGCCGGCTTCGTTGATTTCCCACAGGGTTTGAAAAATCGCCTTGACCAGCAGCGGGGCCAATCCCAGGCTCGGTTCATCGAGCAGCAGAATGCGCGGTTGGGCCATCAGCGCCCGGCCAATCGCCAGCATTTGCTGTTCGCCGCCGCTGAGGGTGCCGGCCAGTTGCTCGCGGCGCTGGGCTAGCACCGGGAACAGTTCATGAATCCAGCGCAGGGTTTTAGCGATCCGGGCGCGGTCAGTCTGCGCAAATGCGCCCAGATTCAGATTTTCCTGGACGGTCAACGTCCCGAAAATCCGCCGGCCTTCCGGGGCCTGGGCAATGCCCATCCCGACCAGTCGATGCGCGGGCGTTTTGTGAATCGGGCGACCCTCAAAGCGGATTTCGCCCCCCGCCGGACGCAGCAGGCCGCTGATGGCGCTCAAGGTCGTGGTTTTCCCTGCGCCGTTTGCGCCAAGCAGGGTCACGATCTCGCCCTGACGGACGGACAGGCTGACGCCATGCAACGCTTCGACGTTGCCGTAGCGGATGCGCAGGTTTTCGACTTCAAGCAACATCGGTGTGTTCCGGGATCAGGCCAAGGGGCAAGTCGCTATTTTCACCGGAAGCCCTGCACAAAGGAATGTCTGATTGGCGTGATTCTTTGGAGGCGCCGTCTTTCAGCAGAGATAGCGGTCATTCGTGAGTGATGAGCAGGCGATCTCCTGCATCCTATAGCTTGTTCAGTCGTTAAAAATAGTCCATATTGTCCAATATAGCTATTAATCAGGAGAAAGTTATGCTCAATGTTGCCGCCACTGAAGTGAAACAACGTCTCGGTCAATACCTGGAAAGTGCCCTGACCGAACCCGTGATGATTGAGAAATCGGGGCGTCCGGCGGTGGTGATGCTGTCGGTTGCCGAATATGAGCGGCTTCGTGCGCTGGAAGACGCCTGGTGGGGCGAGCAGGCGCAACAGGCGATGGAAAGCGGCTTTGCCGGACCGGACGAGACCCTGCGCCAGCTTCGGGAGCGTCTGCGTGCTGAAGCTTAACCTGACGCATGACGCCTTGTCGTTCCTGGATGACTTGCCGGGAAAACAGTACAAGCAAGTCGTCAGTACGCTGTTCAACTTGCTGAAAAATCCCGAACCGCATGATTCCAGCGCCTTGCGTGGGCATCCTTATCGACGGGTTGATATTGGCGAGTACCGCATCGTGTACCGGGTGCAGCAGGAGGAACTACAGGTCATGCTGATCGGTAAACGCAACGATGATGATGTGTATAGAAAACTGGCGCGGAAGGAACGAGCGCCGCAGATAACCGAGCCAGCGCCTGAAATCTCCATTCGATCACCGCGCTGACGCCAGCGGTTTAATTTCTTCGATCACCGTTTGTGGATTCCTGCAAGCGTGAAACGCCCACTGCCCCAACTGTCCCCAATGATTCACCGCGCTCACCCAGCGCTGCGCCGCCTGATGTTTGGCCCGATCTTTTTCCCGCTCTTCGCCCTTGATCTCCAGCAGCAGGGTCAGGTCGTTGGTCAGCCGGACGATGAAATCAGGAAAATACGCATGGGTAATGCCGAGATATTCATAGGGAATCGCCAGTTCCAGATGGTCATTGCGCGCGTAGCAGGCGACTACATTCGTCGCCTGCTCCAGCCGGAACACCGCCGCCTGTTCCCAGGAACCGGTATCGGCGACCACTTGATTGATGTGGCTGCGCAGCGTCGGCACACAGGGGCGCGTGGTTTTGAAATTGACCGCGCCGGTGCCGCCGGTCGGCTGGTAGCGATTCAGGCGCGGCAGCAACGGCGGTTCCCCACCGCTGGCGTCCGGTTCAATGGCGGCCACCAACCGCTCCACAATCCGACGCACGTAGGTTTCCAGGCCCAGTTCGCACGGATGGCAACCGTTGAAATGGACTCGTTGCGTGATGTACGCCTCGACAATCCGAAACACCTGCGGAAACAGTTGATGCCGCCCTTGCAAGCGCAGTTTCGGCGTCGCGCCTTCAATGCCCTCGCTCAGGGCCGCAACGATCAGGCGCGCGATCTCGAACTGGATGGTCTGGAGATGGGTACTGGCGTAGTACGCCTCTCGATCCTGCGTAGCGGTGGCGAAACCGCCAGCC
>CAZDVY010000002.1:0-60730 GCA_964508935.1 uncultured Candidatus Competibacteraceae bacterium | reverse complement strand
AAAATAATGAATCGTAGTTTCAATCCTTGTTGTCTTGGATTAGCCGTTGCGGCGATTCTACAGGCTGCGCGTCGCCAGAACGCGCTTCAGTTTCAATCCTTGTTGTCTTGGATTAGCCGTTGCGGCCGGGCGTCGGTAATCCCAAGTTCCAGGTGCAGTACACGTTTCAATCCTTGTCGTCTTGGATTAGCCGTTGCGGCCGAATTTCAGCGAAAAAACCCCATATATTAATGACATATAACCTCCTAACTTGAGCCATTTTCAGCAGTTTTTGCAACGACTTGCTCCCGTCTTGGCTATTTTTCGTTGACCTTTGCATCAAAGATTATATAAAACGGTGCACACCTCCTGAAAGTAGCTGCTCCAGACCGTCGCATTCCGGGCCTGCGCTGTAAATTCCTTCTCGGTCGTATTCTGGATTTTGAGGCTCGGACCGTAGGGCGGCTTTTCTTTAGCCTTGCTAGTGCGCTTGAAGATCGGACCGAGCGCTGGAGATTGAGCGCCACTGGGTTTATTAAACGGCAACCGCCGACGCTTGGCGTCATCGAGTTCTTCAACCCACATTCGCACGGTATATTGCTGATTGAGTATGGCTTGCAGCAGGTAGACGCGAGGGATTTTCTCCGAAGCCTCCACCAGCAGCGGCGCGAGCTGTTCGCCATGCCGGGCGCGAATATCACCCAAGCCCATGCCATTCTTCTCCCCAGCACGATGATTCAACTCTAGCAACGTCAATTCCCGCATTGCTTCCAACATAGTGGTGATCTCCTGAGCATCCGTTATTTTCGAACAAGCCTGCCACATCTGACGAATCTTGTCCGACCCGGCAAGCTTGCCGACCGGTCGGTCATCACTGACCCCTCTCCGGGCAATGTATTGAAATTCATCATGGCGAGGCTTTTCGCGCAATTCTGGTAAACTGCCGCCGCTTCGGCGGGAGTAACCTTCCGGGGCAAATATTCGCAATTCCAAAAAATACCCCGAGGAAAAATTCCCGTATGTCTTCTTATATTCACGACACGATCAGCTACCTCAAACAGTCCAGCCCGGCGCAGACCGAGTTCTACCAAGCGACGGAAGAAGTGCTGTCTTCACTCAAACCGCTGCTGGATCGCAACCCAAAGTACCAGAAACACAATATTATCCAGCGGGTAATCGAACCGGAACGGCAGATTTTATTCCGGGTCGCCTGGATTGATGATCGTGGCCATGTCCAGGTCAACAAGGGCTATCGCATCGAATTCAACTCGGCCCTTGGTCCCTACAAGGGTGGCTTGCGTTTCCACCCGAACGTCACCGCCGGCACGATCAAATTCCTCGGCTTCGAGCAGATTTTCAAAAATTCGCTGACTGGCCTGGCCATCGGTGGCGCCAAAGGGGGTTCAAACTTCGATCCCAAGGGCAAGTCTGACAATGAAATCATGCGCTTCTGCCAGTCATTCATGACGGAACTGTTCCGCCACATTGGCGCCACCATCGACGTACCGGCGGGTGATATTGGCGTCGGTGGCCGCGAAATTGGTTATCTGTACGGCCAGTACAAGCGCCTGACCGGCCGCTATGAAGGCGTGTTGACCGGCAAGGGCCTCAACTGGGGCGGTTCACTGGTGCGTACTGAAGCCACCGGCTACGGCGCGGTCTACTTCGCCCAGAATATGCTGGCTGAGCGCGGCGATTCTCTGGAAGGCAAGGTTTGCGCCGTATCCGGCTCCGGTAACGTTTCCATTTACACCGTGGAAAAGCTCTACCAGGTCGGAGCCAAACCGGTCACGATCAGCGACTCTAACGGTATGATCTACGATGAGCGCGGGATTGACCTGAACCTGCTCAAACAGGTCAAGGAAGTCGAACGCGCCCGGCTGACTCGCTACGTCGAACTGCGCCCCGGCGCGGCTTACACTCCGGTTGAGAACTACCCCGCCGGACGCAACGGTGTATGGAGTGTGCCTTGTGATGCGGCTTTCCCCAGTGCGACCCAGAATGAGGTGAATGACGAGGACGCCACCGAGTTGCTGAAGAACGGCTGCATGTGCATTTCCGAAGGAGCCAACATGCCCTCCTCCGCAGGCGCGATTGATAAATTCCTGGCCTCTGGCATTGCCTACGGTCCAGCCAAAGCGGCCAACGCCGGCGGCGTCGCCACCAGCCAGTTGGAAATGAGCCAAAACGCCAGCATGATTCAATGGAGCTTTGAGGAAGTGGACGCCAAGCTCAAGCGGATCATGGAAAATATCTACCGCACCGCCAGCGAGACCGCCAAGGAATACGGGTCACCGGGCAACCTGGTGCTGGGCGCCAATATCGCCGGTTTCCGCAAGGTTGCTGACGCCATGATTGATCAAGGCGTCGTGTAAATCTTCGGTTAACCCTTTGTCGTCGGCCAGGCTACTGACTGGCGCCGACGACACCGGCATCCTGGCGGTTGCGTGAATAGCCATTAGGTCGTTAGTATGGTTTCAGAATAGTCGCTGTTATTTGAGGAACACTGAATGAGCATTGCCTGCCTGCCCCCGGCCGAGGGCCTCTATGACCCGCGCAACGAACATGATGCCTGCGGCATCGGCTTCGTTGTCGATATCAAAAATCGCCAGAGTCACCAGCCGATCCACCAGGGTCTGGAAATCCTTGCCAATCTGAGTCATCGTGGTGCAGTCGGCGCGGACCCTCTGGCCGGTGATGGCGCAGGCATCCTGCTGCAAATTCCCGACGGTTTCCTGCGGGCGGAATGCGCGGATTTAGGTATTGAACTGCCGCCCATCGGCGACTACGCAGTCGGCATGGTTTTTCTGCCCCGCGATCACCACGCCCGCGCCCAGAGTGAAGCCGCTCTACAACGTGCGATTGCCGCTGAAGGACAAATTTTGCTGGGCTGGCGCGATGTATCTACCGACAACTCCTGTCTGGGCCGCAGTGTGCGTCCCTCCGAGCCGGTGGTTCGCCAAGCCTTCATCAGACGCGGGGCGAGTTGCCCCGACGCCGACGCTTTTGAGCGCAAACTGTTCGTCATTCGCAAAGTCGCCCATCACGCCATTTGGGATCGTGATCTGCTGGGCCGCCAGCAGTTCTATATCGCTTCCCTCTCTTCCCGGACGATCATCTATAAGGGCATGATCCTGGCGCGCAACATTGGCGTTTACTACCCGGAACTGCACGACCCGCGCATGGCCTCGGCACTGGCGCTGGTTCACCAACGCTTCTCCACTAACACCTTTCCCACCTGGGCGCTGGCGCAACCGTTCCGCTATCTTTGCCACAATGGCGAAATCAACACCTTGCGCGGTAACATCAACTGGATGCTGGCCCGTCGCCATAACATGACTTCGAGGCGACTCGGCGCGGATTTGGACAAGCTCTGGCCGCTGATCGGCGACGGCGCGTCCGATTCAGCCACCTTCGACAACGCCCTGGAACTGCTGCTGGCCGGCGGCTATTCTCTGCCTCACGCCATGATGCTGATGGTGCCGGAAGCCTGGGCGGACAATCCGTTGATGGACGCCCAGCGTCGCGCTTTCTACGAATACCACGCTGCACTGATGGAACCCTGGGACGGTCCCGCCGCGATTGCTTTTACCGATGGCCGCCGCATTGGCGCTACACTCGACCGTAACGGCCTGCGTCCGGCGCGCTACCTGGTCACCGATGACGATCAGGTGATTCTGTCCTCGGAAAGCGGTGTCCTGCCAATCCCTGAAGAGAAAATCGTCAAAAAATGGCGTCTCCAGCCTGGGCGGATGTTGCTGATCGACCTGGAACAGGGCCGCATCATCGACGACGGCGAAATCAAGGAACAACTCGCCTCCGCGCATCCCTATCAAACCTGGCTGGATACGACCCAGATTCACCTGAAAGACTTGCCGACAGAAGTCGGCCCGATGGCCCCCGATCCGCAAACCCTGCTCCACCGGCAGCAAGCCTTTGGTTATACTCAGGAAGATGTTCGCGCCTTCCTGACGCCCATGGCGATCAGCAGTGAAGACCCGATCAGTTCCATGGGCCGTGACATTCCGCCAGCGGTCCTCTCGAACCGGCCCAAACTGTTGTCGGACTACTTCAAGCAAAAATTCGCCCAAGTCACCAATCCGCCTATCGATCCGATCCGTGAAGAACTGGTGATGTCGCTGGTCTCCTTTATCGGCCCGCGCCCCAACCTGCTCGATTTGGAAAGCGGCGGAACGCACAAGCGCCTGGAAGTCAAGCGCCCGATTCTCGACAACGTGGATTTGGAGCGCATCCGCCGTATCGAATATCACGTCGACCGGGCGTTTCGCACCGCCACGCTGAGAATGTGTTACCCGGTCGAGCGTGGTGCGGAGGGTATGGCCCGCGCTTTGGAAGACCTCTGCCGTGAGGCCGCTGATGTGGTGCGTCAAGGCGACAACATCCTGATTCTCTCCGACCGGAATCTGGATGCCGACCACATCGCCATTCCTGCGCTGCTGGCCACTGCCGCCGTTCATCACCATCTCATCCGCGCCGGGTTGCGCACCGAAGTCGGCCTGGTGGTGGAAACCGGCGAAGCCAAACGAGTTCACGACTTCTGTCTGCTGGCCGGCTATGGCGCGGAAGCGATTAACCCCTGGCTCGCTTTCGACACGATTTCGTCGGCCCTGCCCCATCTGACGCCCCGGATGAGCGAGATAGAAGCGCATGAACACTATACCAAGGCGGTGTCCAAAGGCATTCTCAAGGTGATGTCGAAAATGGGCATTTCCACCTACCAGTCCTATTGCGGCGCGCAAATTTTTGAAGCGGTGGGTTTGGCCAGCGAGTTCATCGACCGCTACTTCACTGGCACCCAGAGTGTCATCGAAGGCGTGGGCTTGAACGAAGTCGCCCAGGAAACCGTTCGTCGCCACCGGCAGGCGTTCGGCAATGCCCCGCTTTACCGCAACCACCTGGATGTCGGCGGCGAACTGGCCTTCCGGCTACGCGGCGAAGAACACGCCTGGACTCCGGAAACCATTTCCCTGCTGCAACACGCCGTGCGGTCCGGCGATTACGAACAGTTCAAGGTCTACAGCCGGACGATGAACGACCAGCGCGATCATTTGCGCAATCTGCGCGGCCTGTTTGAGTTCCGCTTTGCCAACCAGCCGCTGTCGCTGGACGAGGTGGAGCCGGCCAGTGAAATCGTTCGGCGACTGGCGACGGGCGCCATGTCTTTCGGCTCGATCTCCTGGGAAGCGCACACCACGTTAGCCATCGCCATGAACCGGCTGGGCGCCAAATCCAACACCGGCGAGGGCGGCGAAGATCCGGTGCGTTATACGCCGCTGGACAATGGCGACTCCACCCGCTCGGCGATCAAGCAGGTCGCCTCCGGGCGATTCGGCGTGACGGCGGAATATCTGGTTAACGCCGACGCCCTGCAAATCAAAATGGCGCAAGGGGCAAAACCCGGTGAAGGCGGCCAGTTGCCCGGACATAAGGTCAACGACTGGATTGCCCGGGTACGGCATTCGACGCCCGGCGTCGGTCTGATTTCTCCACCGCCACATCACGATATTTATTCTATCGAAGACCTGGCGCAACTAATCTTTGACCTGAAGAACGTCAATCCCAAAGCTGCGATCAGCGTCAAGCTGGTCTCGGAAATCGGGGTCGGCACGGTCGCGGCGGGCGTCGCCAAGGCTCATGCCGATCACGTCACTATTTCCGGCGAGGACGGCGGCACTGGCGCCAGCCCGATCACCTCGATTCAGAACGCCGGTTCACCCTGGGAGATTGGTCTGGCGGAAACTCATCAGACGCTGGTGCGCAATTTCCTGCGAGGGCGCATTGCCGTCCAGGTGGATGGCGGGTTACGGACCGGCCGCGATATCGTGATCGGTGCACTGCTGGGCGCGGACGAATTCGGGTTTGGCACCGGCGCACTGATCGCCGCCGGTTGCGTGATGATGCGTAAATGCCATCTCAATACCTGCCCGGTCGGCGTCGCTACCCAGGACGCGGAGCTGCGCAAACGCTTTCCCGGTCAGCCCGCCCATGTCATCAACTTCTTCACCTTCCTGATTCAGGAAGTGCGCGAACTAATGGCGCAGCTCGGCTTCCGCACCTTTGATGAGATGATTGGCCGTACTGACAAGCTCGACATGCGCCGCGCCATTCATCACTGGAAAGCGCGGGGACTGGATTTCAGCCGGCTGTTGGCTGCGCCCCCCGCTGGCCCCGGCGTCGCGATCTACCACTGTGAAGAGCAGAATCACGGACTGGACGGAGTCCTGGATCATCGCCTCATCGCCCAAGCCCGCCCTGCATTAGACGCCCGCCAAGCCGTGCGGATCGACACGCCAATCCGCAACACCGATCGCACGACTGGCGCTATGTTGTCCGGTCAGGTCGCTCGCCGTTACGGTCATACCGGTTTACCGGATGATACGATCCACATCCACCTCACCGGTACTGCGGGACAAAGCTTTGGCGCGTTCCTGGCCCGGGGTGTAACCCTCGACCTGACCGGCCAGGCTAATGACTATGTTGGCAAGGGTCTCTCCGGCGGGCGCATCATCATCGCCCCCTCCCCGGCCAGTCGCCTGCGTGCGGAAGACAACATCATCGTCGGCAATACCGTTCTGTATGGCGCCATTGCTGGCGAATGCTACTTCCGGGGCGTGGCCGGTGAACGTTTTGCCGTTCGCAATTCTGGCGCATTAGCGGTCGTTGAAGGCACGGGCGATCATGGCTGCGAATACATGACGGGCGGCGTCATCGTGGTGCTGGGACCGACAGGCCGCAACTTTGCCGCCGGCATGAGCGGCGGCGTCGCCTACGTATTGGATGAAGATAGCAGTTTCGCCCTCCGCGCCAACAAAACCATGGTGGCCCTGGAAGCCTTGAGCGATCAGGAAGATACCCTGAAAGTACGTGTCCTGCACGATGACTGGAGTGCCCTGGCGACAGCCGAACTCCCCGAAGACCTACTGCGGTATGACGCTCATCGCCTCCGGATTCTGATTGCCCGTCACGCTGTCTACACCGGCAGTGAGCCGGCTAAACGAGTGTTGGAACACTGGCGCGAACTGTTGCCAAAATTCGTTAAGATCATGCCGCTGGACTACCGGCGTGCCTTGCAGGATTTGCGACAGCAACAAGCCAAGGCACAGATTGCCAACCAAAGCGAGCCTGCCAGCGTGGCGGCCTAGATCGGTTGGCAGGATCAGGCCACCGGATTGACCTCACTTTTTATTTATTTCTGATTATGTTGGGTGATGTGCGGCGCACTCGCCCAACCGACCTCTTGAGACAGTATTATGGGTAAGCCCACCGGTTTTCTGGAAATCGCCCGCCATGACCACGGCTATGCGTCGGTCGAAGAACGAGTCCAGCATTTTCGTGATTTTGTCGTTCCCCTGCCGGAGCCGGGGGTCCGCGAGCAAGCTGCGCGCTGCATGGATTGCGGTATCCCTTATTGCCATCGCGGCTGTCCAGTCCACAATATCATCCCCGACTGGAATGATCTGGTGTATCGGGGTAATTGGCGTGAAGCCCTGGAAGTATTGCACTCCACCAATAACTTCCCGGAATTCACCGGGCGTATCTGTCCGGCGCCGTGCGAGGCTTCCTGTACGCTGAATTTCAACGACCAGCCAGTCAGTATCAAGGATATTGAATGCGCCATTATTGACAAGGGCTGGGCGGAAGGTTGGGTCACGCCGCAAATCGCCGCCCGCCGCACCGGCAAGCGGGTCGCAGTGGTCGGCTCCGGTCCAGCGGGCTTGGCCTGTGCGCAACAACTGGCGCGGGCCGGTCATCGGGTCGTGGTGTTTGAGAAAAATGACCGAATTGGCGGCCTGTTGCGCTACGGCATTCCTGATTTCAAACTGGAAACATCGTTGATCGACCGCCGACTGGCGCAGATGCAGGCCGAAGGCGTGGAATTCCGGCCCAACAGCCATGTGGGCGCAGACCTGCCCGCCCGCCGGGTGTTGGCGGAGTTTGATGCAGTGGTTCTTGCCGGGGGGTCTGAACAGCCGCGTGATTTGAACGTTCCGGGCCGGGAGTTGTATGGGATTCATTACGCCATGAATTTTCTGACTCAGCAGAATCGGCGTGTGGCGGGGCAAAAGATTCCGCCCGATGAGGAAATTCTGGTCACCGACCAGCGCGTCGTGGTGATTGGCGGCGGCGACACCGGTTCGGACTGTGTGGGGACCTCCATCCGGCAGGGAGCCTGCTCCGTGACCCAACTGGAAATCATGCCTAAGCCACCGTTGCACGAGAACAAGCTGCTGACCTGGCCCAACTGGCCGCTGAAATTGCGGACTTCGACTTCACACGAGGAGGGTTGTGAGCGCGACTGGGCGGTGACTACGAAAGCTTTTATCGGCGCTGAAGGACGATTGACCGCACTGCAAATCGCCCGGTTGGAATGGCGCATCGTCAATGGCCGACAAACGATGGTGGAAATTCCCGGTAGCGAATTTGAGATTCCGGCAGAGCGGGTCTTGCTGGCAATGGGCTTCGTCCACCCGGTCCATGAGGGGCTGATAATGGAGTTGGGCGTCGCCCTGGATGAACGCGGCAATATCCGGGCAAGCGCTGCCGATTACCAAACCTCGCTGAACAAGGTTTTCAGCGCCGGCGATATGCGTCGGGGACAATCGCTGGTGGTCTGGGCCATTCGGGAAGGTCGACAATGCGCCCGCGCAGTCGACGAATTTCTGATGGGCTATTCAGAATTGCCGGTTTAATCCCCCTGCAATCCCCCGCGAGGGGGAGTTGCCGACGATGAAGGTGCGGGCAAAGCGACAGCTTATTTCGGGAGAGGCACCCTTTGACATTCAGTGGACTGCAACCTGTAGCCTGGTCTGAAGCGTCGCTTCATCCAGGGTGTATAACGCATCCAGCAGCGCCACCTGCAAACTGCCCGGTCCTGCCGCCCAGCCCGCCGCCACTTCCCCCGCTGCGCCAAACACCGCCAGCGCTGCAACTGTTGCGGTCCATGCATCCGGCTCCACCGCCAGAAAAGCCCCGACTACTGCTGTTGCTGAACATCCCAGACCGGTGACTCGCGCCATCAGGGGATGACCATTGTGAATCTCCGCCACGCGCTCACCATCAGTCACATAATCCACCGCCCCAGTAATAGCAACCACTGTATGGCTCTCTGACGCCAACCGCTTGGCGGCGACCAGCGCTACGTCCGAAGCATCCAGGCTATCGACCCCCCGACCTGCAACCGCTGGTGTGTGCTGCGCCAGCGTCAAGACTTCCGAACCGTTACCGCGAACCACATCCGGCCCTGACCGCAACAGCGAGGCTGCTACGGCCCGTCGGTACGGCGTCGCCCCTGCGCCCACGGGATCAAGAACCCACGGAACGCCAACTGCTTTCGCCCGAGCTGCCGCCAGTTTGCAAGCCGCGACCTGTTCCGAATACAGCGTCCCGATATTGATCACCAGCGCCCGGCTCACTGTGACGAAATCTTCCACCTCATCCGTAGCGTGAATCATCGCCGGCGATGCGCCTATTGCCAGCAAGGCATTGGCAGTATTGTTCATCACCACAAAGTTGGTAATGTTATGAATCAGCGGGGCTTGCTCCCGCACGGCGGTCAGCCGCGTCCAGATATCATGGGGCGACATGCAATCAATGATCCTCTCTCGGTTATACTGATTTCAAGTTTTCTGAACTGTACTCAAACCAGCGCTCACTGATCCATAAAAACCGGATTTTCCTGCTCAGTCACCCGGACAAAGCTGGTGCGTTTGGTCAATTCTTTTAAATACAAGGCTCCGACATAGGTACATGCGGAGCGCAGACCGCCCAGGATATCCTTAACGGTTCCCGCCACCGGCCCCCGATAGGGGACGATAACCGTTTTCCCCTCCGAGGCCCGGTAATCCGCTACCCCACCGCTGTACTTTTCCATGGCTGTTTGCGAACTCATGCCATAGAACTCGCAAAAGCGCTGGCCCTCCCGTTCGATGACGGTTCCTCCGCCCTCATCATGCCCGGCCAGCATGCCACCCAGCATCACGAAATCTGCTCCTGCGCCAAAAGCCTTGGCTACATCGCCAGGGCATGTGCAGCCACCATCCGAAATGATCTGCCCGGATAACCCGTGAGCCGCGTCGGCACACTCGATAATCGCCGAGAGTTGTGGATAGCCCACTCCCGTCTTGATTCGCGTCGTGCAAACCGAGCCTGGCCCGATACCGACTTTGATGATGTCCGCCCCGGATAGCAGCAACTCTTCCACCATCTCGCCGGTCACCACATTGCCCGCAATAATTACCTTGTCGGGATGCCGCGCCCGGACCCGACTGACGCCGGCAACGAACTGTTCTGAATAACCGTTCGCTACGTCCAGGCAGATGAACAACAACTCGGGGCAACGCTCCAGAATACGATCCAGCTTGTCCAGGTCAGCCTCCAGAATCCCCACGCTGACAGCGACGTTCGCCAGAGTCGTCCGGGCCTCCACAGCTACGAACATTTCCCATTCTTCCAGCGTCAAGTGCTTATGCACCGCGGTGAACAATCCTTGTTGCGCCAATTCCGTAGCCATGGCAAAAGTGCCAACGGTATCCATATTCGCCGCCATAACTGGAATGCCGGTCCAGGTCCGCCCGGTGTGGCGAAAACGGAATGTGCGCTCTAAGCTCACCTGCGCTCGACTGCCCAACGTCGAGCGCTTGGGGCGAATGAGAACATCCTTAAATCCCAGTTTCAGATCTGCTTCAATGCGCATGATCGAACGCTCCTCATAACCCCTCTGTAAATCCAGAGGAAACTGCTGCGAGCTGGATGCCCTACGCCCGATCGTACAATTCCAACAGATGCCGATAGTGTCCGGCAATCTGCGGTTTGACCTGTTCCCAGTGAAACCGCCAGCGCCAGCAGCCATCGGCAATGCCGGGCCGGTTCATGCGATGTTCGCCGTCCAGCGCCAATACATCCTGCATTGGCACGATGGCCAGCCGCGCTACTGAAGCAAAAGCGGCTCGCACCAATAATTCCGGCATCTGTTCCGGCGCACCGCCCAGATAGTCGAAGAGGTGATGTCGGGTCCCGACATCCAGTTCATAAAACCAGCCGAGTGTCGTGTTATTGTCATGCGTGCCAGTATAGACCACCGCATTGGGCACATGATGATGAGGCAGATACGCGTTGTCCGCCCCACCGCCGAAAGCGAAATGCAGTACCTTCATTCCTGGTAATCGTTGGGCGTCACGCAGCCTTTCGACTTCAGGGGTGATAATACCCAAATCCTCGGCGACCAGCGGCAAGTCGCCAAACTCCTCCCGCAAGGCGTTGAATAACTCATCGCCCGGTGCGGTTTGCCAGCGTCCATGAATCGCCGTTTCCGCATCGGCGGGGATTTCCCAGTACGCCTCCAGTCCCCGGAAATGATCAATACGCAGTAGATCAAATTGCGCAAACTGGGTGCGAATCCGCTCCTTCCACCATTGAAAGTCATTCTCACGCATCGTGTCCCAGTCATAGTGGGGGTTGCCCCACAATTGACCGGTCGCCGAAAAATAATCCGGCGGCACTCCCGCCACGACCTTGCGCCGCCCCTCCGCATCCAGTAGAAATGCTTCGCGCTGCGCCCAGACATCGGCACTGTCATAGCCCACGAATAATGGAATATCGCCAAAGATCAGGATGCCATGCTCGTTGGCATGCTGTTTCAGCGCGGTCCATTGCTGAAAAAACAGGAATTGCTCAAATTTGTGCTGATCGATGATCTCCGCATACTCATTGCGTACCGCTGTCAGCGCATCCGGTAACCGATCGCGCAGCGCACGCGGCCAGTCAAACCAGGCTTTTTGCCGGTGCGTGGCGCGAATTGTTTGATAGAGCGCATAATCGTCCAACCAGTGCGCATGGTGGCGCTGAAACACCGCATAAGCATCCCGCTCAGCGCCGCCATGGTTCTGGAAACCTTGATGCGCCTCGCTGAGACGCCGCTGGCGGTAGGTCCAACCGTCTTCACTCGCCCGGGGCCCTGAATCCGGTGATAGCCAGCCTGCCTCGATTAAAGGCTCTAACGCAATCAATCGGGGATTACCGGCGTGAACCGACTGCGCTGAATACGGCGACAGATCGTCATGTGGCGGCCCCAACGGCAGCGTTTGCCAAACGGTGAATCCGCAAGCCGCCAGCCATTCCACAAACTGATAGGCATTCGGTCCCAAATCGCCATTATCATAATGGCTGGGAAGCGAAGTGGGGTGTAACAATAATCCTGCGCGGCGCCGTTCGAGTGGCGAAGCCATGCTCATGAAGGAATAACCTCGGTTGGGTAAATAGCTTGAAAATGTTGACGAATCAGCGAATGGTATTGGCTTCCTGGCCCAGCATCTCCCGGGTGACCAGCACCACTCCCTGTTCAGTGCGATAGAAATGTCGGGTGTCTTCCGCAGCGTTCTCCCCGATTACCGTGCCTGGTGGAATGACACAACCCCGGTCGATAATGACCTTCCGCAGGCGGCAGTAGCGGCCGATATCCACTTCTGGTAACACTACTGCATCACGCAGGTGTACATAGGAATGAACCTGCACCTGCGGGAAAAGCAGCGAATGGTTCACATAGCCGCCCGAGACGATGCAGCCATCGGCCACCATGGAATCCACCGCCATGCCACGTCGCCCATCGTCATCGAAGACAAACTTGGCGGGGGGCGCCTGGTCGTGGTAGGTCCAGATCGGCCAGTTTCGGTCATATAGATTCAATTCCGGGTCGATGCCGACCATCTCCATGTTCGCTTCCCAAAAGGCGTCTACCGTGCCAACATCGCGCCAATAGCTCTGTGCCTTGGTTTGCACATCACGAAAAGGGTAGGCGACGATGCGGCAGGATTCGAGCAGCCTGGGAAGAATGTCTTTGCTGAAGTCGTGGCTGGAGTCAACATGTTCGGCATCTTGGATGAGTTGCTGATAAAGGAAAGCAGTATTGAATACATAGATGCCCATGGAAACGAGCGTCATGCCGCCGCGCCCTGGCGAGGCTAGCGGGTTTTCGGGCTTCTCGACAAATTGCGTAATCCTGTTTTGCTCATTGATCGTGAGAACCCCAAATTCATGTGCCCGCGCGCGCGGTACTTCGATGCTGCCGAGGGTGACATCCGCCTTGCTTTCAACGTGGTGTGCCAGCATTGGCCCGTAGTCCATTTTGTAGATGTGATCCCCTGCTAGAATGAGGACGAATTCAGGCGCATGGTTGCGAATAATGTCTAGATTTTGATAGACCGCATCGGCGGTTCCCTTATACCATGAGGCCTCGTCGAGGCGTTGCTGGGCGGGCAACAGCTCAACAAACTCACCAAACTCACCACGCAAAAATCCCCAGCCCCGCTGAATGTGCTGAATCAGGGAATGGGCCTTATACTGGGTCAGTACGCACACCCGTCGAATGCCCGAGTTAATGCAATTGGATAGAGGGAAATCAATGATTCGATATTTGCCACCAAAAGGCGTTGCGGGCTTGGCGCGCCACAGGGTGAGCTGCTTGAGCCGACTGCCGCGGCCGCCGGCTAAAACTAATGCTAGCGTTTCCCGGGTCAGACGACTCACAAAACGTGAGGTGATGGCGGCGCTCATGCGTTGGATTTCCCTCTTTGGTATGCTTTCCTGATGATGGATTTGAAAGCTGTGGCAGTGATGCGCAGCTATCTGGCTAGGAGTATCTGGATCATCTTAGCCGCTTAAATTTTTTTAATATAGACGTTTCTAATTACTCGCGATGTCTCGTCCTCCTGCCGAGCGGTGGATAGAGCGACTGGACGATCGAATTTTCCGATGGCGCATTCTATGGATTTTGATAATAACAACGTGACTCTTAATCTGCCTCAGGCTGAAGGTCATCGCTTGCAGGATGACGCACTGTTGTTGTCGCAGGGACGACATCCCGATCCGTTCGCGGTACTTGGCCGCCATGGTCACGGTGATCAGGTGACGGTTCGCTGGTTTATGCCGGGGATTATTGAGGTTCAACTGGTGGATGTTGATCAACCGATGCAGCAACTGGCGGGAACCAGTCTGTTCGAATGGTGTGGCGCGGTGGACGCGCTGCCGTTGCATTACCGGTTGGCGTGGCTGGATGCGGATGGCTTCAGGCACTTAGAATATGATCCCTATAGTTTTGCCCCGCAACTGAGTCTGTATGATCTGCATTTATTTAATGAAGGTCGACATCTGCATGCCTATCGGGTGTTGGGTGCTCACCCTCGTCAAGTGGATGGCATTGCCGGGACCCTGTTTTCAGTATGGGCGCCGAATGCGGGCCGAGTGAGCGTGGTGGGTGATTTCAACGGCTGGGATGGTCGACGTCATCCATTGCGGCGGCGCGGTCACGTCTGGGAGCTGTTCATGCCCGGTATTAGTGCGGGTATGCGTTATCAGTTTGAGATTCGTGTATCGGATACAGGTGAGCTGTTGCGTAAGAGTGACCCTTATGGCCGTGGCTTTGAGCGTCGTCCAGACGTTGCCTCGTTGGTAGTCGATAGTGTGGCCTACCCTTGGCGTGATGAAATCTGGATGGCGCGCCGGCGTCGCTTGAAGCCGGATCAGGCACCGTTGGCGGTGTATGAAGTGCATCTAGGTTCTTGGCAACGGGATGCTGATGGCGGCTATTTGGGCTATGGGGAATTGGCGCGACGGCTCGTGGCTTATGTAGGTTCGCTGGGCTTTACGCATATTGAGCTGATGCCTGTTACCGAGCATCCCTTGGATGCTTCCTGGGGCTATCAACCTACGGGGTATTTTGCCCCGACTAGCCGGCACGGGACGGTAAACGATTTTCGTGGTTTCGTGGATTATTGTCATCAGGCGGGTATTGGTGTGATTCTGGATTGGGTGCCGGGTCATTTTCCTAAGGATGCTCATGGCTTGGCGTGCTTTGACGGCGGATATCTGTATGAATATGAAGATCCAGCCCGCCGTGAACATCGGGGATGGGGAACACTGGTTTTTAATTATGGCCGCAATCAGGTAAAGAATTTCCTGCTGGCCAGCGCCTGTTTCTGGCTGGAAGAATGTCATTTGGATGGTTTGCGGGTGGATGCTGTCGCTTCCATGTTGTACTTGGACTACGCTCGGGAATCTGGCGAGTGGGCGCCAAATCCGTTTGGCGGTAATGAAAATCTTGAAGCCATTGCTTTTCTGAGAGAGATGAATGACATCATTCACCGGCGTTATCCAGGAGTGTTAATGATTGCCGAGGAGTCTACAGCTTGGCCGTTGGTGACTCGCCCAGCTTGGATGGGTGGCTTGGGGTTTGGCATGAAATGGAACATGGGTTGGATGCATGACACCTTGGAATATTTAATGATCGACCCGGCTTTGCGCTGCCATCATCATGAATTACTGACATTTGGTTTATTGTATGCCTTTACGGAGAACTTTATGTTGCCCCTCTCTCATGATGAGGTGGTGCATGGTAAGGGGTCGCTGATGGCGCGTATGGTGGGAGACCGTCGCCAGCGTTTTGCCAATTTGCGATTGCTTTATGTATATATGTGGACGTATCCCGGTAAGAAATTTCTGTTTATGGGTAATGAATTAGGTCAGGACCGTGAATGGGATCATGCCAGTGTCCTGGATTGGGCGCTCTTGGCGCAATTGGAACATAGCGGTCTTCAGCGGCTGATTCATGATTTGAATCGTGTATATCGGGAGTTACCGGATTTGCACGACTGTGAGTTTGCCCAAGAAGGTTTTGAGTGGTTGGATTGCCATGATGCGGCGCACTCGGTGGTTATTTATTTGCGACGTGGTAGTGAAACAGGGAGGGTGACTGTGGTGATTCTTAATTTTGCTGCAGTGGCTCGTTCGGGTTATCGGGTGGGTGTGCCGTTTTCTGGATTGTATCGGGAAGTGCTGAATTCAGATGCTTGCTGCTATGCTGGTGGGGGGGGAACCAATAGTGATGTGCAGGCATTTCCGGTCCCGCATATGGGACAGTCTTGTTCGTTGTTAGTGGATTTGCCGCCACTGGCCGGATTGGTATTAGTGCCCTGTCAGATAGATTAGGGAAAACTGGGTGTGAGGTTTAATTGAGGTGAAGTTGCAGCAACTGCGCTACTTGATAGCGATTGTTCGTAGTCATTTGAATATCTCTGCGGCGGCTGAGACTTTGTATACCTCTCAACCGGGAATCAGTAAACAGTTGCGTTTACTGGAGGAAGAATTGGGGGTTGAGCTGTTTAGCCGTAATGGTAAGCATCTGACTGAGGTGACGCCGGTTGGTCGTCAGATTATTGCTAAGGCGGAGAATATCTTGCGGGAGGTGAATAATATTCAGATTTTGGCTGAGGAATATCGTGATGACCGGCGGGGTAGTTTGTCGATGGCGACTACACATACGCAGGCTCGCTATGCATTGCCGTCAGTGATTAAAGTGTTCCGTGAGCGTTATCCGGCGGTTACTCTGCAGGTTCATCAGGGTTCGCCAGCACAGATTGCTGAATTGGTTCAGTCTGGTGAGGTGGATTTTGCGATTGCAACCGAGGCTGTAGAGTTGTTTGAAAACTTGATTATGATGCCTTGTTATATCTGGGAGCGCTGTGTGCTGGTGCCGGTTGGACACCCGCTGACTGCGGTGGACCGCTTGGGCTTGTCTGATGTGGCTCGGTATCCGTTGGTGACTTATGTATTTGGATTTACTGGTCGCTCGCAGTTGGATGAAGCGTTTCGCAGTGCGCAATTAAGGCCGGATGTTGTGTTCACTGCCACTGATGCTGATGTTATCAAAACTTATGTGCGCTTGGGTATGGGAGTGGGGATTGTAGCCCGGATGGCTTATGATCCGCTCTATGATCAGGACTTGGTGCGGCTGGATGCGGGACATTTATTTGCGGCCAACCTGACTCGGATTGGTTTCCGGCGGGGCACTTTTCTGCGTTGTTATATGTACGATTTTATCCAGCTTTTTGCACCTCATTTGACTCGTGAACGGGTTCAGCGGGTCGAGTTGGCACAGTCTGCTGATGAAGTGGAGGCCTTGTTTGCGGAGTTGTCTTTGCCCGTTTTATAAAAATAGGTGATGATATAAAAAGGGGAATCGTTATGCTTTCATCTTCAGCAGTTTTGCGCATCACGCTTCTGGAAAGCTTCGAGACCCTGCTGGCGCGTCTGGATGAATTCTGTACTGCCGTTCGTCATGACACCATACTGCCCGCCTGGGTCTCACGTACCGATACCGAATTACTGGACCGCCTGGATATGCGGCTTAAGGCCATCGAACTCTATCGGGCGCTATGGTACGAGGATCGTCAGGATGGGCGGGAAACGCTCACTTGCCCCGGTCTCGTGGGCGCCAGTCCGGGAACAATGACCGCGGCCCATGCTTGCAACACGGCTAAAGATGGTTTCAAAGCCGCGGTGCTGGCTCTGAAGTCGATAGAACGCGCTGAGGTCACCGCAGCCATGGCAGATCTGCATCGCCGCCAAGAGCAGGTAGCTTCCGCCATGCGCCGTATGAGCGCCGCACGCCTGAACCTCAAGCAGGCCTACCGGCATATTCCCCTTCTCGAGCAACGTCCGCTCAAAGTGGGTTTTACCTGGTCCAAACAGGGTCGGGTGATTCAACGCACCCGGGTAGCGGAAGCCCGGCGCCTGCTCGAACGGCGGGTCGAAACCCCGCAAATCCATCAGGAATTGCAGCGGTTGGCGGAGATCCCGAGCGATGAAATGCTGGCCCGCGTAAGAAGTGTCTGCCCTCATCTGCGAGCGAACATCGTCTTCGCCGCCCCGAAAGGCTCAGGCGTCCTGCGCCGGCTGATGCAAACGCCACTGCCGATTTTGCTTCCTCTACAACCTGGCGAATCCTTGCCGGAATTTGTGCCGGTCGCGCCGGAATTGCTGACCAATCCCCGCCTGCGCCGTGCGGATGTACGCATTGAGGATGAACCCTTTCTGCCAGTGATTCGCATCCATAGGTATCGCCCACCCTATCGATCATGATGGGGTAATTCGTCAGCCCCTCGCTGCAAAATGTCCTAAAATAAATCGGCGGGTTCGACCATCCTGCAAAGCGTTTTTCCATCAACGCTTTATTGACTGATAACAATCATATTTTTGAACCTCCGGAGGCTCTATCATGTCGTCGCGTGCTCGCGTATGGCCAGGCAAGTCCTATCCGCTCGGCGCGGCCTGGGATGGCAAGGGCGTCAATTTCGCACTCTTCTCCGCCCATGCTGAAAAAGTTGAATTATGTCTGTTCGACTCCTCGGGCCAGCGCGAGATTGAACGTTTGGTGCTGCCTGAACATACCGACCAAATCTGGCACGGCTATGTACCCGGTTTGTGGCCGGGGGCCTTGTATGGCTACCGCGTCTCCGGTCCCTACGAACCACAGCTTGGCCACCGCTTCAATCACCATAAACTACTGCTTGATCCCTACGCCAAGCAGTTCTATGGCTCACTCCATCTGCGCGATGAACACTGCGGTTACCAGGTTGGCCATGGCAATGCGGATCTGTCGTTTGATACCCGTGACAACGCCCGCGACATGCTTAAATGCGTTGTGGTCGATACCACGTTCAGTTGGGAAGGTGACCGGCAGCCCGAAATCCCCTGGACGCAGACCCTGATTTACGAAACCCATGTACGCGGCTTCACCATCCGCCACGAAGGTATTCCTCATCACCTGCGTGGCACTTTCGCCGGCATGGCTCATGCGGAAATCATTAAATACCTCAAGGCGCTGGGCATCACGGCAGTGGAACTCATGCCCGTTCACGCCTTCGTCGATGACCGTTTTCTCACTGACCGCGGCCTGCGCAATTACTGGGGCTACAATACACTGTGCTTCTTCGCCCCCGAGCCGCGTTATCTGAGCGGCGGCGATTTGACAGAATTCAAGACCATGGTCAAACGCTTGCACGATGCCGGCATCGAGGTGCTGCTGGATGTGGTCTACAACCACACCGCCGAGGGCGACCAGATGGGTCCCACCCTGAGTTTCAAGGGAATCGACAACGCCTCCTATTATCGGCTGCGGCCTAATGACCGCCGTTACTACATCAATGACACCGGTTGCGGCAACACTTTGAATCTGATCCATCCTCGCGTGTTGCAAATGGTCATGGACAGCCTGCGTTACTGGGTCAACGAAATGCATGTCGACGGCTTCCGTTTCGACTTGGCGGTGACGCTGGGCCGCGAGGATTATGGCTATGACCGGGGTGGTGGCTTCTTCGATGCTATCCGTCAGGACCCGGCCCTGTCGCGGGTCAAGATCATTGCCGAACCGTGGGATATCGGTCCGGGCGGCTATCAACTGGGTGGTTTTCCCGCCGGTACTGCGGAATGGAATGATCGCTTCCGCGACACCGTGCGCCGCTTCTGGTGCGGCGATGACGGGATGCTATCGCGGATCGCACCCAATCTACTGGCCTCCAGCGACCTGTTTGAACACGATTGCCGACGGCCCTGGGCGTCGGTGAACTACGTCGCCAGCCATGACGGTTTTCCCCTGGTCGATCTAGTCAGCTACAACGAGCGTCATAATGAGGCGAATGGCGAAGGCAATCGCGACGGCCATCCCTCTAATTTCAGTAATAATTATGGAGTTGAAGGACCCACCGCCGATCAAGCCATTCAACAATTGCGTCTGCGTCAGCGTCGCAATATGCTGGCCACCGTGTTGTTCGCCCAAGGCACGCCGATGCTGCTGGCCGGCGACGAATCCGGGCGCAGCCAGGGCGGTAACAATAACGCTTACTGTCAGGATAACGAAATTAACTGGTTAAATTGGAATCCCCTGCCGCCGGATGAACAGGAGTTTCTGGACTTCGCCCGCCGCCTGATCAGTCTGCGTTGGGAGCATCCAGTGCTGCGCCGCAGCCGTTTTCTACATGGCTTGCAGATTTCCAAAACCACCGGGCTGCGCGACATCGAATGGATTAGTCCGGGCGGTGGCCCAATGACCGATTATCACTGGCAGGAACCCAAGGCGCGCTGCATGGGCATGTTGTTGGCTGGCGACGCTGGTGAATACTTCACACCGGATGGTTATCCGGAAATCGACGATACCCTGTTCGTTATCTTCAACGCTGGTCATACGTCCGTCCCGGTGCAGATGCCGGCGGTGCGCGGCGCCCGCTGCTGGCGTTGCCTGCTCGACACCGCGCGACCACAACTGGCGTCTGGCGAGCTTCTGCTGAACAACGGGGATGATTTTCAAATGGAACCGCGTGCGGTGACGATGTTCGCTCTTACCCTTGAAACCGCGTCTTCATGAATATGAAGATCACCGCATCGACTGATTAACCTTTAACCGCGCATGTCTCTGCTCTCTCTGACTACGCTAGGTCTGACTGCCCATCCACGGCGAAATGAACTGGACCAGGAATTTCACGCCCGGCCTTTTGAACGGCTGAAAACCCCATCGTTGATTTCTCACCTGGCCCTGCTGTCTGGGCCGGGTCGCGAAGCGATTGACCGGGATCGTGCGCAGATTGCCGGTCTCTGTGACCATTACGACGTTGCGCCACCTGCACCTGATGAGGTACATCTGAGTGTGGACTGTGGACCATTCCGACTGAAATGGGAGCGGCATTCGGAGTTTTCCGCATATACCTTCATCGCCCCAGCGAACAGTGTTGAACCGTTCGCCGATCCGCCGATCCGGCAGCTTCCTCTGAACTGGCTCGCCGGATTAGCGGGCGAACTGTTGGTGGCGACCCATCTCGATCTACGCCGCGAACCGAATCCGCCGCCGGCGTTGGAGCAGTTACAAACTCTCTTGGGTGCAGGATTGCTGAACGGCTGCCGGGCAGCAGATGACGCAGCGACTGTCTGGAGTGATTTCCGCGTTCACCCGGACGGTTTCACCCGAATTCTGGTGCTTGATCGGAGTCTGCGCGAAACGCAGGCCGGTCGGTTGGTACAGCGGCTATTGAATATCGAGACTTACCGAATCATGGCGATGCTGGCTTTCCCGTTGGCTCGTCAGACCGGCGCTGAAATCGCCCGCATTGAGCAACGGTTGGCTGATCTGACCGATCGCATGAATCAGCAAACCGGATTGGAACAGGATCACGCCCTGCTCGCAGAATTGGCGGAGCTGGCGGCGGAGATCGAGCGGATCACTGCTGCCACGACCTACCGTTTCGGTGCGAGCCAGGCCTATGATGCGTTGGTGGAGCGGCGCATCGCTGAACTACGTGAAGCGCGACTGCCCAGTGTGCAAACACTGCGGGAATTCATGGACCGGCGATTGGCTCCCGCCTTGCACACGGTGGCTTCAGTGCGCGAACGGCAAGAGTCCCTTTCGACCCGTATCTCCCGTGCCGCCAACCTGCTGCGTACCCGGGTGGACGTTGCGCTGGAGCAGCAGAACCGAGACCTGTTGCAGTCTATGAACCGGCGCGCGCAGTTGCAATTACGCTTGCAGGAGACTGTCGAGGGGCTGTCAGTAGTGGTGTTAAGCTACTATCTGGTGGGACTGGTCAGCTATGTGGTCAAGGCGCTGCATAAACTGGGGTTGCCGTTGAATCCTGAACTGGCGACTGGTATGGCTGTTCCAGTCGTGCTCCTAGTGGTGGGCTGGGGGATGTATCGGATGCGGCGGAATTTGGCGCAGCATGATAAAGGTGATGATATAAAAACCGTACTACTCAACGGCCCTTCTTCGTTTCCAGCGAAACGGTCTCGCCACTGGATGCCCCCGGGAGGCGAATCATGAAATAGGCGGGCGTAGCGTTCCCATCCGCCAGTTCCATCAATGCCGCATAGGAGCGCACCTCGCCAATGCCCAAACTGCCGGCTTTCAATGCATTCGGCTGGCGGGTGCCGATCTCGGCGCTGCCGATCTGAATGCCCAGCTCATTGAAAATCAGCAGTTGAATCTCCGGCCAGAGCGGCGCGTCGGTGTTGTTTTGCACGACCAGTTTGTATTCATGGCTCCGGTTATCGCGGTTGACGATTTCAGTAAAAGTGATGTTTTTTAAATATTGGTCATCCAGTGGCAGCACCCGGTCATACTCCAGTTTACGCAAGCGCGGCAGCTTGCCACGAATCAATGCATCCAGGTCGCCGCGCAGTTTCTGCAATTCCGGCGTGACCCGGTGCAACTCCTCCTCGGTTTGCACCAGGCTGCTGCGCAAGGTCTGGTTTTGGCGATTGAGCGTGTAAACCTGTGTACCCAGCAGCAACGCGGTGAAAAAATCAATCAGCACCAACACTAACACCAGAAGAAATAACAACTGGCTACGCCGGCTCCAGGAATGGGCGCGGTGATCACCGGCGCGTTGATAGCGTTCCCGGCTTAATGAACGGGATGAAACAGGGTCAGTCACAGGGTTTCCCTCCGATCATGCATTTCGCCGGCAACCCGGCGCGAACAGGGATACTGTACACCAGTCAGTCACAGGGTTTCCCTCCGATCATGCATTTCGCCTTCTGCCTCGGAGCCATCGCTTTCCGGATGTAGCAGCAATACCCGCTCCGACGCGAACTCCGCCAATTTCAGGGCGATCTCCCGGGGAACCAGCGGGAAGTCGAACTCATGCCGGTCGCCGCGCACAATGGCCAACCGACCCATGGCTAAACCCTTGCGTTGGGGTGGCAGAACCCGGATGGCGCGAATCCAGCGTCCATCGCTGTCCAGAAAATTATAGAGAATCTCTGCCTCTGGATTATTCAAACGATGGCTGTCGATCAACTGCTGGGCGCGCGCCGCCTGTTCCCGACGTTGCTTTTCCGCCTCCCGCTCCAGATTCAATTGTCGATCCCGCTCCCTTTTATGAGCGGCCTCCGCCTCAGCCTGACGACGTATTTCCGCCTGTTTGGCCGCCGCCTCCACCGCCAGCGCCTTATTTTTCTTGCGTTGATGATCATGTTTACGGGCGTCAGCGTCGAGCTTTTTCGCCTGATCCGCCGACGCCAGTCCGGCTTTCAATAATTCATCACGTAGCGACATGGAGATCTCGCTTCAATACAGCACCCGGGTACGAATCGTGCCGGCAACCTCTTCCAGGCGTTTACGTAATTGCCGGGTTTCAGCCTGGCCAGGATCGTCGATATCGATCACCACGTAACCGATGCGGGGGTTGGTCTGCAAATACTGGCCGGCGATATTAATTTGCTGTTCCGAGAAAATGGCGTTGATTTGCGAAAGCACGCCGGGCTGGTTGTGATGGATATGCAACAGGCGGTGTTTGCCTGGATGTTCGGGCAGCGCCACTTCCGGGAAGTTAACTGCGCTGAGAGTCGAGCCGTTGTTGCTGTATTTAATCAGTTTGCCGGCAACCTCCAGCCCAATATTCTGCTGGGCCTCCTCGGTGCTGCCGCCGACATGCGGGGTCAGTAATACATTGTCAAACGCCCGCAGCGGCGAAATAAATTTGTCCTCATTCGCTTTCGGCTCCGCTGGAAAAACGTCAAGCGCTGCGCCAGTCAGATGCTTCGCCTCCAGCACTGTGGTCAGCGCATCAATATCCACCACCGTCCCCCGGGCTGCATTAATCAGGGCGGAACCCGGCTTCATTCGCGCCAATTGACCCGCGCCAATCATCTGAAAGGTCTGCGGCGTTTCCGGGACATGCAGGGTCACCACATCCGCCTTTTCCAGCAGGGCGTCCAGCGATGGCAGCGGCTGGGCGTTACCCAGCGCCAGCTTGGTTTCGATGTCGTAAAACACCACGCGCATCCCCAGCGCTTCGGCCAGCAGACCGACCTGGGTGCCGATATGACCGTAACCGATAATGCCCAGACATTTACCACGCGCCTCGTGGGAACCGGTCGCGGTCTTGATCCAGTCGCCGCGATGGGCCGCCGCGTTACGCTGGGGAATGCCGCGTAGCAACAGCACAATCTCCGCCAGCACCAGCTCGGCCACGCTGCGGGTGTTGGAAAACGGCGCGTTGAACACTGGAATGCCGCGCATCTGGGCGGCTTCGAGGTCCACCTGGTTGGTGCCGATACAGAAACAGCCAACGCCGATCAGCCGGGGTGCGTGCTCAAACACCTTGGCCGTCAACCGGGTCGCCGAGCGGATGCCAACAAAATAGGCGTCACTGATCGCTTCCAGCAACTGCGGCTCGGGCAGCGCCTTGGGACGGAAGTCGATCCGGGTATAACCATCGGCTTGCAACGCCTCCACAGCGCTGGGGTGAAGGCCTTCCAGCAACAAAATCTTGATGCGGTTCTTATCGAGTGAAGTTTGACTCATGGCTGCGCAGGATTTCGCCGGTGTTAGAATGGCTGCTGAACATAATCCCTCCGGACGGGACTGGCAACCGTCGCTTTTGCAACCTGGAGCCGCCGTGACCCCGCGTGACCTGAATGCATCCGCCGCCCTGCTGGACGGCATCCGCGCTTTCATTGAACCCGCCCACGTCCGCACCGATGCGGACAGCCGCCTGAACTACGGGCGCGACTGGACCCGCCTGCACACACCGAACCCGCTGGCGGTCGTGCTGCCGGGCGGCATCGACCAGGTACAGCAACTGGTGCGCTACGCCAACGAACATCGTCTGGCGCTAGTGCCTTCGGGCGGTCGCACCGGCCTGAGCGGCGCCGCAGTCGCCTGTCACGGTGAAATCGTGGTGTCCCTGGAGCGGATGAACCGGATTCTCGATTTTGACCCGACCGACCGCAGCGTGACCTGCGAGGCCGGCGTCGTCACTGAAGTCCTGCAAAACTTTGCCCGCGACCGGGGGTTGTATTACCCGGTGGACTTTGCCTCGCGCGGCTCCAGCCAGATTGGCGGCAACATCGCCACCAATGCCGGCGGCATTAAAGTCGTTCGCTATGGCCTGACCCGCGACTGGGTTACTGGCTTGAAGGTCGTCACCGGGCGCGGTGATTGGCTCCATCTCAACCGGGGGCTGATCAAAAACGCCAGCGGCTATGACCTGCGGCATCTCTTGATTGGCAGCGAAGGCACACTGGGGATCATCGTCGAGGCGACTCTGCAGCTCACCCTCCCCCAATGCGAACCGGCAGTGATGGTGCTGGGCGTTCCCGACCTGGACAGCATCATGTCGCTGTACCACATTTTCCGGAACAAGCTGGAACTGAGCGCTTTTGAATTCTTCTCGGAGCTGGCGTTGCGCCATGTCCTCGCTAAAGGTCTGCATCGCCCCTTCGAAGCCGAAACGCCCTATTACGTCCTCGTGGAGTTCGATAACCCCGATGGCTTGCACACTGACGCGGCGCTGTCCCTGTTTGAGCATTGCGCCGATCAAGGCTGGCTGGCGGATGGCGTCATCAGCCAAAGCCAGACCCAGGCGCAGGAACTCTGGCGGCTGCGCGAAGACATCAGCGAATCCATCGCCGCCTGTCAACCCTATAAAAACGACATCGCCCTGCGCATCTCTCGCGTTCCCGCCTTCCTGGCTGAGGCCGACGCCCTGCTGACCCGGGAATACCCGGATTTCGAGGTGCTGTGGTACGGCCATATCGGCGATGGCAACCTGCACATCAACATTCTCAAGCCGGCTGATCTGGAAACGGCGGCGTTTACGGCCAAATGCGGGGCAGTCAGCGAGCATCTCTTCACCGTCCTGCAACGGCATGGCGGCAGCATCTCTGCTGAACACGGGGTCGGCCTGCTCAAAAAACCGTATTTGCATTACACCCGAGATGAAACCGAAATCGGCTATCTGCGGGCCATCAAACAGGCGTTTGATCCGAATGGCATCATGAATCCGGGGAAGATTTTTGATTGAGCCAGCAACGTCACATTCCCTGCCGGGAAGATGTGGCGCTGCGGTTCATCGCCGGATGTTCAATCGGGCGGCGGATTGGCCTGCAATCAGAAGTGATGCGCCACACGCGCCGTGCCGTCCTGAGAGGTCAGCACGCGCACCCGATCGCCGGGATAGAAGGGCTCATCCGCACCCTGCGTCACCGCAATTATCCGGCCGCTATCCAGCCGGACGGTGATTTCCAGACCGGCTTGCCGGGTCGCGCTTTCCTCGATGGCGGAACCGGCCAGACCGCCCAGCACCGCGCCGCCGACCGCGCCGGCAATCTGGCCCCGGCCTCCACCAACCGTGCTGCCGGCTACGCCGCCCAATGCCGCACCGGACACTGCGCCCACCCCGCTGCGCGTGCCTTCAATCGTCACTTGCCGCACGCTCTCCACATAACCCAGACGCACATCCTGAGCCTGCCTGACCTGGTCGCGGCTGTAGGCGCCGCCGGACGTACTGGCCGGACAGCCGCTCAAGATCAGGCCAGCCGCTAATACCACGGTCACTACCGCTGTCATTTTCATCAATCGCATGGTTTGCCTCGCCGTTGATTTGGCATTTAGGGTGAAATCCAGCGGAGATTATAGCTTAGAAAAGCCATGCTACGCCTTGACCCGCAGCGCCTCCAAACTAAAGGAAAGATCATCCACCGTCTCCTGCAACAGATTAACCAGCGCATCATCAAACAAGCCGGCTTCGGCGGCATAGGCCATCAATACCCCGACTGCCCGACCCTGCGCATGGACCGGCAGCGCGGCGCAAGCGTGGATGTCCGCCCGTTGCGCCGCCTCCCGACAGGGCCGGGATTTCGCCTGCAAATCGTGGCACACCACGGGCATACCACGCTGCAAGGCATCACCGATGACGCAACACCCCGACAGCGCCAGTGCAGGACAGGGCAACTCGGTAGCTCGCAGCCCCAGCATCGGGTCGCGGTCGCCGGCCACCACCTGCATCTGGCCCGCAGCATCCAGCATCCCGATCCAGACCGCAGCGAATAACTCGCTATCGCTGGCGATGCGATGGAGTTCCTGGAATAGCTGTGTACGGTCCTGGATACGGATCAAGGCCCTGTTGATCTGACTCAGCGTCGCGTAAAGACAGTTAAGGCGCTGAATACGCGCCTCGGCGCGGCGGCGGCAGATAATCTTCCAAACATAGTTAGCGACGAGCTGCAACTGCCGGGTATCGGCTTCGTCATAACCGTCCGGCTTGTTACCTACTCCGATAATCACCCGTACCTTATCCTGCTCGATCACCGGTACGCTCATGTGCCGGATGAGACGGGAATGGCCCTGGGGCAAGCCTTGCTTATTGGGCAGGCTCTGATAGTCATTATGAATGGCCGGCCGCCGCTGGCGGGCGCAATCCGCCCAAACCCCGGCCAGGTCCAGCGGGTAATGACTGGCCGGCGCGGCCGTGCAGGTCTTGAGTGTTTCCCGCGACCAGGCGAACAGTTGCAGGGTTTTCTGATCCTCGTTGACGAAATGGAAATAGCCAATTTGGCTCTGGGTCAACCGCACTGCGTCTTCCAGCCCCAGCATGATGATATCCTGCTCCGCCAGACTGGGCGCTTGCTCGCTCAACGCCAGCAGGGAATTGAATCGCGATTCGTTGAGCCGACTGAGCGCCTCGGCCTGCTTGCGGGCCGTAATATCGTCGACAATCGAAATGAAATACTTCGGGTGGCCATTGCTTTCCCGCACCAGCGATACGGTCAGATGAACCCAGACGATGCCGCCGCCCTTATGAAAGTAGCGCTTCTCCATGCTATAGGTTTCAAGTTCCCCGGACAGCACTCGATGAACCTGCTCCACATCGGCGCTGAGATCCTCTGGATGGGTGATCTGCTGAAAGCTCATCGTTTGCAGTTCATCCGGCTCATAGCCAACGATGTCGCTCATTTTGCGGTTGGCCCGCAGAAAGCGTCCATCCGGAGCGATGTGCGCGATGCCAACCGCTGCCTGTTCGAAGGTCGCACGGAAACGTTCCGCGCTTTCCCACAGGGTTTCAGCAACATTGCGCAGCACGTTGTCCACGGGAGACGGCGAGGATTCTGCCAACATGTTCAACTGTTGCCGCAACGCGGTCATTTCTGCGAGAAGTGGTAATTTCTGCACATCTGTCATAATGCTATTTCACCGGATCATCATATCGAACTGACTGGATTCATCGATTTTGAACGATAATGACACAATAATCTTGTCCATCTTATCTCAGGGCCAGCCCCGGCGTGAAACCCATGGCGCAATTTCCCGTTCTCCTGCCCATTCGCCGCGAGGCGCTCGCTGGTTTCCTGCTGACCCTGATGATCGCCGCTTCGGTTCTGCCGGGAACTTCGCTGCTGCCGGCGGGAATACTGGGCTGGAGCGCTGCTTTATTGTTAAGCCACTGCCTGAGTCGGCGGCAACTTGTGCAAACCGGCTGGTTGCTCGGCCTGGGCGTCGCCGGTATAACGTGGGGTGCGTTACAGGGTGGTTCGTTGCCCCTTGATCAGGCGCTGGCCGGCAATCAGGGACTGGTCAGCCTGCTGGCGGCGGTGTCGTTCCTGCGGTTGGTCACCCGTCCGGAAGCCGCCAACGCTGACGCCGCACCGCCGCGTGGCCGGAAAGCCCTGTGGCGAACACTGATCGGCGTTCATCTGTTTGGAGCGGTCATTAACCTGTCCACGGTGGTGATTCTCGGCGACCGCATGACTACACACGGACGACTGGGCAAACGCCGGGCATTGGCGCTCAGTCGGGGTTTCGCCGCTGCAGCGTTTTGGTCGCCGTTCTTTTCGGCCATGGCCGCCGCGCTGACCTACGCGCCGGGTGCAAAATTGAGCCTCGTGGTTCTGGCGGGCCTACCCATGGCTGCGCTTTCGCTGTGGCTCACTGCCCGGGAAATTGATCCCGAAGATCCCCGTCTTGGTGCGCCGTTTATCGGCTATCCGATGAATTTCGGAGCGTTGTGGATACCCGGCCTGCTGGTCGCCATCGTCCTGACCCTCCAGACGTTGATTCCGCACTGGTCGATTCTGGCGATTATCACCCTCAGCGCGCCGTTGCTGACCGTGGCGATTTTGCTGGTGCGGGAAGGACGGCGCGCCGGGCGACGGCTCAAGGCGCATATCGAGCTTGGACTGGCCAGCACGGTCAATGAATTGGCGCTGTTTCTGGCAGCGGGCGTACTGGCGGCGGGACTGACCAGCCTGACTCGCCAGTTCGGCGACTGGTTGCCTTTCAACCAGTTCGGCCCGACGCAGGCCGGGCTGATCCTGATGGCGATGGTCGGCGCTGCCGCGCTTGGAGTACATCCCATCATTAGCATCGCTGCTTGCGGGGTCTGGCTGGCGCCCTTGCATCCTGAATCGAACCTGATGGCCATCACTCTGCTGATGGCCTGGGCGATTGGCGTGCCGGCCAATCCGCTGTCCGGGCTGCATCTGATGATGCAGGGACGCTACGGGATCGACGGTTACGCCTTTCTGCGCTGGAACGGGGCCTATGTGTTGAAGTGTCTGGGGGCCGGGGTGGCGCTGCTCCATGCGTATGGGACGCTGCTGGGCGTTGCGTCGTGATCAGTCGATTGCAAACCCGGCCACGTTCCGGCTAGCGCGGTTGAAGAAGTACGCTCATCGGGAAAAGGGTGGAACCGCCTGACCGCGCCGCGCATAAAAATCCGCAACAAATCCCGTCAGCCGGTTTTCCGCAATCGCCGCCCGCAATTGACGCATTAAGTCCAGGTAATAATACAAATTGTGAATCGTATTCAGCCGAGCACCGAGAATCTCCCGGCACTGGTCCAGATGACGCAGATAGGCACGGCTGTAATGCCGGCAGGCATAGCAACCACAGGTTTCATCCAGTGGCCGCGAATCATTGCGGTATTGACTGTTACGAATGCGGATATCGCCGTGGTGGGTAAATAAATGTCCATTACGCGCATTGCGGGTCGGCATCACGCAATCAAACAGATCAACACCCCGGCGCACCGATTCAACCAGATCTTCCGGCTTGCCGACCCCCATCAAATAGCGCGGTGCATCCCCCGGCAACAGCGGCACGGTGCAATCGAGCATCGCCAGGCGCTCCTCTAACGGCTCACCGACCGCCAATCCGCCAATGGCGTAGCCATCAAACCCGATGTCCCGCAATCCCTCGGCGGATACTCGCCGCCAATGCGGATACATACCACCCTGGACGATGCCAAACAGCGCCGCCGGATGGTCGCCATGCGCCGTCTTGCTGCGCCGCGCCCAGCGTAATGACAATTCCATGGACTGGCGCGCTTCGATGTCGGTCGCCGGATAGGGCGTACACTCATCGAAGATCATCACGATGTCCGAACCGAGCGCCCGCTGCACCGCCATCGACTCCTCCGGCCCCAGAAACACCATGCCGCCATCGACGGGCGAACGGAATTTCACCCCGGCCTCAGTAATCTTGCGCAGCGCCGCCAGACTGAAGACCTGAAAACCGCCGGAATCCGTCAAAATCGGCCCGTTCCAGTGGATGAAGCCGTGCAAGCCGCCGTGCTGTTCGATAACCGGCGTCCCAGGTCGCAACATCAAGTGGAACGTGTTACCGAGGATGATTTCCGCCCCGACAGCACGCAACTCCTCCGGGGTCATAGCCTTTACAGTGCCATAGGTGCCCACCGGCATGAACGCCGGTGTCGCCACCGCGCCGCGCGGAAAGGTCAGTTGGCCGCGCCGGGCAAGGCCATCGGTTTGCAAGACTTGAAAGTGCATAAGGTGACAGGGAGTGAGCTGTTGATAGGTTAAGAACTGATCTTAACACGGAGAACCCGGTAGCCCGGCCCTCGCGCGATCTCCCAAACATGCCTATCCTTGCATAACCGTTTATCGAGGACACCGGCATGAGCCTTGATTTTAGACGAAACTTCATTCATTCCATCCTGTTATGGCTACTGACGCTCGTCGCCCTGACGATCAGCGTCGCGTTCGCCCGGGACCTGGGGCAAGTCACAGTCGGGCCTGCGACGTTTCAGGTCGAAATCGTCCGAACGGCGCACGAACGGGCGCAGGGCCTGATGTTCCGCCGCGAACTGCCGCCGGATCAGGGAATGCTGTTCGTTCAACCGCCTGGCCCGGCGGTGTTCTGGATGAAGAACACCTATATTCCCCTCGATCTGCTGTATTTCGACACAGAGGAACGGTTGACGCAGATTGTGGCCGAAGTCCCGCCCTGCAAAACACCGGATTGCCCAGTCTATCCAAGCGACATCGCCAACATCCGCTACATCCTGGAAATCAACGCTGGCGCAGCGGCCCAGTACGGCATCCGGATTGGCGACCTGCTGCAACTGGAACCTCACCGCTGAATGGACTCCCCGAATCCCTACCCGATTACTGGAAATTCCTGCAAAATTCTTCCACTTCTGACCAGGCCATCGGTGATCCTCATGACGGACTTACCCGATTTTATCCGCTGCGGACGGGCATTATGCGGCGATCTGCTCCAAGCTGAACGGCGTGAGTGGCTGGTAACCAACGGACTGGGTGGCTATGCCGCCGGCACAGTGGCCGGCACGCTGACCCGTCGCTATCATGGGCTGCTGATTGCGCCGCTGCAATCCGATCGCTGGCTGGTCTTCGCCAAGGCCGACGCGACCCTGGTGGACGGTGAGCGGGAAATCCCGTTATTCAGCAACCGCTGGGCCGGCGGCGTCATCAATCCCCATGGTTACGTTCATCTGGAATCTTTCCATCTGGAAGGACGCATGCCGGTGTGGCGTTATGCCGTGGGTCATTTGGTCCTGGAACAGCGCATCTGGATGGAGCCGGGCGCCAACACCACCTATATCGCCTGGCGACTGGCTCCGGAGAATATCGGCCAGACGCCGCAGTTGCGCGTCCAACTGTTGATCAATGGCCGCAATCACCACGCTGGAACCGTGATGAGCCAGTTCCAGCCGCTGATTGACGCGCCGAACCCGGTGCAACGGCGGATCAGCCTCCCAGAATTTACTTTGGGATTATGGGCTTGTGGCGGTGTTATCGCCGACCATCCGAACTGGTTCGAACATTTTGACCTGCCGGTGGAACACGAGCGGGGCCTGGCGCACCTCGATCATCATTTCTGTCTGGGCGAGGCTGCCCTGACCCTGCAACCCGGCGTCTGGACGGGCATCGTCGCCAGTCTGCACGCGGACGCTTCACTCGATCTGGACGCCGCCCGGCAACGCTTTCTGCGCCGCGAAGCCAAATTGCTGGCGCAGGCCGAAGCGCATTTGCCAGGCGCTCCCGACTGGATTCGCCAGTTGACGCTGGCGGCGGATAGTTTCCTGATCGACCGACCCTTGCCGGGATTGCCCGATGGTGAATCGGTCATCGCCGGTTATCCCTGGTTTGGCGACTGGGGCCGCGACACCATGATCGCCCTGCCCGGCCTGACCCTGGCAACTGGCCGCCCGGAGATCGCCCTCCGCATCCTGGGTACCTTCGCCCGGTTTATCGACCAGGGCATGTTGCCCAACCTGTTTTCCGCCGCCGGCGAACCGCTGGCCTATAACACCGCCGACGCCGCCCTGTGGTATGTCGAAGCATGGCGAGCTTATGTAGACGCCAGCAGCGATACGGCCAGTCTCGCCGAGGCGTTTCCCGTCCTCCAGGAAATCATTGCCTGGCATGTCGCGGGAACCCGTTTCAGCATTGGCCTGGATAGCGTGGATGGTCTGCTCCAGTGCGGCGAACCGGGCCTGCAACTAACCTGGATGGACGCCAAGATCGACGACTGGGTCGTAACGCCGCGCATCGGCAAGCCGGTGGAAATTAACGCCCTCTGGTACAACGCCCTGCGGAGCGTGGCCGATTGCGCCCGAATACTGGGCCAGTCGCCGGCTTTTTACGAGGATTTGGCGGATCAGGCGCGATGGGGCTTTCAGCGCTTCGTCCGGCCAGACGGGGAAGGGTTGTTCGATGTCCTCGATGGTCCCGATGGCGACGAGGCCCTGGTGCGCCCGAATCAGTTGCTGGCGGTCAGTCTGACGCACAGCCCGCTTGATCGCGCTGCCCAGGAGTCCGTATTGCGGATTTGTGGCCGCGAACTGCTGACTTCCTACGGCTTGCGGTCATTAGCCCCGCGCCACGCCGCATTCCGACCTCATTATGTCGGTGATGTGCGGGAACGCGACAGTGGTTATCACCAAGGGCCAGTGTGGGGGTGGCTGCTGGGACATTATGTGCTGGCGGAATATCGGGTTCACGGTAACGCCGAGGCAGCGCGGACCTGGCTGACACCGGTTCGCGACCATCTCAACGATGCCGCGCTGGGCACCGTCAGTGAGATATTCGATGGCGCACCGCCGCACTATCCGCGCGGCGCGCCCGCCCAGGCCTGGTCGGTGGCCTGCACCCTGCAAGCCTGGCGGCGGCTGATGACGCCAAAGAGCTAAGGACTGACAGACCTTCAAAACTATATCAGGCTTTCACTGTCCTTACTGTCCAGCCACCTTGACTTGCTTTCTCCATGCCGCTCTAGGAATGCCTCCACTTCCGGCCAGACCTCCCGGATCACCAGCAATTTCTTCAATCCCAAACTGAACGGACGAAAGGCTCCTTCAAAAGTCAGGGTCGGATGCCCCTTATATTCGCTTTCCGTCACTGTCGGCTTCGGCGGCGTCAACTTCGTTGCATTACGCAACCGCGCATTTTCCTCCTCCAATTCCTGCAGGCGCTTTAGCATTGCCTGTTCATCGGCTTTCGATGGCATCGTCTATCTCCTTAAAAATTATCGTTTGGGCGCAGACTTGGCGCTCTTGGCGGTTTAACCGCCCTCTCCAGCATCATGGTTAGGCTCACTCAACCTTGACTGCCCCCATCGCCCCGCGCCCGAATTGCCACGGCTGGTACATATCCTCGACATACACCGCCGGCTGCCGGTACACGCCCGGCGTCACTGCTCGAAGCAGATAAGCCAGAGTGAATTTCCGGGCATTCCCTGCGTCCATATCCAGCGCTGCCACGAAGCGGTCATCGCGGATCTCGGTATGCAGGGTTTCGGTCAATTCCGGCAGCCAGGCAATGTCCACCGTAGAGACGTTATGCGCCAGCCGGGCATTCTCGATTTCCAGCCCTGCCGGCAACAAATCCACCACCAGCGCCTGCTGTTTTTCGTTACCCTGCGCTTCACCGGTGATCACCGCCACCAGCAGATCATTCTGGCGAATCTGGCCGGAATCGACTTCCTGTCCAGAACGGGTGTAGTAGCGGCGAGTGATGGCGAATCCCTCCTGCGCCGGCGGTTGCGGCGCAACCGGAACGCCGCTGACATCCAGCACCGTCCAGGCCGCTTGTTCCCCCTGATTGACTACGGTCAGTTTGCCGGCTAATTGTTCAGCAGTCGGCGTCAGATAAAACGGATCGGCAGTGATCGTTTGCCCCTCCACCGCCAGTCGCAACTGACCGGCCTGCTTGAGCAGCGCATGGGCGGCCAGCAACAACCAAGCCTGTTCCTGAGTGCTGGCGTAGCGACGCTGATTGAATTCAGCGGCGACTTCCTCAGCCAGTTGCGGCATCCGTTCCGGTAACAGTCCCGATTCCGCCAGCAGGGTCAGCAGCGCCGCCCGATCCCGCAACGGGCTGCCATAGTCGCGCACCGCACTGCGCCCCTGACGGTTCAGGGCGGCGGTGAACGCCTCTTTCGCCCGCTCCAGTTCACCATACCGGGCCAATGAAGCCCCCAGTTGCGCCTGCGCCAACGCCGTCGGCAGCTTCGACAAATGATTGTCATGCAGATAGCGCAAATCGCCGATAGCGGCTTGCTGCTCCTGCGCCAGCACATAGAGCGCATACGCCCGCCAGCCCAGTTGCGCCTCGGCGAAATCGTCGGAACTGAGCCGCTCGCGCAAATAGTCCAATCCGCGCTTCCAAGCGTTGTCGGGGACCAGATACCGTTCCCGCCGGGCACGCGCCACAAAGTCCATGGCGTAAGCCGACAGCCACTCTTCAGTAGTGCTGGTCAGCCCCCACAATCCAAAGCCGCCGCCAGCGTCCTGGATGTTCAAAATACGTTGCAGCGCTTCCTGCACCCGCGCCCGCAAACCGGCTTCCGTCGCGTCCTGACCGGCCCAAACCTGCGCGACTTGGTTAAAATACAGCAACGGCAAAGCGCGGCTGGTGGTCTGTTCCAGACAGCCATAGGGATAGCGGTTCAGTTGTGCGAGCAATTCCGGGACATTCAGATTGGGCCGGCTAGCGATGCTGAGTCGAACCCGGCCCGTGCCCGGGGCGTAGTCCGCCAGCAACAGGTCATTAAGACGCAAGGTTGCGCCTGGATTGAGTCGTTGCACGTCGCGTTCCGTCGTCACGGTTTGCGCCGGACGCACGCCGATGTCCGATTCCCGAATCAGGTTGAAACCGTTCGGTCCCTCGATTTGCAACCGCACCTGCCCCGCGCCGGGCCGCACTCCGCGCAAGGTGAACAGGCGGCTTTCCTGGTTCTGCGTAGTGGAATCAGTGACCGTGAAGGTAAACGCCGCCGGTTCCGTTACTGCCACCGCTCCGCCAGCGTTGAGCTGGATAGCGTAATCGCCGGGCGGCGCGTTCAGATTCTGCACGGTCACGGTGACGCGGCTTTCATCATCCGGGGCCAGGAAACGCGGCAGATAAACTCGCGCCACCAGGGGATCGCGCACCAGCGGTGCTGCTTCCGCCCGACCAAGCCGGTTGCGGTCCCAAGCCACCGCCATGAGGCGCAATTGTCCGTTGAAATCCGGCAAGGCCAGCGAAATTTTCGCCTGACCGTCAGCGTCCAGTGCGACCGGCCCGGAGAATAGCGCCAGCGTCTTCATCGTGCGGATGCCGGAGGCGTCCAGTTGCCGACTGTCCGCGTCACCGCCGACCTTGAGAGCGCCGGGCCGCCCGCCGGTTTCGATCAATTTGCCGTACAGATCGAGCAGTTGCATCCCCAGCCGGCGCTTGCCGAGGAAGTACTGAATCGGGTCCGGGGTGGTGAAATCGGTCAGTTGCAGGATGCCTTCATCGACCGCCGCGACCGTCAAATAAGCCGGCTGGCCGGGATCGACGCCGGTCACCGTGACCGGCAGTTCCACAGTCTGGCGCGGTAGCCACTCAGTCGGCGCATTGAGCGCAATATTCAAAGTGCGCGGCCCAAGATCCAGCCCGGCCCAGGCCACGCCGATGGCCCGGCCCGGCCCACGGGAATTGGTGTTATCCGCTGGACGAAATGCGGTGGCGGCAATATACACGCCCGGTCCCCATTCGGCAGGAATCGCCAATTCCACCGTCGTCCCGTCCACCGGAACACGGACGGCTTTACTCAGCCAGAGTCGGTCACCGATCACGTTCAGCAATACTTCACCGGCAAAGGGGGCGCGCAGAAATACTTTGGCCGTCGCACCCGCCGCATAGCGCGGCTGATCGAGTGTGACCTTCATTTGATCTGGCGCATCGCCCTCGCCAGGATTCTCGAACCAGCCAACTGTGAAGCGCACGCTGGAGGCGACGCCGGTTTTCGGGTCGAGCACCTCCAGCCGATAACGGCCCCAGTCCAGTCCACGCTGCGTCACGACGGTGGGTTGCCCGGCAGCGAGAGTCAGGGTTTGACTGGCGACCGAAGCGCTGTCGCGGATCACCATCCTGTAATTCCAGCGGCCTTCTTCGTGATACCAGTAATATTGATACTCTTCGCGCACCAGTTTGGCGCTCAATCCGCCCTGCGCCTGCGGCTGGCCGAGCGGGTCGAGGGCAATGACGTCAAATATGGCGTCCTGGCCGGTCTGAACGCCGCCATCGCTGAAACGGGGTTTGATGCCAACGGCGAAGGGTTGCACCCGATACGGCAAATCGAGACTGCGGGTGACCGGTCGCCCGCCCGGTTCAAACAGAGACACGCGCACTCGAGCTTGCAAGGGGCGCGTCGTATCCGGGGTCTCGCTGAGGCTGATCTGCGCCTGCGCCTTGCCCTGAGCGTCAGTGCCCGCTAAAACAACCGGGAAGCGCTGGGCGGCCCAGGTCTCTTGGGCCAGCCCGAAGCGGTAGCCGGGAAACGCCGGGTAAGGATTGGCGTCCTCGCGCAGCACCACCTCCGCCTCAGCCTTGAGATTCGCCGCTGGCGCGCCGTACAGGAATCGGCCCTTAATATCCACAATCGCCGGTTCGCCCGGCTTCAACACCGGCGCGGCGGAACCCAGCTCCAGCTTCAACTGCTGCGGGACGAAATCTTCCACCTGGAAACCGACCTGGCCGACCGGCTCGCCTTTCGGATCGGTATAGGCCTTGACAGTCCAGGTTCCGGTGCGCGCATTCATCGCCAGCGGAATCTGACTGTGATAACCGCCCATCGCCGCATTGGCCGGGCGCAACTGCGCGGCCTCCACTTCATCGGGACGGAAGACTTTCAGCGTCAACGGCGCTTCAGGCAAAGCGTAGCCCCGGCTGTCGCGGAGCAGGGTCATCAACTCCACCGTTTCGCCAGGACGGTAAACGCCGCGTTCGGGATAAAGGAAAGCGTCGATCAGGCCGGGGGCCGCGCGACCCTCCACGCCCCGGTCGCTGAGATCAAAAGCTGGTTTGGTCAAATCGAGAAAGTTGTAGTCGCCGTCGCCGAAGGCCATCAGCGCCGCCGGCTCCCGGCCACCTGCGCCGCGCAATAGACCGGGATCGAAGCGCACATAACCTTTCGCGTCGGTGACGGCTTTGCCCAGCTCGCTGTTGTTGCGGGCGTACAGCCGCAGATCGACGCCCGATACGGGTTGCGCGCTCGCCAGCGACCGGACAAAAACATGCAGGCCATCGTTGCCGCGCATCGTGAACAGGCCCAGATCGGAAACAACCAGCCATTGGGTCGCTTGATTTTCCCAATCGTTGTCCGTGCTTTGATTCACCGGCCGGGCGGCGATGATGTAGACGCCCGGCTGCGGGTCGTTCAGGAGTTCGTTAGTCGGCAGGGCGGTAGTCACTTCCTGATTGCGCTCGCCGCCAGCCAGAGTCAGCACGCCTTCCCAGATCTGCTCGCCGGAGCGTTTGGCGATGGCGCTGAGATCATAACCGTCCAGCAGATGAGTAATGCGCCGGTTCTCGATTTCCCGCAGCAGATTACGATCATTGATCCGCAGCACCCGCAGCCGCGCTTCCGCCAGATTGACGCTGGTCAACGGCAACTGTTGACTGCCGGTTTTCGGCAATACGTAGGTCGCGCCCCGGAAGCCGAGCGTCGGTTTACGGTCTTCCACCTTGGCAGTGAATTCCTGAGCCACACGGGTCTTTTCACCGCTGGCTGAGGGAATGCCGGCCCGCGCTTTGATGACATAGCCTTGGCCATGACGAGCGCCTTCCACGCACAACTGCCGCCCTTCGGGAGTGACCACCGGCTGAATCGCCGGCTCGATCACCAGATAGTCTTCGTAATGCAGTTGCCGGCCTTTGGCCAAGTCATCAGAAAAATTCAGGCAGATTTTCGGCGCGGCGCTGTCCGATTCCACATCGACGCCCTTGATCTGGAAAGCGTGGGCAGCCACTAATTCCTGATAGCGCTTGGCAACACGAGGGTTGTCCTCCAGTTCCAGCGCCTCGCGATAAGCGGTGATCGCCTTCTTCGGCTCCCGTTCCCGGTCGTAGCGTTCGCCCAACCGAAACAGCGCGCGGGCGCGTTCCGCTGGAGTTCGAGCGGCTTGCAGCGCATTCCAGGCCGCCTGCCGGGTCCGTTCGCGGGAACGTTGCCGGACTGCATCGTCGGTGCTGTCCTGTTCCTGCTGCTCGGCCTGCGCTTGCCAGAGTTGGCTCAACGCCAGCCAGACCGCCGTTGAGTCAGCGCCGGCGGCGATGGCGGTTTCATAAGCGGTAATCGCATCCAGACTGTGCTTTTGCCGGGCTTGTTTTTCCGCTTGCTGCAACAACACAGCGGATGCCTGGCCACCCGGATTGCGGCTATCACCGATCAGTTGTCGATACTGGGCTGCCGCGATGGCTAACGGTGCATCGTCGAAGGCATCGGCGCTGAGGGGCAGCAGCAACGCCAGCAAGATGAACAGGAACGTGGGACAGCGTGGACAACGCATGGCAGACTCCTTGAGACAGACGGGCGGGATGCGGGTTGGCCCACTACCTGGATGCTATGATCAAAGGCCATGATGAATTATCATGAAGGTGAAAAAATACACGAACTCTACAGAACAGTATAAGCATATCGGTTGGCGCCGTGATCGACTCGGAGGGTTATCGACTTAACGTGGGCATCATCCTGTGTAACGCAGAAGGACGCCTGTTTTGGGCGAGACGAATCGGCCAGCATTCTTGGCAGTTTCCCCAGGGAGGCATCCGACGGGATGAGTCACCAGAGCAGGCCATGTTTCGTGAACTGGCTGAAGAAGTTGGCCTGCGTCCGGAACATGTCCAAGTCATCGGCTCCACACGGGGCTGGTTGCGTTATCGCCTGCCCAAACGCCTGATCCGGGAAAGTTGTCAACAAGTCTGCATCGGCCAGAAGCAAATCTGGTTCCTGCTACGGATGCGGTGCGATGAGGAGGCGGTGCAACTGGATCTGTCCGAGCGACCCGAATTCGATCACTGGCAATGGGTCGATTACTGGTATCCACTGCGGGCGGTGGTGCCATTCAAGCGACATGTCTACTGGCGGGCCTTGCACGAATTAGCGCCTTTGCTGTCAACAGGCGCACAGTCACGGCGGGTGAGCACCCGGCGTCACATTGAAAATCACACGGTGCGCCCGGCGGAATCGACCCGCACCAGCACGGTTATTCAGCATGTCACCATCCTGCAAATGCAGCGAATGGAGAATAGCCAAAATCCGGTCATTACTCGAATGGTCGTGTCGACGCGGCGGCTGAGTATGCTGGATTCCTCGTCGTCAGCCGCGCCAGCGCCGCCGGAAGCCATCGCTGCTCTGGAGGACAACCGGGAAGCGCGGCCAGCGTGCGCCGCCGCATCCGCGCAGCAACGCTGGTGCCCGCGCTAACTAACCAACGATATACGGCCCTCTCGCCTGCTGGCAGGCGAGGGACAAGAGCAAGGGATTTGGCCTGGCTTGCCAGAGAGGCTATGCAGGAATGCCTCCAAGGACTCCTCCCTGCGCGGTCTTTATTGCCCCGAGGGCGCTTTCATGCTGGACATTCTGCGGCGCATCGTACAGGACATCAACGCCACCCGCGATCTGCACGAGGCGCTCAATCTCATTGTGGCCGAAGTCAAGGCCGCCCTGCATACCGACGTCTGCTCGGTCTACATGACCGACGCCACTCGTGGCGAGCACGTACTGATGGCGACGGATGGCCTGCGTCCCGGCGCTGTGGGCAAAGTGCGCTTGAAAATCGGCCAGGGATTGACCGGGATGGCGGCTAGCCGGTCGGAACCGATCAACATTGACAATGCCCCCGCTCATCCTGCCTTCCGTTATATCGCCGCCACCGGTGAAGCCCCGTTCCATGGATTCATTGGCGTGCCTATCATCCGCCGACGCAAGGTGCTGGGGGTGCTGGTGGCGCAGCAGCGTGAACAGCGCAGGTATACTGCGGATGAAGAATCGTTCCTGGTGACGCTGGCGGCGCAACTGGCCGGCTGCATTACCCAAGCGGAGATCCGGCAAGCGCTAGAGCGGCTCGATGACAATGCGCTTTCCGGCACTCTGTTCCTGGAAGGCGTGTCCAGCGCCTCGGGCGTGGCTCTGGGCGAGGCGGTTGTCGTGTTTCCCAGTACTGCGCTGGATCAGGCGCCTGATAAGGATATCGACAATCCCGAAGCCGAGGCCGCACGGTTTCGGCAAGCGGTCGCGGCGGAACTCGCCGAATTGCAACGACTGAGCGAGCGGATGCGGCTGCTGTTGTCGGCAGGCGATCGGGCGCTGTTCGACGCCTACGCCCTGCTGCTGAGCAGCGACAGCCTGGTTAACGGAACGCTGGAGCGCATTTACGCCGGCAACTGGGCGCCCGGCGCGTTGCGCGCCACGGTCATGGAATACGCCAACATTTTCGTGGAAATGGATGACCCCTACCTGCGCGAGCGCGCCGGCGACATCGTTGATCTCGGCCAGCGCCTGCTGGATCGCTTACAAGAAGAGCAAACGGTCAGCCGCCACTATCCTGACCACACCATCCTGATGGGCGAAGACATCAGTGTTTCGCAATTGCTGGACGTGCCGCCGGAGAAAATCAAGGGACTAGTGTCGGTGCGCGGCACGAGTACGTCGCATGTCGCCCTGCTGGCGCGGGGCCTGGGAATTCCGGCGGTGTTCGGGGTCAGTAACCTGCCGCCGGGCCGGCTGAATGGCCGTGAAGTGGCGGTAGACGGCTACACAGTGCGGGTCTGTGTCCAACCCAGTCCGGCGCTGCGCCAGGAATACCAAAAGCTGATCCATGAGGAAGCTGAACTATCACGCGGCCTTCAGCATCTGCGCGACCTGCCGGCGGAAACGCTGGATGGTCACCGGCTGGATTTGTACGCCAATTCCGGGCTGTTCGCCGATATCGCCGCCGCCCGCAACAGTGGTGTACAAGGCGTGGGGCTGTACCGATCGGAAATGCACTTTTTTCTGCGCGACCGGTTCCCCGGTGAGGAAGAACAGACCACGATTTACACCCGGATTCTGCGGATCATGGACCCGCATCCGGTCGTATTGCGGACGCTGGATATCGGCGGCGACAAGTCGTTGCCGTATTTTCCCATCGCTGAACAGAATCCTTTCCTGGGCTGGCGCGGCATCCGCATCAGCCTGGATCAGCCGGATTTGTTCAAGACTCAGTTACGGGCGATGCTGCGAGCCGGAACGGCTTATACAAATCTGTCGATTCTGTTTCCGATGATCAGCACGGTCAGCGAATTGAGTGAAGCGTTAGATCTGCTGCGCAGCGCTGAAGCGGAACTAAGGGAAGAGGGAATTCCGGTGCGGACGCCGCGCGTCGGCATCATGGTCGAGGTGCCATCGGCGGTCTGGAAAATCGATAAGCTTATTAACATGGTCGATTTCGCCTCCATCGGCAGCAATGATTTAACCCAGTATCTGCTGGCGGTGGATCGCAACAATGACCGGGTGGCTAAACTCTATGATTCGCTGCATCCGGTGGTGCTGGCCGCAATCCGGCATGTCATTACGCAGGTACAGGCGGCGGGACGGCCCATCAGCGTCTGCGGCGAGATGGCCGGTGATCCCGCCGCCGCCCTGCTGCTCATGGCGATGGGCCTGGACAGCCTGAGCATGAATCTGGGCAGTCTGCTCAAAGTCAAGTGGATGATCCGCAGTGTCCGCTATGACGAGGTGCAGGTGTTTTTAAATGAAGTGATCGATCTCGACACCGCGACCGCCATTCGCGAGCGCACCAATGTCTTTCTCGATCAGCATGGGTTGAGCGGGTTGCTGCGGGTGGGGAAGTAGCCGGGCCGCACTACTTTACCAGCCGCAGTCCCGGCGGCAGCGCCTCGCCGAACACCCGTCCGGTATCGGCTTCATCCAGTTCTACGGCTTCCTCCACCATTCGCAGCCACGAAGCAGGCGATTGAGCCGCCCGCAGTCGTTGAATCACCCGCTTCCGCAGGTTTTCCTCCACATCCCGTTCCCGGTCGCCGCTGCATCGCGCGAGCAGGGTCGCGGCAAACGCCGCCGCCGTTACCGCTTTCCAGTCCAGCGCCAGCACCCGCTCCAGCCAGGCCGCCGCTGTCGTTGCGGGAACGACATCATGGGCGCTGCCACAGGCAGGCACCCGCGTCCCCAGACGACCCACTGCCCACCACAGTTGCAACGATTCGCCCTTGCGCGCCAGTCGCGCCAGCAGCAACTCACCGAGTTCGATCTTGCGTGTCGCGGGCAACCGCTCCAGCACCGCCGCCAGCCGCGCCAGATCTTCCACACCCGCCGGTTTGTCCCTGGCGGTTTTACCGGTCAGGGGACGCAACGCGATGAGTAATTCCTCGCCTAACCGCATCTGCGCCGCCGCGTCCAGTCCGCCGGCCACGCGCCGCCACAGCGTCCACCATTCCGCCCGGTTCTGGGCGTCCTGCGGGTATTGCACGCCCTGCTCGTACAACGTCCATAACTGCCCCACCCGCCATTCGTCCAGCGGATAGCCGAAACCGGGCCGCAGACAGTAACCCGCCAGGCTAAACCAGAGCCGTTCATGATCGACCGAACGCCGTCGTCGCCGCGCCCCGGTCCACAGGACGTTAAACAGTTCCCGCAACAGGGGCGTTTCCCAGGTCTCGCGCGCCCCGAGCAGCCGCTCCAAGTCATTACGCAGCGTCTTGATTTCCCTGGCATCCACATCCGGCGTGCGGGACCCGTAAAACCGCTCCAGCCGCATCACCGCCTCGGCAAAGCGCGGGTGCAGCCGAGCCAGGGTCGCTGTATCGCCGCCACGCAGTTGAAAGGCCAGCCGCCAGCGCCGCGCCGGATCATCCGCCGCGAGGCAATCCACCTCCAGCGTCCCGACCTCGGTCAGTTGCGCGCTCAATTGCACCGGCGTTTCGCCCGCGCCGGCTTCACTCTCAATCACGGTCGCAATCGGCGGCAGCGGCGTGAAATTTCCAGTGTCCAGTTCCACCACTGCACCCGGCGGGTGCCCTGCGTCGCCGGTCGAGGTCAGTAGATGAAATTGCACCGGTGCCCCCAGCCGCAGTAAAAAAGTGCGGTCCAGGCGGATTTCCCGACCCTCCTCGACGCCGCGCGGCAACAGACAAACTCCCTGTTTCGATCCCCGTCCGCCATCCACCCGCAGGAAGTAGCTGCGCGCTGAACCCCCGCCGATTTTCAACCCCTGGCCGCGCCGGGCCAGTCCGTAGGCCACCGCGCCGCGCGCCACTGCCAGATCCGGTTCGGGATTGTCCAGCCGCGCCAGCGGTTCGCCGCGCCAGCCAGCCAGAATCTCCAGCAAGCGCTTCGTCAGCGTCGCACTGTGGAAGACGCCGCCGTTGAGCAACACCGCATCGGGCAGCGGCGGGGCGTTTGAATCACCCAGCGCCTGGCGGGAAGCACCGGCGTGGCGGACCAGAAAGGCGGCCAGATGGCGGCTGATGGCCGGGTCGGCGGCATAGGGCAAGCCAAATTCCACCACCGCCGCCCGCCGTCCCTGGGGCCGTTCCTCGGCGCTGATCCGGGGCAGGAAACCGTCCACCAGCAGCGCCTGCGCTTCTTCACGACTGAGTTCCGCTGACCGCGCCCCACCGATCAGCCGTGCACCACCGCCCAATACCGTGACCGTGACCCGCTCCGGCGCCTCATCGGCTAACAGACGTTCCTTGGCGATCCGGCATTGCTGCAACAGTTGCGACAGTTCGCCGGCGTTCAGCCGCCCGCCGCCCAGCCGCGCCTCGACGGTGCGCGCCAGGGTCAGGTCCATATTGTCGCCGCCCAGCATCAGGTGGTCGCCGACACCAATCCGGGTCAGTTGCGGACCGGATTCCCCCGCTTCGATCCGAATCAGGGTTAAATCCGTGGTGCCGCCACCGACATCGCAGACCAGCAATAACCGCGCATCGCCGAGCGCTGCTGCTGTGTCGCCCTGATGACGATGCAGCCAGTCGTAGCAGGCAGCCTGCGGTTCCTCCAGCAGACGCAGTTGCGGCAGACCGGCCAGCCGCGCCGCTTCCACGGTCAGCGCCCGCGCCGCCTCGTCAAACGACGCCGGCACGGTCAATACCAGTTCCTGCCGTTCCAGCGGCTGGCGGGGAAAATGATGGTTCCAGGCGGCGCGCAGATAGGCCAGATAGCTGGCGCTGGCCGCCACCGGGGAAACCTTGGGTATATCCACCGCGCCCCACGGCAGAATCGGCGCGGTGCGATCCACTCCACCATGCGACAGCCAGCTTTTGGCGCTGGCCACCAGTCGTCCCGGTGACCGTGAGCCACGTTCCCGCGCCAGTTCGCCGATGATGGTATCAGCGACCGCGCCGGGATCGGCGAACGCCCAGGGCAGTTGCCGATCCGCCGCCGCCAGCTCACCCTCCGCCGGGTGATAGCGCATCGACGGCAGCAAGGGTCGGGCGGCCACTGCGCCAGGCGCGACCAGTTGTTCAACAGTGAACAGGCGGATCGGCGAAGCAGCCGTTTTTTTCAGTTCGGCGTATGCAACGACGGTGTGGGTTGTGCCAAGATCAATGCCGACCAGATAGCGGGGGGCGCTGGAATGAGCGATGAGCCAGTCCTCCGGGTGCGTGGCGAAATTGAGAGGGGTATTTTACTTGACCTTAATCGCTAATCCCGTACCTAGACCAAGGTATGGTTGTTGGCCGGCATTGGGTCATCCCGCTGCAACCTTAAGAGACTGTCTAAAAACTCCCCTCTCCCACTGGGAGAGGGGTTCTTAGACAGCTTCTAAGTGCAGGCCTTCTATGTACAGGAAAATTTACAGAAGCTGCTTGAAAATAGCCTCTGCATCCAGTTCACCCCTCCCCACGCACGTCGAACTCCACCTTCCAGGTCTCCGTCCCGATGCGCGGTACGGCTTCCAGACGCAACGTCCCGACTTCCGTAACTGCCGCATGCAGCCGCACCGGCACGACCTCGCCCGGTTGCCGGTCTTCGGCGGGCAATGTCGCTTCGATCTCTTCCAGTTCCTCCACTTCCTCCGGCGTCCACTGCTCCAGCACAGTGCCGACCTGATCGACGCGCCGCACCGAGGAACCAAAAAAACGGAATCGCACCGGCTCGCCGACCACCAGCCCGACTTCCTGCGGCGGCAGTTGCGCCTGTGTCCCCTCCTCCATGCCAAACGGCGCAATACACAACACTTCAATCGGCGGCTCCATGCCCGGCACCGCCGGCATGGCGCTTTCCACGCCGACGTAATAGGCCTTGGCGGTGCCGCCGCGAATCCGCACACCGCCGCCGCGCCGCACATAGCCGTAATAGGCTGCACCGCGCGCGACCGCCAGGTCGAGATCGATGCCCGCCAGCAACCGCGCCGGTAGCGCGTTTTCCGTCGCCAGCCAGTCGTTTAATATTCCCAGTGTCCGCTCCAACAGTGACTGCGCCTTGAACACGCCACCGTTGAACAGCACCGCGGTGGGATGCAGGAACGTCGCACTGTCCGGCAAGCGACCGGCGAACCCCTCCAGATCACGGGTTGCACCCACCTGCCGGCCCAAAAACGCCGCCAGATGGCGGGACATGGCCGCATCCTGGGCGTAGGGCAAACCCAGCTTGGTCAACGCCGCCCGCGCCCGCCCCGCCGGTCGCGCCGCCGCATCCACCCTTGGAAAGAAGCCTTCCACCAGATTTCGGGTCACTTCCTCGCGGGTCAGCTCGGTGCGTAGCGTACCGCCGATCAGCCGGGAACCCCGGCTGGGTACGACTACGGGTACACTCTCAACGCTGGCGTCGCTGAGCAAGAGTTCCTTGGCGTGGCGACAACCGTGGGTCAGACCTTGCAACTGCCAAGGGTCTAATGATGTCCCCTGCTCGGCCAGTTTGGCGCGAATTGCGTGGGCCAGCGCCAAATCCATGTTGTCGCCGCCGAGCAGGATATGATCGCCGACCGCCACCCGCACCAGTTCCAGCGATCCATCACGTTCAGTCACGGCGATCAGCGAAAAGTCGGTGGTGCCGCCGCCCAGGTCAATCACCAGGATGATGTCGCCAACCCGCACTTGCTTGCGCCACTCACCGCCGCTGGCCAGAATCCAGTGATACAGCGCCGCCTGCGGCTCCTCCAGCAACACTAACCGATTTAAGCCGACCGCCGCCGCCGCTTCGGCGGTCAATTCCCGGGCCACCGGGTCAAAGGAAGCGGGTACGGTCAACACCACCTCCTGCTCGACCAACGGCGCATCGGGATGCTGCTGATCCCAAGCCGCGCACAGATGCTCCAGATAGCGCATCGACGCCTGCAATGGTGAAACCCGCACTACCTCCTCCGGCGCCTCGACGGGTAAAATTGCCGCACGCCGATCGACACCCGGATGGCACAGCCAGCTCTTGGCGCTGGCCACCAGCCGAATCGGCGTGCGCCCACCCATGGTCCGGGCCAGCTCGCCGATCACAAACGGCGGCGACTTGTTCCAAGGCAACACCCGATCTTCCGCCCGCAACTCGTCGGGATGCGGCAAATAGAGAAACGACGGCAGCATGGACCGTTCCTCAACTGCGCCGGGCGCCGTCAATTGCGGAATCGCCTCAATCTGCTCCACCACCGCGTCACGGTCGCTGGCGGTCAGATCGACGGCCGCCATCACACAATGGGTCGTGCCCAAATCAATGCCGACGGCGTAGCGAACTTCGCTCATAGTTCGACCTCCGCCGGCGCCAGCACCCGGACATCGTGGCCCTCGGCCAGTTTGGGCAGGGTGATCTGCCGAACTCGCCAACCGCGATGCATCAGGGTGCCGGTGAACGGCGGTTGGCCCACCACGTTGCCCGTCAGTCGCACCGCCGTCGCATCGAAACCGGCGAGCAGGGTCAACCGCGCGCCCTCGGCTTCCTCGCGCACCGGTTCAATCTGCAAATATTCGCGGATGACCTTACGGCAACCCTCATGCACTACCCGCGCCGCACCGCCGATGTCAGCATCGGAATAAGCGGTGACGTTCTCCTCCAGAAAGTCCACAAACCGCCCTTCCTGTTGCAACAGCGTTAATAATTGCAACGCCGAGTCCGGCAGCGTATCGCGCAGCACCGCTTCCTTGAGCGGTTCGGTGACCGCCGGCGACGGCCATTGGCCGCGCTCCAACTGTTGTACGCTGCCGGCGAAGCCGCCATCGACCAGGATTCGCCAACCGGCGCGCAGCGCTAGCGCCAGGCGCGAAAAAAAACTGGATTTTGAATCATTCATGCAACAAGCCCTCAAATTGAACCGATTTATCGGGTATCCTATCATGCACTGGCAAGCAGTCCCCCATACCAGAAAACCATCCCCGCCCACGCCGGATTTCGCTTATGATGACGTGGCGTGCGAAGCCGATACGCAAGATCATCCCAGGAGTGGCAGCATGGCCCGCATACTCATTGTCGACGACTCGCCCACCCAGACGCTGAGTCTCAGTAGAATTCTTAAAAAGCATGGGCACGAAATCCTGACGGCTACGGACGGTGAGCAAGGCGTCGAAGTCGCCAAGGCCGAGCGGCCTGACCTGATCCTGATGGATGTGGTCATGCCCAAGATCAACGGTTTTCAGGCGACCCGGCAAATCACCAAGAATCCCTCTACCAGCCATATTCCCGTGATTATTGTCACAACCAAAGACCAGGAAACCGACAAAATCTGGGGGGCGCGGCAAGGTGCCAAAAGCTATGTGACCAAGCCGGTCGAGGAAGCCATACTGATGGAAACGATCAATCAGTTTCTTCCCAAATAGGAACGGGATCACCCAATCACGCCAGGTTGTTTCGATCTCTGCCAGGCGGTGGCTCATAGCGCAGTTGCACCCGATCCACGCCGGCCAACTCCCGCAGTCGTTTGAGCAGCGCCTCGCTGGGCTTGACCCGCCAGTTCTGGCCTAAAACCAGCTCCACTCGCGCCTGTGGACCAGTGTACTCGATCCACACAGCACACCGACCATCGGTGCGGTGCTCGGCCAGAATGCTCGCCAGCGGCCGCAGCGCCCCCGCCGTACATTGCGCAGCGTCCAGCCGGAGCAGCAAACGGCGGGCGTACTCCGCCCGCGCCCCATCCCAGTCCAGCACCCGCTCGACATTCAGGCGCGTGGCCTGGTTGAACTCATCCCAGCTCAACGCCCCCTGCGCCAGCAGAATGGCGTCTTCGACGATCAATGATCGATGCCGCTCATACACTTCCGGGAAAATACGGATTTCCATCTGCCCGGAACCGTCGTCAAGGGTGACAAACGCCATGCGACCGCCCCGATTAGCGTTACGGGTGCGGATGCTGACCACCAGTCCAGCCATCAACAGTGAACGGTCATTACCCCGGCGCAATGAACCGTTGTTCCCGGTCAGGCTGCTTAATCGGGCCACACCAAGCGCCGTCAATTCTTCAGCGATTCGCTCGATCGGATGGCCGCTCAGATAGACGCCCAGAGTTTCCTTCTCGCCGCGCAGCCGCTCCTCTTGGCTCCATTCCGGCTTCTTGGCGAGATGCAGCGGGCGGGCCGGGGTCTTCTCGCTGGCGGCCAGCCCGAACATGTCATTCTGGCCCGCCGCATCGTTGCGGGAATGCTGCTCCGCCAGTTGCAAGGCGTCCGGCAGTTGCGCCGTCAACGTCGCCCGGTTCGCGCCGAGTTCATCCAGCGCCCCGCAACGGATCAGTGCTTCCAGTACCCGGCGATTCAGCTTGCGGAGATCCACCCGCTGGCACAGATCGAACAGATCGAGGTAGGGTCCGTTCTGACGACGCTCCTGCACCAGCGCCTCAATCGCACCCTCCCCGACCCCCTTGACCGCGCCCAGACCATAGCGAATCTCGCTGGTCGCGCCCACGGTGAAACGATACTCGGAAGTATTGATCGCGGGCGGCGCCAGCTTCAGACCCATACGCCGACACTCTTCGATCAACACCACGACCTTGTCGGTTTTATCCATATCCGAGGACAGCACCGCCGCCATAAACGCAGCAGGATAATGCGCTTTTAACCAAGTTGTCTGGTAAGACAACAAAGCGTAAGCGGCGCTGTGGCTGCGATTAAAACCGTAACCGGCAAATTTATCGATCAGGTCGAATATATAGGAAGCCGTTTCCGCATCGACCCGGCGTTCAATAGCGCCTTTCACAAACCCAGCCCGTTCCTTGGCCATTTTCTCCGCGTCTTTTTTGCCCATCGCTCGACGGAGCAAATCAGCCCCGCCCAGGGTATAACCCGACAGCACTTGGGCAATTTGCATCACCTGTTCCTGATAAAGGATGACCCCGTAAGTCGGTTTGAGAATGGTCGCCAACGCCGGATGCGGATATTCAATACGGGCGCGGCCATGCTTGCGGTCGATAAAATCATCCACCATGCCCGATTGCAGCGGACCGGGCCGGAACAGCGCCACCAGCGCCACAATATCTTCAAAACAGTCTGGTTGCAGGCGACGAATCAGATCCTTCATTCCGCTGGATTCCAGTTGGAAAACGGCGGTGGTTTCATAACGCTTGAGCAACTCAAACGTTAGCGCATCGTTCAAGGGAACAGCGGCAATATCCAGCGACAGCTCGCCTCGCGTCTGCCGCTGCGCATTAATCGTCTGCAACGCCCAGTCGATAATCGTCAGCGTCCGCAACCCCAGGAAATCGAATTTCACCAGTCCAGCGGCTTCCACGTCGTCCTTGTCGAACTGGGTGACGACACTGGGATCACCCTGTTCGCAGTACAGCGGTGAATAATCGGTCAGGCAGGTCGGGGCGATCACCACGCCGCCGGCGTGTTTGCCAACATTGCGCGCCAGTCCCTCCAGCTTGCGCGCCAAATCCAGCAGCGCCCGCACCTCCTCATCGTTTTCGTACAGCCGGCGCAGTTCCGCTTCCTGCTCAATCGCCTTGTCCAGGGTGATGCCCAGTTCAAAGGGAATCAGCTTGGCAATACGGTCAACGAAGCCGTAGGGATGGCCCAGCACACGGCCTACGTCGCGCACCACCGCCTTGGCCGCCATACTGCCGTGCGTCGCGATTTGCGAAACCCGCTCCCGGCCATAGCGCTGCGCCACGTATTCAATGACCTTATCGCGGCCCTCCATGCAGAAGTCGATGTCGAAATCGGGCATCGACACCCGTTCGGGATTCAGGAAGCGCTCGAACAGCAATTCATAGGCCAGTGGGTCCAGATCGGTGATGCCCAGCGCGTAGGCGGCCAATGACCCGGCGCCGGAGCCGCGTCCCGGCCCGACCGGCACGCCATGATCTTTCGCCCACTGGATGAAATCGGCGACGATCAGGAAATAACCGGGAAAGCCCATCTGGATAATAACTTTCAGCTCCAGCTCCAGCCGTTCATCGTAGGGTCGGCGGCGCTCAGCGAAATCGGCGGCAGCGGGATCAAACGATCGTTGCAACCGTCGCTCCAGGCCGGCGCGGGCCTGCGTGGTGAAATAGGCGCCGGCGCTCATCCCCGCCGGCGTTGGAAACTCCGGCAGCACGTTTTTACCCAGCTCCAGGCGCAGGTTACAACGCCGGGCGATTTCGACCGTATTTTCCAGCGCTTCAGGCACGTCAGCGAACAGTTCAGCCATTTCCGCCGGGGTACGCAGATATTGCTGATCCTGGTAGCGACGAGGCCGGTTCGGATCATCGAGGGTCACGCCCTCGTGAATACAGACCCGCGCCTCATGGGCCCCGAAGTCGTCGCGCTGGAGAAAACAAACCTCATTGGTCGCTACGACCGGCGTTCCGGTAGCCACCGCCAAGTCAAGCGCCGCCTCCAGATATTCCTCTTCCTGGGACCGGCCGGTGCGCTGTACTTCCAGATAGAACCGCTCCGGGAACAATCGTCGCCAGTCGGCCAGCCAGGTTTGGGCCTGGTCGAGCCGATCATTCAGCAAAGCCTGACCGAGTTCTCCCTCGCGGCCGCCGGACAGGGCAATCAAGCCGTCGGTATTACCCTTGAGCCAGGCGTAATTGAGGATCGGGACGCCGTGCTGCTGGCCTTCGAGATAGCCGCGACTGACCAATCGGGTCAAATGACGGTAGCCATCCAAATTCTGGCACAGCAACACCAATCGGGAAGGTTCCCCGCCCGACCGTTGCACCCAAGTCTCCACGCCAACAATGGGTTTGACCCCGGCGTTCAGCGCAGCTTTGTAGAATTTGATCAGGGCAAACAGATTGCTCATGTCGGTCACGGCCACCGCGGGCATTCCGGCGGCGGCCACCTGCTTGACCAGGTTTTTGATGCGAATCAGCCCGTCAACCAGGGAATATTCCGTGTGCAGGTGTAAATGAACAAACGGCGCGGTCATGCCGATTGCTCAATAACCGCGGCCACCGGAGCAAACGAGCGGCGATGTTCGGGACAGGGACCCCAACGGCGCAGAGCTTCCCGATGAGCCAGGGTCGGATAGCCTTTATGCCGGGCGAAACCATAGGCGGGATAGCGGTCGTGCAGTTCACGCAATTCAGCGTCGCGGGCGACCTTGGCAAGAATGGAAGCGGCGCTGATAGCCGGCACAGTGGCGTCGCCCTTGATAATGGCCTGGCAGGAACAAGCCAGCCCGGATGGGCAGCGGTTGCCATCGACCAACACCTGGCTGGGCGCAAGGTGCAGATTCTCCACCGCTCGCCGCATCGCCAGCAATGAAGCTTGCAGGATATTAATTCGGTCAATTTCCGCCACGTCGGCCCGGCCCAGCGCCCAGGCCAGGGCATGAGCGCGGATTTCAGCGGCAAGCTGTTCGCGGCGGGTCTCGCTGAGGGTTTTGGAATCGGCCAGCCCGGCAATCGGGCGGGCAGGATTGAGAATAACAGCAGCGGCGACGACGGGACCGGCTAACGGGCCGCGCCCGGCTTCGTCCACGCCGGCGACTAACAGGACATCGGGCATGGCGAACAGCGTAAGTGTGCAATAGACAGGATTAAGGACATGGCTATTGATCATAGTGGTTCGGTAGCGAAACTGTGCCGAAGATATGGCAATGGATCCATCTCACCATTATGCGGGAGTGGATTCAGACATATCCGCCAGCAGGTTAGCGTCATCCCTGGCGTTCAGGCTCCTTAATACCACCGCCTGGACAAATCAATGCCGCGAATCCGGCGGGGCTGCTGAAAAATCCCGGAATCCGGGAAATCGCTCATCAACCTCTTCCGGCTGGCCCGTGCCGCCCATGACTTCCTCAGCCAACCGGGAAAAATCTGCCGGCTCGTCAGACAGCAGATTCTCGTACAACGTCGGATCCCAACATTCGATCCGGTTGGCATAGGCCAGCAGGATCACCGCCTCGTGAAGGCCCGCATAGTCCAGCAAGCGCCGGGGCAATAACAACCGGCCACTGCCGTCCAGATCCAGTTCCGTTGCGCCACGATGGAAATAGCGGACAAAGTCACGGTTCTTTTTAACGTATAGATTCAGCCGGCTAAGCTCAGCGGTGATCCGTCGCCACTCCGTGAGAGGATACAACGTCAGATGCTGCTCAAAACCGCGATTGACGACGAAACGCTCTCCGGACTCAACCGGCAACTGCTTTCTCAGCGCAACCGGCAATACGATGCGCGCCTTGGCATCGAGCCGGCATTCAAATTCGCCGAGCAGGGGGGGCATCGCCGGATCAACGCACGGTCAGGGCGCTTTGACGGGGGCGGCGGGCGCAGGTGGCCGACCCGTAGACTGGCCCAGACCCCGCGCCACGGTGCTGTTGCCCAGGAAACCGAAAATAGCCGCCGCCGCCGGCAGTGGAGCACCGCTGCTATCCCCGCCTTCCACCAGCACGCTCGGCACCTTGACGGCGTCGGGATTGGCGGCGATAAACGCCAGCACGTCCTTGACCATCGCCAGTTGATAGGTCAGCTCGCGGCCCAGCACGTTGGCTTGCGCCTGCTGGCCGGCGGCGATTTCCTGCAAGCGCAGTTTTTCGCCTTCGCCGCGCAACTGTGCGGCGGTGCGATCCTGCTTGGCGACCTCGACCTGGATTTCCGCCCGCACCAGTTCCGGCTGCTGTTCGGCCGTCGCCCGCGCCTTTTCGGTCCTAATCCGCTCCTCCTGCGCCTGTTGCTCCTTCTGGAAGGTGGAGATCATCTGCTGGGCCAGTTGTTCGCGCTTGCGGGCCAGCAACAATTCCGGCGGCAGCGCCGGGTCGCCGAAACGCACCTCGCGGATCGACACGCCGGCGTTGCGCGCTTCGGGAATCAGCGCCTCCAGCACCGCTTCTTCCAGTTGCGGGCGCTTGTCCTGCAAATCCAGCACCCGCCGCACACTATGCAAACCGTCCTCTGCTTGACCCGCCGCCAGTGTGACATACGAACCCGTGACATTGCGGACGATGCTGCGCACCGTCGGGGTCATGACTTTATCCTCGACCGCCTGTAAATCGCCGACGGAAGCCACCACAAACGGCGCGTCTTCCGGCGTCACTTGAGCCAGCACCCGCAAATCCTGCGGAATCTCCCAACCTTCAACCCGCAATAGCACTGCAATATCAGCAGCATTCTGCGGCGTTACCACTTCTTCACGCTCTGCGGTCTGTTCGATCTGCCCGTTCTGATTCAGGGTCAGGTTGATGCGCCGCCGGACATAGCCGCCCTGATACTGCCAGGTCTGGATGCGGGTATCGACCAGCGCCACCTCATAGGCGCGCTTGTTCAGGTAATAGGTGCCGGGCAGCAGCGGCTCGTTCCACACCCCGCGACAGCCTTTGGCGACCAGCGGCACCGACAATTTTTCGGTGCGCTCATCGTGGATCGGCTGACAGGCCGCGTCCGGCTGCTCCTGGACGTTGGCCTTGATCACTGCAACAAAGCCCGCCGGCACCGACGTGGCCCGCAGCGCTTCGCCCTTGGTCAGCACCTCGAACAGATATTGATTCAGCCGGTAGCGGCCCGGCTTCAGCACCGTCAGTTGCGGGCCTTTCTGACCCTGGCCTTCGGTCAGGAAATGGTGGGCGTCCAGCATCCGCTGCTCATCGCGCCAGGCGTCAGCCAGAAACTGATTGGGGCGCAGCGGCAAGCCGTCGCGGGCGACCAGATAGCCATAATGGCCTTCCGGCACTTCAGTCACCGGCAACTGTTCAACATCGTAGAGAATGTTCAGCAGCGGTTTGAAGTTAAAGCCGGGACCGAGGATTTCCGCCTGGGGGCCGGCCTCGCCGTTCATGGCGATGATATGGCCGGGCGGCAGCTTGCTCGCTCCATAGATCAATTTCAGATGGCCGACCTTGTCCTGATCGACGATTACGAACGAGGTCGCCAGAACCATAAACACCGCCGCCAGCGCCAGGGCGATGCGGATGCTGGTCTGGAGCCAGCCCAGTTTCGCTGGAATGAAGCGTGGCGCAAAAACCGCGCCGAGTCCGAACAGGATGATCAGAATCAACAGGGTCATGCGTCACCCTCCCAGCAGTCAGAATGCAAAGTTCTACCAGATTTACAGGGCGTTAGCCAGGCAGCAATACGGTCGAACCAGTGGTCTTGCGCGCCTCCAGATCGCGATGCGCCTGCGCGGTTTCCGCCAGCGGGTAGGTTTGCCGCACCTCGATCTTCACCGCGCCCATGGCGACGACATCAAACAGATCGGCGGCGCTGGCCAGGAGGTCCTGCCGCTTGGCGGTGTACGTCATCAACGTGGGCCGGGTGAAAAACAGCGAACCCTTGGCAGCCAAAATGCCCGGTTCAAACGGCGGCACCGGTCCCGAAGCGTTGCCAAAGCTGACCATCATCCCCAATGGCCGCAGGCAGTCCAGCGAGCCCATAAAGGTTTCTTTGCCCACCGAATCGTAGACGACGGCGACCCCCTGGCCGTCGGTGATTTCCCGGACCCGCTCGGTGAAATTCTCGCGGGTGTAAACGATGACCTGATGGCAACCGTGGGCGCGGGCAATCTCGGCTTTTTCATCACTGCCAACCGTACCGATGACCAGCGCCCCCAGTTGCCGCGCCCACTGACTGGCGATCAGTCCTACCCCGCCCGCCGCCGCGTGCAGCAAAATGGCGTCGCCGGGCTGCACCCGGTAAACACGCCGCAGCAGATAGTGGGCGGTCATGCCCTGCAACATCATGGCGGCGGCGGTTTGATCATCAATGGCGTCAGGCAGCGCCACCACCCGGTCGGCGGGCATCAACCGCGCTTCGGCATAGGCCCCGACCGGCGGGCTGGCGTAGGCCACGCGGTCGCCGACCTTGAATTCGCTGACGCCCTCCCCGACGGCCTCGACCCGTCCCGCGCCTTCCATGCCCAGCGTCCAGGGCAGTGAAGGCAGCGGATACAGGCCGGTGCGATGGTAAACGTCGATATAGTTCAGGCCGATGGCGGTCTGGCGGATGCGCAACTGACCGGGGCCGGGATCGCCGACTTCGACCTCCTCCCAGCGCAGCGCTTCGGGACCGCCGTATTCATGAATGCGGATGGCTTTGGGCATGGCTTATCTCCTCGGAATGGGAAGCGTTCATTATTTATAGTCCACGGATGGCGCGGCAGGCCGGATTTAACCAGCGCCTAACCCAGCCACCGCCGGGCGTTGCGAAACAGCCGCAACCACGGCCCATCTTCGCCCCAGCCATTGGGACGCCAGGAATATTGCACGGTGCGAAACAGCCGCTCCGGATGCGGCATCAGAATGGTGAACCGTCCATCGTGGCTGCAAAAACCGGTCATTCCGCCTGGCGAGCCATTAGGATTGGCCGGATAACGCTCCGCCGGCTGGCCAGAATGATCGATGAAACGCAGGGCAACCATGCCCGCCGCCAGGGCGGCATCGGCTCCACGATCATCGGCAAACTCGGCGCGGCCCTCGCCATGGGCGACGGCAATGGGCAAGCGCGAACCGGCCATCCCGTGCAGGAACAGCGACGGCGACGGCAACACCTCGACCAGACTTAAGCGCGCCTCAAATTGTTCAATCCGGTTGCGGACAAAGCGCGGCCAGAGTTCCGTTCCGGCGATCAGTTCATGCAGATTGGAGAGCATCTGACAGCCGTTGCACACGCCCAGCCCGAAGCTGTCCGGGCGGGCGAAGAAAGCGGCGAATTCGTCGCGGGCGCGGGCGTTGAACAGGATCGACTTGGCCCAACCCTCTCCTGCGCCCAGCACGTCACCGTAGGAGAATCCACCGCAGGCGGCGATCCCCTGAAAATCCGCCAGGGTGATTCGTCCACCGGTGATGTCGCTCATGTGGACATCCACCGCCGCGAAACCGGCCCGGTCAAAAGCCGCCGCCATTTCCACCTGACCGTTGACGCCCTGCTCGCGCAAAATGGCGATGCGGGGACGAGCGCCGTCGGTGATAAACGGCGCAGCGACATCCACCGCTGGATTAAAAGTTAAAGAGACGTTTAGACCCGGATCGGCGGGATCGACCACCGCATCGAAGGCTTCACGCGCGCAATCGGGATGATCACGCAACGCCTGCATCTGATAGCTGGTTTCCGACCACCACTGCCGCAACTCGGCGCGACTGGCGGAAAACGCTGCTTCGCCGGCATGACAGAGGATCAGCCGGTCGCGGTCATTCAGTGCGCCGATGACATGGCTGCACTCACTCAAACCGGCGTCGGCCAATTTCAGCAGAACGCGCTGCCGATCCAGCGCCCGCACCTGAATGACCGCCCCCAATTCTTCAGTGAACAGCGCCGGCAGCAACTCCTCGCCGAGATCGTCGAGCAACACCGTGACCCCGCAGCCGCCGGCGAACATCATTTCCGCCAGGGTCGCCAGCAACCCGCCATCGGAACGGTCGTGATAGGCCAGCAACCGATTGGCCGCGTTGAGTTCCTGAATGACCATGAAAAACGCTTTGAGATCGTCCGGCGCATCCACGTCCGGCGCTTCATCGCCTAATCGGCTGTAGACCTGCGCCAATGCCGACCCACCCAGCCGGTTTTTGCCGCGCCCGAGATCGATCAGGATCAGATCAGTGTCGCCCCGGTCGGCGCGCAGTTGCGGGGTCAAGGTGCGGCGCACATCCTGCACCGGCGCAAAGGCGGAGATAATCAGCGACAGCGGCGCGACCACGCTTTTCTGCTCGCCGTCATCCTCCCAGACTGTCTTCATCGACAGCGAATCCTTGCCGACCGGAATGGCAAGACCCAGCGCCGGACACAATTCCATCCCGACGGCTTTCACCGTGTCAAACAAGCAGGCGTCCTCGCCGGGATGACCCGCCGCCGCCATCCAGTTTGCCGACAGCTTGACATTGCCCAGTTGTTCGATGCGAGCGGCGGCGATGTTGGTCAGCGCCTCGCCTACCGCCATCCGCCCCGAAGCTGGCGCGTTCAACAAAGCCAGCGGCGTCCGTTCGCCCATCGCCATCGCCTCGCCGGTGTAGACATCAAAGCTGGAGGCAGTGACCGCGACATCGCTGACCGGAACCTGCCACGGCCCGACCATCTGATCGCGGCAGACCAGCCCGGTCACGGTGCGGTCGCCGATAGTGATGAGAAAACTCTTGTCAGCCACCGCCGGAAACCGCAGCACCCGTGCAACAGCGTCGGCCAGTTCAATGTCGGCAGCGTCAGCTTCCCAGCGGCTGGACGCGCTGGCGGCCCGCGCCACCTCTCGCACCATCCTTGGCGGCTTGCCGAACAGCACGTTCATCGGCAAATCCACCGGCCGGTTGGCAAATTGCCGATCGCTGAGCGTCAGTTGCGGCGCTTCAGTCGCCACGCCCAGGACGGCATACGGGCAACGCTCCCGCTCGCACAGCGCCTTGAAGATTTCCAACCCCCCGGCGGCAATCGCCAGCACATAGCGCTCCTGTGCTTCGTTGCACCAAATCTGCATCGGCGACATGCCGGGATCGTCGTTCGGAACTTCGCGTAATTCAAACTGCCCCCCTCGTTCCGCGCCTTGCACAATTTCCGGCACGGCATTGGACAGTCCGCCCGCCCCGACATCGTGAATGGAAAGAATCGGATTGTTTTCGCCCAGCGCCGTGCAACGGTCGATCACTTCCTGAGCGCGGCGCTGCATTTCCGGATTACCGCGTTGCACCGAGGCAAAATCCAGATCAGCGTGGGAACTGCCCGCCGCCATACTGGACGCCGCGCCGCCGCCGAGACCGATCAGCATCGCCGGCCCACCGAGTACGACAATCGCGGTTCCCGGCGGCAATGCAGCTTTGTGAACGTGTAGTTCGCGGACATTACCCAATCCGCCGGCGATCATGATCGGCTTGTGATAGCCGCGCCGCTGACCGTCGGGACCCACCTGTTCCAGCGTGCGGAAATAGCCGGACAAATTAGGACGCCCGAACTCGTTATTGAACGCCGCCGCGCCAATCGGGCCTTCCAGCATGATGTCCAGCGCTGACACGATGCGGTCCGGCTTGCCGTAATCCTCCTCCCACGGCTGGATGAAACCGGGAATCCGCAAATGGGAAACCGAAAATCCGCACAGTCCGGCCTTGGGCTTCGCGCCGCGCCCGGTCGCGCCTTCATCACGAATTTCGCCGCCGGAGCCGGTCGCAGCACCGGGAAATGGGGAAATCGCTGTCGGGTGATTGTGCGTCTCTACTTTCATCAGGATATGAACATCCTCCGCGTGGTAACGGTACTCGCCATCGCCAGGATCGGGGAAAAAGCGCCCGGCGGGAAAGCCGGTCATCACCGCCGCATTATCGCTATACGCTGACAGCACATCGCTGGGATGGCGTTCGTGGGTGTAACGGATCATGGCGAACAGCGAACGGTCCTGCGGGACACCATCGATGATCCAGTCGGCGTTGAAAATCTTGTGTCGGCAATGTTCGGAATTGGCCTGGGCGAACATCATCAGTTCTACATCGGTGGGATCGCGTTGCAACCGGGTGAAACAGTCGAGCAAATAGTCGATCTCGTCGTCCGACAGCGCCAGCCCCAGTTCACGGTTGGCGGCCAGCAACGCCTCGCGCCCGCCACTGAACAGGTCCACTGTGGTCAAGGGGGACGGTTGCGTTTGAGTAAACAGCATGGACGGATCATCGCCCGATTCCAGAACGGCCTCAGTCATCCGGTCGTGCAACAACGGTTTCAAAGCGGCCAGTTCCCAACTGGTCAATGGCCGTTCAGCGTCCAAGTAATAGGCAACGCCGCGTTCGATGCGGCGAATGCCCTGAAGTCCGCAGTTATGGGCGATATCTGTCGCCTTGGAGGACCAGGGGGAAATCGTGCCGGGACGGGGAACAACCAGCAACAACGGGACAGTCGATGCATCCCCCTGCCCTGCAACCTGCGCCAAGGCCAGTGGCTGCGCTGCGCCGGAGCGGGGGCCGTATCGCAGCAACTGGTCCAGCACCTCGCGATCAGGTGCGGTCAGCGAACCCTCGACGAAATGGACAAATTCGGCGCGAACGCGGGTGATGACGGAAACCCGCTGGCGTAGTGCAGCCAGCAATTTCTCCATACGGAACAACGATGACAGGGCGGGGCTTCCACGGAAACGCAGCATCGCGGGCATTCTCCTGGGGTCGGGCGGGAAGCGCGGATGATAGCAGGAACGCGGATGAGAGCAGTCAACAGAGTTGCCCGGCTTCCGCCAGCACCGGCCAATTCCGCTATGCTTTTCCCCGCCAACCCACCGATTTCCAAGGAACACCCTTATGCTGCCCCAGTCCCTGTCCGGCTTGCCCGCCTTCATAAGCTACTTTGCAACCGCTATCGGTTTGCTGGCGTTATTTCTGTTGATCTATATCTTCATCACGCCCTACCGGGAAATCGCCCTAATCCGCGATGGCAATACCGCCGCCGCCGCCAGTCTCAGCGGCGCCTTGCTCGGCTTTGTGCTGCCTCTGGCCAGCGCCATTGCCCACAGCGTCAGCCTGCTCGATATGGCGATCTGGGGGCTGGTCGCGCTGATCGTGCAACTCCTGGCCTATCTGGCCGCGCGGTTGCTGCTGCCGGATCTCGCCCACGATATTCCTGCGGGACAAACCGCCGTCGGTATCCTCGCTGGCGCGCTGGCGCTGGCGGTGGGCCTCCTCAACGCCGCCTGCATGACCTATTGATCAACCGCTCCAGCCAGTCCACCGCCTCAGCAATCCCGGTCGGCGCGACGGGCGGTTTAACGGGCTGGGCCAGCAGCTCCCGCAACGGTCCTGCTAGGTCGCCAGCCACCAACTGTTGACGGCTGATCTTGACTGCGTTGCCGTGTTCCGCCAGCCAGCGACTCAGCCACGGCTCTTCCGGCCAGTCATCGCGGGCGACGTAGAGAACGCGGACGCCGTTGCAGGCCGCTTCGGTAAACGCACCATAGCCGGGTTTGGTGAATAGCACGTCGCAGGAGCGGATAAGATCGACCATGCTCAAATCCGCCAGTTCCGCCCAGTTTGGCATATCCGGCCGCACCGCATTCCAGGCCGGTGGAGTCAACCAATAAACGCCGGGCAGCGTCGGCCACTGCTCCAGCGGGGGGCGCATCTCCACGCCACCCAAGCCTATTAAAACCAGCGTCTCATCGCCGCGCAAACCCAACTGGCGATTGATCACCGTCCGCTGGTTTTGGCCCAGGGCGGCGATGGGACCGATCGGTTGCGTATTCCGCAATTCCGGCATCGGCATGGATGGTGCGGGTTGCAAAAACACGGTAGCGCTTTGGTAAGCGGCCAGCATCGGGGCGCGCA
>CAZDVY010000001.1:0-74885 GCA_964508935.1 uncultured Candidatus Competibacteraceae bacterium | reverse complement strand
CCGACCCACCTGCCTTCGCTTCGCTACGGCAAGTGGGCGGCTGATGCTAATCGTTAGGCCTTTTACCCAATCTATTCGCAATCTTTAGGGAATTTACACATTGGACATCCCGCGGTTTTTCAACATCACGGAAAGTGCGCACCACATCCACAATCCGTTCACGCCTGACAAGTTTGCCACTCTCGGTGCTGCGCTGCGCCTAGAGCCAGGAGCGCGAGTGCTTGACCTTGGTAGTGGTTCGGGCGAGATGCTATGCACTTGGGCACGCGACCACGGCATTGTCGGCACCGGCATCGATATGAGTCCGTTGTTCACCACGCAGGCCAAAAAACGTGCTGAAGAACTCGGTGTTGCCCACCAAGTCAAGTTCATTCACAACGACGCAGCGGGTTACTTCTCTGACGAGAAAGCTGATGTGGCAGCTTGTATCGGTGCCACCTGGATTGGTGGAGGCGTCGCTGGCACTATCGAGCTTCTGGCCCAAAGCCTACGTGCTGGCGGAATCATCCTGATTGGCGAGCCTTACTGGCGGCAGTTGCCGCCAACGGAAGATATTGCCAAAAAGTGTTTTGCCAACTTAGTCTCCGACTTTCTCAGTCTTCCAGAGCTTGTCGCGTCCTTCGGCAATCTTGGTTACGACGTTGTTGAGATGGTTCTAGCCAATCAAGACGGTTGGGACAGGTACGAAGCGGCCAAGTGGCTCACAATGCGCCGATGGCTTGAGGAAAATCCCGACGATGAGTTGGTAGAGGAAATCCGTTCCAAACTGAGCACAGAGCCTGAACGCCATGCAGCCTACACACGCGAGTATTTGGGTTGGGGCGTGTTCGCGCTCATGCCCCGATTCAGCCTCAAAAAGGCCTAACAATTCATTCAAGCCGACGCCGCTTCGCGGCGCGGCCTAATTCAGGTGTTGGGCGGCTCAAGCGCAAACTATCAGGGCAAGTCTGAGTTCGGCATCTTCAATATGGTTTTCGAGTCAGCCGATTGCTGAAATCTAAAACGCAGATTCCCACTTGTCAGTAGTATCAATAAGTGATATTCTGGCAATGTGGACAAAAAACACGGCAAGACCTTACAAGCGGTTTTTGAGAAACCGGAACGTGCCAACATTGCCTGGCGGGATATTGAGGCGCTCTTGCTTGCACTGGGCGCGGAAATAACCGAAGGTAATGGTTCGCGTGTCCGGGTGGCATTGAAAAGCGTTCGCGCGGTTTTTCATCGCCCGCACCCCCAAAAAGAAGCCAATAAAGGTACGGTTAAATCAGTCCGCCGATTTTTAGAAGAAGCGGAGATACAGCCATGATGGAATATAAAGGTTACATCGGCAAAGCCGAAGTTGATGAGGACGCGGGGTTGTTTCACGGCGAAATTATTAACATTCGGGATGTGGTCACCTTTGAAGGCAAGACCGTGACCGAGTTACGCCGGGCATTCCATGAGTCCGTGGATGATTACTTAGCTTTTTGCGCGGAACGAGGTGAAGATCCCAACAAACCGTTTTCGGGGAAATTTGTCGTGCGAATTCCGCCCGAATTACATCGGAAAGTTTATGCCCAAGCCCGCCTGAGTGAAAAAAGCCTAAATCGGTGGGTGAGCGATGTTTTGGAATCGGCAACGCATGAGGTTGGGTAAAGCGCCGCAAGGCAATAACCAAGCGCTGGGTAAGTCGGTACGCCGCCCAACCCTCACATCAAGGCGACGGGGGGCGGGCTGGCCCGCAAAGGGTCGGTTAGTTCGGGTGGGTTGGACTCGCGGCGTGTTGGAGGCCGCCCCCCGCGCCTTATGTGTGCCGCGTTCAAGGGAGATGTCGCTTTGACTGGACCACTTGAATTTTCCCGTTTTACCTTCATGTGCGATTGCGGCCAACAGATCGTTGTAGATCCGAGCGTCCGTATGTCGCCGACGCCATGCTCGGCATGCGGAAAATCACATGGTCCATTTGGGCGAATGCCAAACGCTGTGATGATTCCAAATCCTGACGCGCCGCTAATCGAAATGATCCGATTCTCCAAGGCATATAACCCGATACCTCAGTTAAGGGAATCTCTTGGCCCGGACTATCCAGCCTACATCGAGCAGCTTCGAGACCGGTGCATTACGGCCTTTCAGGCGGGTGGGCAGGCGCCAGGAACACGGGACGAGTTGCTGATCTGCCTAGCTTATGAAATCGCGGTAATGCCGTACTTGGGTATCTCCGAGGAAAACGCGGCGAGACTGTGCCGATGGTTCCTTGACGGAATCCGCCGCTGGATGACATCGATTCCTGAGTGAGCGAATAAAGATGAATGCTGAGACCTTGCACCTCAGAGTCGCGACTGGCGACCACCGATGCTCCAATAGCCGCATGAGCGGTGCGCCTTCGTCACCCCGTTAGGGCGCAAAAAAACATTCCGGCCCGCCGGGGCGTTTTTTTTTGTGCCCTTGCGACTCAGCGCTATAGAATCCGGCGTCCCTGTTTGGAGAACTGCGTATGCCGAAAGCCGTCGCTGCCCTGCTGAACGCCCGCTGGATCATTCCCGTCGAACCGGAAGGCCAGGTCCTCGACCACCACGCCCTGATCATCCAGGATGGCCGCATTCTCGACCTTCTGCCCCAAGTGGAAGCGGCGGCGCGCTATGTCGCCGAAACCTGCCTGAACTTTGACCGGCATGTACTGATGCCCGGCTTGATCAACGCCCACACCCACGCCAGCATGACGTTACTGCGCGGGCTAGCTGACGATCTGCCACTAATGACCTGGCTGCAGGAACACATCTGGCCCGCTGAAGCACGCTGGGTGAATCCTGAATTCGTCCAAGATGGAACCCGACTGGCAATAGCGGAAATGCTGCGCGGCGGTGTGACCTGCTTCAACGACATGTACTTTTTCCCGGAAGCTGCGGCTGCCGTCGCTCGAGAAAGCGGAATGCGCGCCTGTGTCGGGTTGATCGCCGTGGATTTTCCCACCGCCTACGCCCGCCATTTGGACGAGTATCTGGACAAAGGACTCGCGCTGCACGAGGCGCTGAAACCAGAACCCTTACTCCATACTGTCTTTGCTCCTCACGCGACTTACACAGTATCAGCGCCAGCCCTGGAGCGAATCGGTTGGTTAGCAGCGGATTTAGATATTCCCGTCCATATCCATGTCCACGAAACTGCCGCCGAAGTGGCGCAATTCACCGCTGAACACGGTTGCCGCCCGCTACAGCGGCTGGAACAACTCGGCCTGCTATCGCCGCATCTACTGGCGGTCCACATGACCCAATTGGAATCCGCCGAAATCGAGCGGTTAGCGCAGGCCGGTGTGCATATCGCCCACTGCCCGGAATCCAACCTCAAACTGGCTAGCGGTTTCTGTCCTGTCGCCCGGCTGGACCAAGCCGGAATCAATGTCGCGCTCGGTACAGACGGCGCCGCCAGCAATAATGATCTCGATCTGTTCGGTGAAATGCGCTTGGCCGCTCTGCTGGGCAAGAGTCTGGCTGGTGACGCCGCCACGCTGCCCGCTACCCGGGTGCTGCGCATGGCGACCATCAACGGGGCGCGGGCCTTGGGATTGTCAGCAGAAACCGGTTCGCTGGAACCGGGCAAATCTGCTGATGTGATCGCTGTCGATCTGGGCGCGCCGGAAACCGAGCCGGTTTATCATCCGCTTTCGACCCTGGTCTATGCCGCTGGCCGCCATCAGGTGACCGATGTCTGGGTCGCTGGCCGGCGTTTACTGGCCGACCGGCAATTGACTACGCTGGATCTGGTGGAGACCGTGCAACGGGCGCGCTGTTGGCGGGATCGAATCACCGGCCGGGCGTAAACGGCCGCATCCCCTGGTCAAACCACCAGACTCTTCTTCAATGGAACCCCGGACATGACTACTGCTCAGCCGAACGTGGATTATCAGGAAATCGCCAAATTCGAGGAACTCGCCAGCCGCTGGTGGGACCCGGACAGTGAGTTTAAACCGCTGCACGACATCAATCCGTTGCGCCTGGACTATATCGACCAGCGGGTTGGCGGTCTGGCCGGCAAACGCATCCTCGATGTCGGCTGCGGTGGCGGCATCCTCGCCGAGAGTATGGCGCTGCGCGGCGCGCAGGTGTTGGGTATCGACCTGGGCGAAGCGCCACTGGCGGTGGCGCGATTACACCAGCTGGAATCCGGGGCAACGCTCGACTACCAGCGCCTCGCTGCAGAGGAACTGGCGGAGCGCGAACCCGCCAGTTTTGATGTCGTAACCTGCATGGAGATGCTGGAGCATGTTCCCGACCCGGCTTCGACCATTCGCGCCTGCGTCCGGTTGGCGAAACCAGCGGGGCATGTGATCTTCTCCACCATCAACCGCAATCCCAAGTCCTATCTGTTCGTCATCATTGGCGTGGAATACGTGCTGCGCATGTTGCCCAAAGGCACCCACGACTACCGCAAGTTTATCCGCCCTTCGGAACTGGATGGCTGGGCGCGGGCGGCGGGCCTGACCATTCGGGAATTGACCGGCCTGCATCACAACCCGCTGACGGGTCGCTACTGGCTGGGACCGGGCGTATCGGTCAACTACATGGTCCACTGCCGGCCAGACGCTTTATGATCGCCACCGGCGCTGTGCCGCCTGAGGGTGTGCTGTTCGATCTGGATGGCACGCTGCTGGATACCGCACCGGATTTGTTGAGAGCGCTGCGTCGGCTTTGCCGTGAGCGTGGGTTACCCGAACCCGAGCTCGCAGCGATCCGCTCCACGGTGTCACACGGTTCGCCGGGAATGCTCAAAGCGGGACTGGGACTGGAGAGCGACGACCCGTTGTATGCCGAATGCAACCAGCGATTTCTGGAACTGTACCGGGAAGCCATCGCCATCGAGACCACGCTGTTTCCCGGCATGGCCGAGGTGCTGGCGTATCTGGAAGACCGGGCAATTCTCTGGGGAGTGGTCACTAACAAACCGGGTTGGCTGACGGAACCACTAATGAAGGCGCTGGGATTGTGGACGCGGGCCGCTTGCGTGGTCAGCGGCGATACCCTGAATAAACGCAAACCGGATCCGGAGCCGTTGTGGTGTGCCTGCGAGCAAATTAAGGTTGCACCCGGCCGCTCACTCTATGTCGGCGATGCTGAGCGGGATATGGAGGCGGGTAAGCGTGCGGGGATGATCGCCTTGGTGGCAGGGTTTGGTTATCTGAGCGCCGAAGATCAGCCTGGGGCATGGGGAGCGGATGGATTCCTGGAACAGCCTGTTGATTTATTCGGCTGGCTGGGAGTGGACTCGGCTTTGGGCCAACGATTCCCACCAACGACGCCACCACGAGCCGTTGGGTGAATAGTTTGCCGAACGCGCCCATAACACAGTGATGTTGTCTTGCTGCGGACGCCCATGGGCGGCTATCGCCGCCAGCAATGACTGACAGGGTGTTCCATTCACCCGATGATTCGCCAACACTGCTGCAATCTCTTGCTCATTCAACGTCAGTACGCCATCGCTCGCCAGCAGAATCTGATCGCTGCGCCGGAGCGCGCAGGCCTGACGCGGCAGGTCTATCAAGTCCAGAGTATCACCGGTAACTGCGCTCATCAGTGCGTTACGATCGGGATGCCGGGCGGCGGCTTCTGCGCTGATCTCGCCGATCGAGACCTGGCGCGCCAGGATGCTGCGATAGGCGTGGTCTTGGTTTAGACGATGCAACCGTCCCCGCCGCCACAGCCACAGCGGCGAATCACCGACGCTGATCCAGTACAGGCCTTCCTCAGCCAACACCACTGCCAGTAAAGTACAACCCATGCCGTTCAACTTTTCCGGATCTGTCGCCGCTTCCAGCGCCATTTGTGCGTTTACCTGGATTAGCGTGCGTTCGAGGCGTTCAGGAATCGTCACTGCGGACACCGTGTCGTAAGTGCCGATAAAACTGCGCACTGCCAACTCACTGGCCCGGGCGCCGCCTTGCTCGCCGCCCATGCCATCAGCCAGCACCAGCAACAAGTCACCTGCGCCCAGCTCCGGTGGCAACTCAAATACTCCATAGTCATCTTCCTGGCGGGAACGGCTGCCTTGCGCCATGCCTTCATCATGAATCCACGCCGCCATATCGCCCTCTCCGTGTCAGTGAGCAGCGCACCAGTCGAAATCCGGGCCGCACAGTGGCGCAAACCGCAGGCGGGTCTGTCCTATCTGCAAGGTCTCGCCGCCTTTCAGCTCGACCGATTCTCGAACCGGACGCCCATTGAGCCAGGTTTCTGCAGCGACTGATTGCAAATAGAAGTGCCGGGAGCGCATGGTGTAAATGATGGCGGCCTGATTTTCGGAGGCAATCGTCGCATCGCCAAAATCCAGCCGGATGCGTGCACCTGCGCCTCGCCCAATGTCGTTGACGCCATACCCCAATGGCAGCGCCTGGCCTCGCCCAGGACCCCCAATCACCACTAGCCAGCCAACCACCAGTTTGGAGAGCGTATCTTGAGTTGTTGTAGCTGGAATCGCCGCCGATGATTCGGCGACCGGCGATCCATCCGTACGGGATCGATTCGCCGATTCGGGACGGGCGATACGCCGGGTGGGTTCAACGGGTGGGCTCGGGGATGAGCTCCCTTTTTTAAAACCACGATAAAGAGGCATAAATCCTACCCTGACCTAATCGCCGACCCGGAAATGCAAGCGCACTTCGCCTAATTCCACCACATCGCCATTCTTGAGAAGTTGACTTTGAACCCGCTGTCCGTTGACGAAAGTACCGTTGGTGGAATTCAAATCACAGATTTGAAATGAACCATCAGGCAGGTAATAGACCTCGGCATGACGCCCGGAAACCGAGTCATTATCAAAGCTTATGTCGTTGTCTGGCGCCCGGCCCAGGCGGCATAAGGCTGAGCGCAGACGCAGATCTCCTTTGCCTACCGAATCAGTACGGATAAACCGCGCCCGGACCGGTACTGTTTCCATCGATTCACGCCGTCGGCGTAAAAAAGGCCACAGATTGAATTTCATTTTTGGTTGAATCCCGAGTCAGTGGGCGCATCCCAGAGATTATTGCGCTTCGGCGCAACCGGTGCTGGCCGCGTCTGAACCGGTTGATCCGGCGCAACAACGATCGGTTGCTCTTTGCGCTTCCGGGCAGTTCTTTGCCGTGCAGGTCGTTTCGGCGGTGGTTTGGCGTCGCTCGCTTGAAGTTTCTGTTTTGGCTTGACTGCCTGCGCGGCTGACGCATCAGCCGATGGCTTAGTGGTCACGGCAGGAGTCTGGCCAGGCAACGGCGCGCTTTCCACAGGGGTTGCTTCCGGCGTTTTTCCCGTATCGACTGATTGCTGGCCCGGTCCGGTAATCGGCGGTTTTTCCAGATCCTGCGCTGCCGGAGGACGGCTGCCTGAATCGGATGGTTCCGGCCCACCCTCGACAATCGGTGCTTCTACCGGAATCGGTGGACTCGTTAAACCCTTTTCCACCGGAATCGGAGATTCGACTGCATCACGCGAGATGGGCGCCGTAGCTGGCGGCGGCGCCGCAGGAGCAGCTTCCGGTGCTGTGACCGCTGGCGGCGTTGTCACCACAACCGGCGCTTCAACCGACGCCGGTGATGGGGTCAACTCTCCCTGATTCAGACTGTAGCGAGGCGGCGGTTTCTGTTCCGAGACTGGGGTGCGCTCCAGTACCGGTTCGGATGATCCGAGCCAGACGATGATCGCCGCCGTCGCCATCAGCGTCACGCCGCCGGCCAGCATGATCGGTAGCCGCCATCGGGACGCCGCTCCACCTGACGGTGATACATGCAGGAGTTTCTGTCGTTGCAGTTGAGAGTCAGCGGCAGTGGGCGTCTGCGTCATATTCATCAACTCGTCGTGCTGACTGTTCTTGTTCGATTCTTCCGCCAACCTCTCTGGAGGTTGAGTAATCCGCGATATTCCCAGTGGCTGCGCCAGCTTAATCGGCTTGGCCTGCGGCATCATGATCACTGTCTGGCTGCTGCTCTCATCCTGCGGACCGGCTAAGGCCGCTTGCATATCGGCCACGGTGAGGAATCGCTGTTCCGGACGCACCGCCAAAGCCCGGTCAATCACCTCTAACAAATTGGTGCTGTAGCGCCCAGCGCCCACCTTGATCGCCGGCTCCAGATTGTCATCCAGCAGCCGTTCAGCCGCTTCGATCGGAGCGCGACCAGCGATACAACGATACAGTACAGCGCCGAGGGCGTAGACATCAGTCCAGGTTCCATAGCGATCATTGCGGGTCGTGTACTGTTCCGGCGGTGAATAGCCTGGCGTCACCAGACTGGTCACGCTTTTGCTGTGTCGGCCCACCGCCTCCCGCGCTGCGCCGAAGTCGATCAGAATGACCCGGTGATCGCTGGAACGAACATAAAGATTGGAGGGCTTGATATCGCGGTGCAGATAGCCTTGTTCATGGACAGCCTGCAGCGCCGGAAGCACATCTTCGAGCAGGCCGCGCACCTCATCCTCGCCGAGCGTCTCCCCATCGCGCAGAACGGTGCTCAGCGGTTCGCCTTCCTCATAATCCATCACGATGTAGGCAGTGCCGTGCGCTCGAAAATAGCGCTTTACCCGAACCACATAAGGGTGCTGGACTCGCGCCAGCACCCGCGCCTCATCGAGAAAGCGCTCCAACCCCCAGAGATAGTCTGACAATTGTCCTTCGGGGCCGCTGGTTGCGCCTTGGGTGTTCGGGTGCACCGTGACGCCATCCGCATCGCGGAACGACCATTCGACCGGGAAATATTCCTTGATGGCGACCCAAGTCTCCAAGTGCGTATCCAGCGCCTTGTAGGTCACGCCAAAACCGCCCGCGCCCAGAATGGAGTCGATGCGATACTCATCCAACAGGCAGGCGGACGGCAACGCATTAGCGCGGCGGGCGCTACTCTTGGAGGGCGTGGTCGGTTGCACCATAGTCATCGGTCAATTCATTGAAAGCCTAGAAATCCGCACTGCGCGGTGTACGCGGGAACGGGATTACGTCGCGCACATTGCTCATGCCGGTGACATAGCTGACTGTGCGCTCGAAGCCTAATCCGAAACCGGCATGGGGCACGCTGCCATAGCGGCGCAAATCCCGATACCAATTATAGGTGGTTTTATTCATTCCCAATTCATCTAGTCGCGCATCCAGCACGTCCAGCCGCTCCTCACGCTGACTGCCGCCGATGATCTCGCCAATGCCCGGCGCCAGCACGTCCATGGCCGCGACCGTGCGGCCATCGTCGTTCACGCGCATGTAAAAGCTCTTGATGGCTTTAGGATAGTTCATTAGCACCAGGGGCCGACCGACGAAGTCTTCGGTCAGATAGCGCTCATGTTCGGACTGGAGATCGATCCCCCACCGGATGGGAAACTCGAAGGATCGCCTAGCCTGCTGCAGAATGCGTATCGCCTCGCTGTAGTCCATGCGTTCAAACGGCGAGCGCACGACCTGTTCCAGCCGCTGAATACAGGTTTTGTCAATCCGCTGGGCAAAAAAGGCTAGGTCGTCGGCGCGTTCTTCTAGTACGGCGTGGAAGATAAACTTCAGCAACGCCTCGGCCAGATCAGCGTTGGCGTGCAGGTCGGCGAAGGCGGTTTCCGGCTCCACCATCCAGAATTCTGCCAGGTGACGGCTGGTGTTGGAGTTCTCAGCGCGGAAGGTGGGGCCAAAAGTGTAGACCTTGGACAGCGCCAGGCAATACGCCTCGACGTTGAGTTGCCCAGAGACGGTCAGAAAGGTTTCGCACCCGAAAAAGTCCTGATCGAAATCGGCGCCGCCTTCTGCGGTCCGGGGCGGATTGACCGCGTCCAGCGTACTGACCCGGAATAATGCGCCCGCACCTTCGCAATCGCTGGCGGTGATAATCGGCGTGTGAATCCAGCAATAGCCCTGCTCGTGGAAAAAGCGCTGGATCGCCTGCGCCAGGCTATGCCGGACCCGCGCCACCGCACCGATACTGCTAGTGCGCGGCCGCAGATGTGCGACGGTCCGCAGATATTCGAAGCTGTGCGCCTTGGGTGCGATGGGATAGGTTTCCGGGTCCTCGACCCAACCGATCACGTCAAGCTGGTCGACCCGCAGTTCAACGGTCTGGCCCTTGCCGGACGACGCGACCAGTTCGCCACTGGCGCGCACGGCGCAACCGGCGGTGAGGTGGACCACTTCACTGGCGTAGTTGGGCAAATCGGCAGGCGCGACGATCTGCAACGGTTCAAAGCAGGAGCCGTCATGCAGCGTCACGAAAGACAGGCCGGCCTTCGAGTCCCGGCGGGTGCGCACCCAGCCCTGCGCGGTAATCCGGCTGCCCAGCGGAACCTGACCACTCAAGAGAGCGGCAATGGTATGAACGGGCATGGATCAGAGTGTTTCCTGATATTTCTCGAAATGCCGCGCCCGCGCCTGACCGATCCAGTCATCGCGGCGGATGCGCCCGAAGGATTTGATGATCGCTTCGATCCGTTCGATGTCGGCGTCTTTCAGCGTAGCCAGTTGCCGGTAAGTCGTAATGTCGCAGTCGCGTAGCTTCTTATCCAGCGCCGGACCGATGCCGGTGATGAGTTTGAGATCATCAGGCGATTCAACGGGCAGAGTGACCGAAGCAGGCGCAGCTATCGGGAGTTCGGAAATCGTTGTGGCTGGCGCAGCCACCGAGGATTCAGGACCGGTTGGAGCGGCTGTGAGTTCCGGCTCAGCCACTGCGGATTTAACAGCGGCAACCGCAGGCTCTTTCGCAGCCACTGGCTCGATAGCGGGAGACGATGTTGCTGATGGATTAGTCCAGTCTGGATGGGCGAACCCACCCCGTCGCAGAACCGCAAAGTACTCTTCCCACCACTGGTTCTGCGTCTGAATCCAGCGTTGCAGCACTTCTTCCATTTGCCGCACCCAAGCGGCCATCATCTCTGGCGTTCCTTGTTCGTGCGCAACGCGATGCACCCACTGCTCGACCCAGGTCACTTCCTGATCGAGGGTTTTTTTGACCGCTGACTCCCAGGTATTCAGATTCTTGAGATAGGTTTCGCGCCACGCTTCGACGCCGGCGGGCGGCTGGAACGGCACTGCTGAACACAGACTTTCCCATAGGCGCTTCTGGGCGTCAGTCCAGCTTTTGAAAACATCTTCATTGATCCACGGTTTCATGGTTGTGCTCCTCCACGGCATTTCGGATATTTTCGTTCATATTTTTCTCAGTGTCTCCCTTCGCAGGGCTTATGACAAGAGTATGCCTGTCAGTCTGCGGTAATGGGGATATGAACGTGAAACCGCGTCTCAACCGAAGTGAATATACCCGTAATGAGAGCAACAATAGTGTAGCCGAGGATTCTGCGCTCGATCGCGCAACAAGAAGTCTGTCGTTGAACAGGGTTTTTGAAAATCGGATCAGAAGCTGAGCATATTCGAATCGAACTTCGAACCGTTTGAGTTAGCGCCCAGGAATATCGAGTCCCTTGACCGGTGCTAACGAAGGATAGGTCGTTGAGCGAGCACCATCAGTGAAATCTTGTTGGCCGATCTGCCGTTCCTCTGGCGACGACAGAAGTGGATGAACTTCTGCCGCCGACCGCTGGACAGCAGTTTGAATGGGAGTCTGTGGTACTTGTACAGTCACGGGAAACCGCCAAACTGTTGCAGGTTCCCGGACATAAGCGATGGCTTCCACCGGCGCCGCCTGGTCAATGAGGCCAAGCAACCGTGGTGGTGGAGCGTCGGTTTGGCGTGGCAAGGGAATCCAATAGGAAGCGGCAGCCAACGCAATAGCTAGCGCTAAAATAACGATTTGCTTGCGGTGGAGATGCATATTCATAAAAAAGACTCCAATTGCTTAACCTGAAAATGACTCCTGTGCAGACTCATAAAGCAACTATCATACCCAACTGCTAAAGTGCATACTTATTTAACATCCTAATGATTAATCTAATAATTCTCTCCACTGTTGACCTCAACCCAATCTTCAGGATGATCGTTAAGCTTTTTAATAATTGACATTGTTTATCAATTTGTGACAGAGCTGAAGCCAATTCGGTCCAATCTGGACCGATTGGCGGAATCAGCGACAATGAAGAGCAGGCGCTGATTCCGCCCGATCTGGACCGCTCTCCCGGTTCTGATCATGGGTAACGTTCCTAATGAATGCCACTTTACTTTTGATCCAGCGATTTGATTCTACAATTTTTAAATGCCATACTTCTCCGTTTAAAAATTTTAGGCATTACTCCTGCCACTCAAACCCTGGCTTCAACCGCACCCGCACAAAGTCAACGATGAACCGAGAACCGATCAGCCCCTATTTCGATATCAGAAAAGACGCGGAAGGCCGCGAGTACATGGAAGTTTATCTGGAAGGCATCGCCCTGTTGCGGCTGGTGCTCAGCAATAAGGGCACGGCCTTTACTGAGGACGAGCGCGTTGCCCTGGGGCTGGACGGCCTGCTGCCGCCACAGGTCAATACGCTGGAACAACAGGTTGAGCGGGTCTATCGCGGCTTCCTGCGCGAACCGGATCCCATCGCCAAGTATCAGTATCTGCGGGCCTTGCAGGAGCGCGCTGAAACATTGTTCTACGCACTACTGGAACAGCACCTCGAAGAGATGATGCCGATCATCTACACGCCGACCGTCGGCCAGGCGGTGCAACAATTCAGCCATCTTTACCAGAATCCGCGTGGATTATCTTTTTCGCCGCTGAACATCGACCGCGCCGCCGGAGTGGTGCGCAACTTCCCGTGGAACGATGTGCGGATGATCGTCGCCACCGATTCCTCCGCCATTCTCGGCATCGGCGACCAGGGTTACGGCGGTTTGGCCATCGCCATCGGCAAACTGGCGCTCTACACCATCGGTGGTGGCGTCAATCCTTTTCACGCCATGCCGGTCAAGCTGGATGTCGGCACCGACCGGCTGGAATTGCTGAATGATGAGTTTTATCTGGGCGTCCGGCAGCGGCGGTTGCGTGGGGAGCGCTATTTAGCCTTTTTGGACAAATTCGTCAAGGCCATTCACGATCGTTGGCCACGGGCAGTGATCCAGTGGGAGGACCTGTCCAAGGATGTCGCATTTACCGTTCTGGAGCGTTATCGTAAACAGATTCCCTCCTTTAACGATGACATTCAAGGTACAGGCGCAGTGGCGCTGGCGGGCCTGATCTCCGCCAGCCGGCTCAAGGGTGAATTGCTGTGCGACCAGCGAATCGTCATTCACGGCGCAGGCGCGGGCGGCGTGGGCGTGGCCTGGGCCATCACTCAAGGACTAATGCGTGAAGGTCTCAGCCGCGAAGAAGCTCGCGACCGGGTCTGCGTCCTCGACTCGCACGGTCTGCTGGTGGAAGGGCGCAATGTAGAAGCTTACAAGCGGGATTACCTGCAGCCCCGTGAAAAAATAGCAGACTGGCGGATTAGCAATGCCGTCCCTACCCTGCTGGAAACCATTGAACACACCAAGGCGACGGCCTTGCTGGGATTGAGTGGCCAGGCCGGCGCTTTCAACCATCCCGTCGTACAGGCAATGGCTCGCAACGCCACGCGCCCGATTATTTTCCCGTTGTCCAACCCTACATCGGCCTGCGAAGCGTTGCCGGAAGACATTTTGGACTGGAGCGAGGGCCGGGCGATTGTTGCGACCGGCAGTCCCTTCCCTGACATCGTCCGTGAGGGTCAGATGCATCACATTGGCCAGGGCAACAACGCCTTCATCTTCCCCGGTCTGGGTTTCGGCGTGGTGCTGGCCGAATGCCGGGAAATCACTGATAGCATGGTGCTGGAGGCCGCCTATGCGCTGGCCGAATACACGACGGTCGCTCATTTGCAAGCTGGACGTATTTATCCGCCGGTGCGTGAACTGCGTGAAGTCAGCATTCGGGTCGGGGCGCGCGTGATTGAACAGGCTCTGCGGGAAGGGGTGGCGACAAAAATCGATTTGGCCGGGCGCGATCTCGATACCTATTTGCGCACCCGGTTCTGGAAGCCGCGCTATCTACCTATCGTGCGCGGCGACCATACCGCCATGATCGATCATCCGGGTTATCCGAAACAGGAGTGGGTCGACAGGTAGTAGCGAATAGCTTCAATCAACCGATACCCTGAAACCCGAGCTTTCCAGTTGGCCACGGGTTACCAGGGGGACCGAACTTTCATAAGTGCGCCGCTGCCGCTGACTAACCCGCGCAGATAATTCCGCTGATCCTGAAGCCGAATTCCGCACCGCGAAATTCAGGGTGATCCCGGTAGATCGATAGACCTGCATCGCACTGTCCAGCAGGCTCTCGCGAGTTGCGATCTGCCCGATATAGCGGTTAAGTACCCGCTGCACTTCGGAGCGATCCGCGCCACTGATCGAGCCGTCCACCTGCACTGAGCCGATCCGCCAGGTTCCTGGCCGCGCCGCAGGCTGGGGGGGCGGCGCGGGAGTGGTTGCCGTAGCAACCCGTTCCAAAGTGATGGATTCCGTCACGTCACGATCGGCAATCCGCACTGACCTCTGCTCGGTTTCATAACCGCGTCCACTCACCTCGACCGTGTAGTTGCCGGGCGGCAAGGGTACGCCGGGACGGTAGGTAAACGAGGAATTGACCAATCGCACCCGGGCGCTGGAGGGCGTCGTGCGCACCGTCAGCCGATACTCAGCGGGTTTCACGGGTTCGGGCTGCTTCGCCAGTGCCACCGGCACGGTGACATCGCTATCTGTGACCCGCACCGTCAATCGCTGTGAGTCGTAGCCCGACCGGGAAACATCTACTGTATAACTGCCCGGTGCCAGCGCCACCCCCGGTCGATACGCTGTGCGGGTTCCTAATAACCGCACCTGGGCATCCGCCGGATCGGCCCGCACCGTCAACCGGTATTGCTGCGGTTCGGGTTGCTGGATCAGGGCCACCGGCACAGTCACATCACTATCCGCAATGCGTACCGACACCCGTTTTGAATCATAGCCGGGGTGGCTTACCTCAACCGTGTAACTGCCTGGTGCTAACGCTAGGCCTGGCTTGTAGGCTGCCTTGATTCCCAGCAACCGTATCCTGGCTGTTGGCGGATCGGGGCGAACCGTCAACCGATACTGGGTCGGCTTGACGGGTTCGGTCGATTTGACCAGTTTCACCGGTACAGTCACATCACTATCGACGATATTGACGGTAACCCGCTGTGGCTCATACCCGGACTGGCTTACCTCAACCGTATAATTTCCCGGCGTCAGCTCTACTCCTGGTCGATAGGGTGTCTTGACGCCCGGTAACCGAACCGTCGCCTGGGCAGGATCAGTCTGTATCGTCAAGCGATACTGTGTCGGTGGCGGCGGTTGTTTTTCCAGGGTCACTGGAACAGTCAATGCGCTGTCGATAATTCGCACCGGAAACTTGCGGGAGACATAGCCGTCCTTCACCACTTCGATCTCATAATTGCCTGGAGCCAATTCCACTCCCGGCCGATAGGCGGCCGAGGCATCCAGCAAGCGGATCTGCGCGTCCGCCGGTTCAGCGCGCACCGTCAAGCCATACTTGGCCTTGTCCAGCGCCACGGTGATAGCGACATCGCGGTCTACGATCTTCACCGATTCCTGGCGTGCGGCATAACCGGACTGGCTGACTTCAACCTCATAGTCACCAGGCGGCAACCGGACGCCCGGTTGATAAGGCGTTGGGCTGTTTAGAAAACGGACGCTGGCGCTCGCCGGCTCGGTGCGCACCGTCAATCCGTAGGCGCGCGGCGGTTCGGGTGGCGCCGCAATCATCGCCGCCAGTTCATTAACCTTCACCTGGATGGTGTCAATGTCCTTACCCTGAATTTGACCACTGCGCAGCAGGGAGGCCGTCTTGGTATCGATCAATCGCGCCGTAACGGTAATCAGGTCACCTGGCTTGCTGACCGCCCCGATCACCACGGCGTCTAAACCATACCGCTGACCCAGTTCAGCAGCGGTCTTGGGATCGAGCAGCCCGGTATAGCCCAGTTCCTGATCCTGGGCCTTGGCGATTTTAGCTACTGCTGATAGCGATAGCCGGTCTTTGAGGGTGAAGCGCCCGGTATTGTTAATCACCGACGTCATCAAATCAGCAATAACGGCGCCCGCCTGCTCATGCATATCGCCCATGACGCTGAATTCGACGACTGCCACGTTCATTCGCGCTTCAGGCGCCGCAGCGCGCGCAAAATCGGCCGGCCACACCAGCGCTAGCATCCACACTAGCGCAAACCCTAACCCTTTCATAACGGTCTCGCTCATGGCGTTTTCTCCATTCACCGGTCCATTCAGGGTTCCAACACTAGGCGAAATCCGATATCAGACCGCCACTTGCCATATTCCGGCGCAGCGGGAAAACGATAAGCGAATCGCACCAGCCCCGGATAATCGGACCAAGATCCGCCACGCAGAACCCGCCGCCCGCCTGCCGCTGCTTGCGGGTCGGCGCAGCGGGTTTCACCACCTGCATAAGCGCTGTCGTATTCGGAACAAGTCCATTCCGCAACATTGCCCAGCAGGTCATGCAAACCAAACGCATTGGCGGTGTATTGACCCACTGGAGCCGCCGCGACTTGTCCATCCTGACAGGGATAATTGGCCCAGTTGAACGGCTTGGCCTGACGGGCGGTTTTGTCATAGATATTGGCGTAAAGGCAAGCCTGATTCGGATCATCACCCCAGTAACGGGAATCGGCCCGGCCCGCGCGCGCGGCGTATTCCCATTCCGCTTCAGTCGGCAGTCGATAGCGCAAGCCAGTCTTGCCCGACAGCCATTCAGCGTAAGCAACCGCCTCCTGCCAACTGACCCGGACGACCGGCTGATCAGGCGCGTTCAGGTTGTGGGACTCATAGGCGCCGCTATCATGACCGCTCTCAAATTGTCGATACTGGGCGTTGGTTACTTCGGTCTTGCCCATCCAGAAGCCCTTCGGACAAACCTGATGAGGCGCCTCGTTGGCGCTGCGATCCTGTTCGGTTTCCGGACTGCCCATGTTGAAGCAGCCCGGCGCAATCCAGACCAGTTCCATTCCTGTTGTCGGGTCGGTATAAACTTGCCCTGGTTGGGGATGAGTGGGCGGTATACCACTGGTCGGCTTGACCGGAGAAGGCTGCTCAATCGGCGGTTGCTCGACTGGCGCTTGCATCATCCAGATTACTATTCCCCCGGCGACCAGAACAGCCAGCGTCAATCCGCTCATCATCCGCCAATGTTGTCCCAGTCGCTGAAATAGCGAGGGAGTCGAGGCTTTGTGGGACTCATGAGTCAGTTCACCTGCCGCCGGCCGTGGTTTTTCGCCGCTCCGGTGCAACTCCGGGCGCAACGGCAATTCCAGCTTGACCGTACGCTCGTCGTCGTTCGCCAAAGGCTCTTCAAACGCCGCGCGCATCTGAGCGACGGTTTGAAACCGCTTTTCGGGACGGACCGCCATGGCCCGGTCGATCAGTCGCAGTAATGCCGGGTTGTAGCGCCCGGCGGCCAGCTCCTCGGCCGGTTGCAGGGGATCTTCGAGGACGCGCGCCGGCGCTTCAATCGGCGCTGCGCCAGTCACGCAGTGATACAACACGGTTCCCAGAGCGTAGATATCCGTCCAAGGACCATAGCCCTTGCCATCGACCAGATACTGCTCAATCGGCGAATAACCCGGAGAAAATACACTAGTCACGCTTTTACTACGACGACCCAGCGCCTGGCGCGCTGCGCCAAAATCGATCAGGATGGTTCGACCATCCGAGCGGCGGTACAAATTGGCGGGCTTGATATCGCGGTGCAGATAGCCCCGAGTGTGTACGGCGTCCAAGGCCGGCAATACATCCTCGATCAACCGGCGGACCGGTATCTCCGGTAAGGTTTTCTCCCGTTGCAGGAGTTGACTCAGCGGTTCCCCGTCCTCATAGTCCATGACGATATAGGCAGTGCCATTGGCTTCAAAGAAGTCCCGTACTTTCACCACACCGGGATGATTCACCTGGGCCAGGGTCTGGGCTTCCGTGAGAAAACGCTCCAGCCCCCATGTATAGCAGGCGTCTTCGCCGGCATCCGAGGTTGGCAAGCCGCCCTGAGTGTTGGCGAGAACATTGACCTCGTCGCGGTCCCGATAAGACCACTCCACCGGAAAATATTCCTTGATGGCCGCCCGGGTCCGCAGCGCTTCGTGCACAGCCATGTAAGTAATCCCGAAACCGCCCGCACCCAGCACCGATTCAATACGGTACTGATGCAGACGATAACCAACCGGCAGCGTATTGGATTTTTTGATCATGGCGTCCTAATCATGGCATCAGCGAGCGCCGTCGGGCTTTTCGGTCCGGACCCCGCGATCGCTTCGATACTCCCAGATAATGGGTAACCTCATTCGGATCACCCCTCTTGTTCAAATGGTTTTAGCGATCCCTGCTGCAAAGGCCCAGCGGCCATATCCCGTAATGCCTACACGCAGACTGAGTCCTCAACCTGACATGTCGACCCGGAAAAATACCGACTGCAGGATATTTTACCCGAAACGTTCAGGGCTATTCCCGAACCAGTCGGAATCCCAGGAAGTAATCCCGGAATTCTGGACGGCTGCGATGCCGGTCGGCAGAACGCACGTTGCGCGGTTCGTCACTCCAGGAGCCGCCGCGCACCACCATTTCCTGGTCGCCGCCTGGCTCCTGGCAACGCTGTGCTGGCGCCTTCGATTCCTTGTCGTAAATGGAGCAGGTCCATTCAAGCACATTGCCTGCCATGTCATACAAACCGAACTCATTATTCCGATAGTTGCCTACCGGCGCTGTATAGACCTGTCCATCGTGGCATTGCATGACCGTCCAGCCCACAAACACCTTCTTGCCGTCCAGATCAGCGGCGTTGGCGTAGGCGCAACCTTCATTCGGATCGTCGCCCCAATAGCGACTGGTGGTCGTTCCGGCTCGCGCCGCATATTCCCACTCCGCTTCGGTCGGCAGACGATAGCGCTGGCCGGTCTGCTGAGACAGCCACTCGGCATATGCAGTAGCGTTTTTCCAGTCGACATTAATGACCGGCCGCCGACCGCGCCCCCAGTCATGATCGTCCGGCAGAGGCTTTCCCGTCGCTGTCGCAAACCGGTCATATTCGTGAAACATCACTTCATATTTGCCGATTGCTAATGATTTTTCGATGCGCACTGCCCGGGTGGGTTCATCGCTGTAACGACCGACTTCGGAGGATGGCGATCCCATCTGGAATTCACCGGCCGGAATCACCACCATTTCTGGCCCTTGCGAACCGTCGTTTAGCCGGTCCCGCAACACGGGATAAGCAGGGGCCAGTCGGGCGAGAGCCGCTTCGGCTTCGGCGCGATGGCGGCAACCCGTCGCACAACGGTCGAGATAGGCCCAGTAGGCCCGGCGAGTGTCAGCGCGCCGGGTGGCGGCGAACGCTTCAGTATCGGTTTGCTTGATCTGCTCAACCGCTTCCGCCTGTTTAAGCGCTTGATTCAGCGCGACCAGTTCCGGCAATTCCGGCTGGATGGCTTCCGCTTTTTTCAGCCATTTGCGCGCCTCGTCCGGGTCGGGTTTGTTCAGGCTGATCAGCGCCATTTTCACCCAACTGCGCGCTAATTGCTGCCGACCAGCAGTGATCAATGGATCATCCGGCGTTAACGTCGCCAGCGCATCCAGGCGGGCCAGCGCTTCGCTGCCACGCTCTTCACGCCCTTCCTCCAACGCTGTGGCCAGTGCTGCGAAATCCGCTTTAAGCGCTTCGATTTTTTTTCGGGTTTCCAAACCCTTGATCGCAACTCGCGCATCCTTGCCATAGCCACACTGCGGGCAGCGTTGCAAATACATCTGGTAAGCCGCAACCGTATCGATCCGGCGGGCAGCCTCGAAAGCGCGCTGGTCGATTTCACGTTCTGCTTCCCGTAACGCAACGCCTTCCTCGACCGGCGCTTCCACCGGTGTGGTCGTCCCTTGCTCCGGTTCGCCAGATAAGGGCGGCCCAGCGACGCCCTCGGAGCTGATCTGTTCGGTTCTCTGATCGATGGGCGTGCTGAACCAATAGACGCCCAAGCTAATCGCCAAGGCTAGTCCGACCATCAAGGCCCAGGTCCACTTCGGCAGGGAACCACGGCCTGAAGACGCTATTGCTGGCCGTTGCGCCGCGTCCAGCGCCTGAATGAACTGGCCGGCATCGGTCGGACACAGTTCACTTGGGTACGCCAAGCCGCGCCGCAAAACCTGCCAGGCGTCGTCCGTCAATCCCGGTGGGCGCGGCACCGCGCCTGGCGGCTGGCCCTGGGCTTCCTGGACGCTGTGTCCGGCCAGCAACCGATACGCCAAGAGCGCTAAAGCGAAGACATCACGGCGGAAGGTCGTTTCGGCGGCCACCGATTCGATCGCACCCTCTCCGGTGGCCTCGCGCCCTGATCCACCCGTGCTAAACAGAACACTGCGTGGTTCCCGAATTTCAGCCGCCAAACCAAAGCCTAATAATCGAGCTGTTCCCTGATCAGTAACGAAGACGGTGTCTGCATCGAGATGCTGGTGGGCCAATCGATGTTCGCGGCGCGCATAATCCAGAGCGGCCGCGACTGGACGCAACCATTTTCCGGCCATCTCCCAGGACAGCCCATCCCCTCCCTGTTCTTTAAGCAGTTGCGCCAAGCTGCGACCGTGATGAGGGTTGAGGTATTCCATTTCAGCGAATGGCCATCCGTCAGAACCTTGTCGCCAGCCATAGATGCGGGCGATTACCGGATGGTCGAGTTTCACGGCCAGCTCAACCCGCGCCCTGGCTTTGGCGAGATAGGAACGCAAGCCGATCAAATCCGCCCGCGACGCCCGCTCGTCGCGCACTGAGTCGATCGAACCCGATTCGTAACCAGCGGGCAGAAAAATTTTGATGGCCCGGAATTCGTCAGCAGGTTCGCCGCCGTCCTGTGAAGAAAAAGCGGGGTATGCTAGCCAGATACGTCCTCGACCACTGAGATCATGCACCAGTCGCATTTGCCGGTCGGGAGGACCAATCACCCGCCCAGCCGTCAACGCTCCCGGAGCCGCCGGCGATCCTCCCGGATCGCTTTCTCCTCTGGGCAGGCCGCTGTCTGACAACCGTACATGGTCGCCATCGTCTGCTACTATGCGCAGGGCTTCTTCCTGAAGACGCGCCAGCTCGGCTTCGTTCAGACGGCCAGCGGCATAAGCCTGCGCAAGTTCCTCAAGACGCGTTTCGATATCCATAAGCCATCGTTTGATCAAAGAGTTCCAAAAGATTTATTTGAATTAACAGCCGTAAGGCGCATCATTAAGTTAGTCTAGCAGAAGGATGAAACGACTGGGCGCCTGATCACGAGGAAGCACCGGCGCCACGGATCGAACCTTGTCCGCCCGGTGGACTGATCATGTCTGTTGCTCACGACGATGACCCGACTTTAGATGCATACTCATTCCTCTTTTTCAAACGCGGCGCCTCATCGCGCATCATCCTGTCGCGGCCCCCAGTTGGAGATCGCTGTGCGCTCGCTGCTTTCACCAACTGGCCACGGGCGCAAGGAAAACCAGGATAATTTTTTACTGATTGACGGCCGGGGACGCGCCCGGTTCCTTTGGCGCGAACAGGAAACCCAGTTGCAACTGACCGGCTGGCCACACGGACATCGACGACTGGCAGTGCTTGATGGTATGGGTGGTCACAGTCATGGACGGGAAGCCTCGGAAAAAGCAGTCGAAGGGCTGCTCGAACTGCCAGCCGTTGTCGAACTCGCTCAACTATCCAATGAGTTGCATCTCTTGCACCGGCGGCTGTATCAGGAATTTCAACAAGCGGGGCTGGAAACCGGTTGTACGCTCATTCTACTCGAAATTCCGCCCCATTCCCCCGGACTGCTGTTCCATGTAGGCGATTCACGCATTTACGCCATTGACGCCCACCATGTGCAGTGCCTGACGATAGACCATGTACCCGCTACTCACCTCGCCCTGTTGGGCCTGCTGGACAGCGCCCAGTGGTGGCAGCAAGTCCATGTCCAGACCAGTTCCCAAATCAGTCAGGCCTTTATTTTGGGCAGCACCCTGGGGACGCCGAATCTCTATGCGGATACGATTGATGAGGAGCTTTATGAATTGCATGATGGCAATTTGCCCCTGTTTTTGCGTGGGTTGAACGACCGTCGCTCCCTGACGCTGGAACCCGATTGGGTCTACCTGCTGGCCAGCGATGGCCTTTGGCATCTGCATTATCCGCAAGCGTTTATCCGGCGATGGTCGATGCTGTTGGCGCAACCGCATCGACCGATCGAGGAACTCCTGGATGAATTATTGGCCGAACTGGCGACCACCATCCGCCAGCAGCAATGCCAACCGGATGATAATTGTACGGTCATTCTCATGCGCAAACTCACCCAGCCCAAGGACTATGCTGGAGGGGCCTCTTGAAAATTCGACATGTTCTGCTCGCGCTCTTGGCGGTTTTGTCCATTGCGTTCATGCAACCCCTGGTCACCTTTCTGGGTGGATTGACCCTGTTGCTTGGTGCCGGAACATTGATTTTCCGCGATCTGTCGCCGGCCAGTCAGGATAAGATCGAGCGCTGCGTCCTCGGCTGGCTGCGCCAGGCGCGGGCCAGAGCTGCGCCAGCAGTCGATCGAACCACCGTCCGGCGGCGACGCACTCCCCCCCTTTCCAGGGAGCTAGATGCGCCTCTCTCCCCCTCGTCCTCAGGAGGAGAGGGGAATGGAGTATCTTCTCAACGGCTTTCAGATCAACGCTCCGGCGCGTGAGTGGGTCCGCAGGATGGCGTAAATCTCATCCTTGAGGTGTAGCCGCTGCTTTTTCAGGGTCTCGGTATAAAAGTCTGAAGGAGTCTCAATCTGTAATTCGATCCGTTCCACTTCGGCGTTGACCGTATGATATTCGTCATACAACACTGCGAACTGGGCATTGACAGCTTTCAGCTCAGCAATCCGGTCCCTGTACTCGGGAAACTCATGGAATAAATCGTGACTCTCTCCAAACATGGGGGCATTCTCCGGGTCTATGACGGACTGATGGATATATTGTGAATGATTGATTATAGAAGCATCGTGCGTCGTCGTCATGGCGGTGTCAATCAGCCTCCCTGCCTCGTCTGCCCGGTTTCGCACTGATGCTGATCAAGAGCTTGTTGCTACCTCCCGGCGGGCTGTTACTGATGAGCTTGCTCGGTGTGCTGCTCTGGCGCTGGCATCCACCTCCCGGTTTAACGCTGCTACTGACCGGGGCAGTGCTGAACTATTTATGCAGCATCCCTTTCACCGCCAGCCTGTTAAACCGTTCCTTGCAGATTTATCCGCCGCTGACCGAGCAGGTTCTGTCATCGCTGCGACCGGAGGCGATTGTCGTGTTGGGCGGGGGATTGCACGAGGATGCGTCGGAATACGGCAATAGCCCGACCGTGCATCATCGTACCCTGGGTCGGGTGCGCTACGCCGCCCGGCTGGCGCGGCAAGCCGGGTTGCCCGTTCTGACCAGCGGTGGACGCGGCAGTCGGGCCGGCGCCGAAGAGCCTGCCGAAGCCGATTTAATGAAGGCCATTTTGGAGCAGGAGTTTGGCCTGAGTGCGGTCAGCGCCGAAACGATGAGCCGGAATACCTGGGAAAATGCCGTCAACAGCGCCGCATTGCTACGCGAGCGCCACATTCAGACTGTCCTGCTGGTCAGTAACGCCGTGCATTTGCCGCGCGCTGTCGCCGCTTTCCAGGCGCAGGGGTTGAACGTCATTCCAGCGCCTACCCTGTTCTTCAATGAACAACTGGAACCGCTCGATCCCCAGTCCTGGTTACCTTCGGTTGCGGCGATTGCGGAAATTCACTACGACGGTTATGAATGGCTGGGGCGGTTATGGTATGCCGTGCGGTATGGAGTCGCTAAAAAAGGCCCGCTGACATCGGCACAAACGGGCCATTGATCAAACCGCTGCTGTCAGTCCGCAGCGCGACAGAATTCGATCAGGCCAACGGTCGACGCGTCATGCCCCGCTACGGACTGTTCGCCCTTCAACTCAGGGAGAATGGCGTTCGCCAGTTGCTTGCCCAGTTCCACACCCCACTGATCGAAGGAATTGATATTCCAGATTACGCCCTGGGTGAACACTTTGTGCTCGTACATCGCCAGCAGTGAGCCTAAGACTTTCGGAGTCAGCCGGCGATAAAACAAGCTGGTGCTGGGTCGGTTGCCGGGGAAGACTTTGTACGGCAACAACTGCTCCAATGCTTCGCCGCTCAGCCCCTGCTTTTCCAATTCAGCGCGGGCCTGAGCCTCGGTCTTGCCGACCATCAGCGCCTCAGCCTGGGCCAGGCAGTTGGCCAACAGAATTGCATGATGGTCGCCGATGGGATTCGGGCTGTGCGCTGGGGCCAGAAAATCCGCTGGAACCAGATGTGTGCCCTGATGCAGCAACTGGTAAAAAGCGTGCTGGCCATTATTCCCCAGGCCGCCCCACAGAATCGGCCCGGTCTTGACCGTCACCGGTTGACCGTCGCGGTCGATAGACTTGCCGTTACTCTCCATGTCCAGTTGTTGCAGATAATCCGGCAACGAGCGCAGGTAATCGTCGTAAACCAGCGTGACCTGGCTGTCCGCACCGAAGAAATCGATGTACCAGACGCCGAGCAATGCCAGAATGACCGGCAGATTTTCCTCCAGCGGCGCGGTGCGGAAGTGTTCGTCCATTTCGTGGGCGCCTTCCTGCAACTCCAGGAAATTCTCCATGCCCAGATAGACCATGATCGGCAGGCCGATAGCCGACCACAGTGAATAGCGTCCGCCGACCCAGTCCCAGAACTCGAACATGTTGGCTGTGTCAATGCCGAAGGCGCTCACTCCCTTCGTATTGGTGGACACCGCGACGAAATGCTTGGCCACCGCCGCCTCATCGCCCAGTTCCTTGATCAGCCAGACGCGGGCAGTGTGGGCATTGGTCATGGTTTCCTGGGTGGTGAAGGTCTTGGAGGCCACGATGAACAAGGTGCTTTCCGGGTCACACTCCGCCAGGACATGGCTGATGTGCGCGCCATCAACGTTGGAGACAAAATGCATCCGCAAGGTCGGATCGCCGTAAGGCTCCAATGCCTGGCAAACCATCTTCGGTCCCAGATCGGAACCGCCGATGCCGATATTGACCACGTCGCGAATCCGCTTGCCGGTGTGGCCACGCCACTTGCCCCGGCGAATCTGATCAGCGAACTTGCGCATGTGCTCCAGCACATTGTTCACTTCCGGCATCACGTCCTGACCCTTGACGAAGATCGGCCGGTCGCTCCGGTTGCGCAACGCGACGTGCAGCACCGCGCGCTGTTCGGTGTGGTTGATGATCTCGCCGCTGAACATCCGCTCGGCGCAGGCGGGTAGTTGCGCCTGGCGGGCCAGTTCGATGAGCAGACTCAAGGTTTCTTCGGTGATGCGGTGCTTGGAAAAATCTACCAGCAGGTCGCCGAAGCGCCGGGAGAACTTGTTAAAACGCCCGGGATCGGCGGCGAACAAGTCACGCAGATGCAGGTCAGCGATGGCGGTATGATGAACTTGCAATGCTTGCCAGACCGGCAGGTTGCTGGGAACAGACATGGACAGCTTCCTTTATTTCAGTGTGTGGAAAGGCTGGCGGGATGGAGCCAAACCCTGGCGCCGAACGCGGACGGGCGGCGTGGGGGGTCCTGACTACTATAGTTTCCACAAGGATGACTGTCGAATTACACTGGCGGAAATCAGCAACAGATGCGTCAAGCCCCAGCGGCTGTAGCCGATGATTTACAGATGCAAGGCGTCGACTGGCGTCAGAAACCAGATGCTATCCCAGGATTTGCCGGCGACCCAGCAAGACATGGCTCATCTTCCATCATGTTCACTATCGGCGCGGGCTGGCGATCCTGGTTCAGGTTATCTGGACCATCGACTGAACTACATCATTCATTTTTCATCAATGCTCATAGATCTCTCTTTTTCGGGTGGGTTTGCCCCTCCAGACTTGATGGAATCCCTCATGCCGATCTCATCTGACAAACCGCTGCGCGACCGGGTCAAACTGCTCGGCCGTTTGCTGGGCGACACCCTGCGCGATCAGGAAGGCCGCCATGCCTTGGACGCAGTAGAAACCCTGCGCAAGGGGTTTACCGAGATGCGCCGCCAACCCTCATCAGAGACGCGCGAACGGCTGATGCGGTTCATCGCTGCGCTGAACCCGGAAATGCTCAATCATGTCGTTCGGGCGTTCAGCGCCTACTTCAACCTGACCAACATCGCCGAAGAGGATTTCCAGCACCAGCAGCGCCGCGACCAGGTGCGGCGCGGCAAGCCGCTGTGGCGCGGTTCTTTTGATGAAACGTTGCGCACGCTGCGCGCCGCCGGGGTGCAGGCCGCCCAGTTGCAAACCTTGCTGAATCAACTCTGCTTTATCCCGGTGTTCACCGCCCACCCCACCGAAGCCAAGCGCCGCGTGCTGCTGGGCGCGCAACGTCGCATCTTCATCACCAACGGCCAGCTCGATCATCCGGCGCTCAATCCCCGCCAGCGCGCCGAGATCATCGAGGAGCTGCGCAGCCAGATTCAGATGCTCTGGAAAACCGACGAAGTGCGCGCCTACAAACCGCAGGTGCGCGACGAAGTGAAGAACGGCCTGTACTATTTTCGGGAATCTATCTTTCAGGCGCTGCCGACGCTCTACCGCAATCTGGAGCGCGCCCTCAACACAGTCTACGGCGACGAGGGCGGCAAAACGGCGGTGCATATTCCCGTTCTGTTGCGCTTTGGCTCCTGGATCGGCGGCGACCGCGACGGCAATCCCTTCGTCACCCCTGAAACCACCGCGATGGCCGCCTGGCTGCAATCCCAGACAATTCTGCGCGAGTATTTGCGGCGGGTCGAGGCGCTGAACCGGCAGTTGACCTATTCCAGTTCGTTGGTCACGCCTTCGCCACCGTTCATCGCCAGCCTGGAGGCGGATGCCCGGCGCATGGCCGCGCTGTTCGCCGATGCGCCGTTGCAATACGCCCAGGAACCATACCGGCGCAAATGTTTCCTGATCTACCATCGCTTGCGGCATAACCTGGAGTCGATCCGGGCGCGCATTGAAGGTCATGCCGGGGCGCTGCCTCATCCGTTCTGGGGTTATGGCGCTGAATCGGAATTTCTCGAAGACCTGCGCCTGATCCGCGATTCGCTGATCGCCCATGGCGACAGCGCGGCGGCGGAGGGTGAGCTGAAGGATTTAATCCGGCTGGCGGAAACGTTTGGCTTTTATCTGGCAGCGCTCGACGTGCGGCAAGAATCGGCCCGGCATACGGCGGCGGTTGCGGAAATTTTCGCCATGGCTCCCAATCTGCCCGATTACACGGCGCTGACTGAGGAAGAACGGTTAACCATCCTCGGTGAGTTGTTAACCCAACCGGGCACGCCGCTGCTGTATTGTGACTCGTTCAGCCCGGCGACCCAGGAAACGCTGGATATCTTCCGGATCATGGCGCGGATGCGGGTGGAAATCAGCCCGCGCCTCTTTGACAATTACGTCATCTCCATGACCCATGAAGCCAGCCATGTCCTGGAGGTATTGTTCCTGTCCAGTTTCGCGGGTCTGGCGGGCCGCCGCGCCGATGGTGGCTGGCATTGTGAACTGCGCGTCGCCCCGCTGTTTGAAACCATTGCTGATTTGAGCCAGGTCGAAACCCTGCTGACCCGCTTGCTGGATCAGCCGGCCTACCGGGAACTGCTGACCGCTGCGGGCGGAGTGCAGGATGTGATGGTCGGCTACTCCGATTCCTGCAAGGACGGCGGCATCCTGGCCTCCAACTGGGGGTTGTACCAGGCGCAGCAACAGGCGGCAGCGCTGACGGCGGCTCGCGGTTTCGGCTGTCGGCTGTTCCACGGACGCGGCGGCACGGTCGGGCGCGGCGGCGGCCCGGTTCATGATGCTATTCTGGCCCAGCCGCCGGGTACGGTGCGTGGTCAGATCAAGATCACCGAACAGGGTGAAGTACTGTCGTTCAAGTATCAGAACCTGGAAACCGCTGTCTATGAACTGACTTTGGGCATCACCGGCCTGATGAAAGCCAGCCGTCATCTCATTCAGGACGTTCCTGCCGACCCGCCGGAAGCGGCAGTGGTCATGACGGAACTGGCCCGGCAGGGCGAAGCGGTCTACCGGGATCTGACGGAACGGACACCGGGGTTTATGGATTATTTTTACGAAGCCACGCCGGTCAACGAAATTGGCCTGCTTAACCTCGGCTCACGGCCCTCGCACCGGGCCAAGAGCGACCGCTCGAAATACTCGGTGCGGGCAATTCCGTGGATGTTCGGTTGGGGACAGTCACGGCATACGCTGCCTGGCTGGTTTGGCATTGGCAGCGCCCTAGCGGCCTGGCGCGGCGATGATCCCCACCGGCTGGCCCGGTTGCAGCGGCTCTATCAGGAATGGCCGTTTTTTCACGCTCTGTTGAATAACAGCCAGATGTCCCTGAGCAAAGTCGATTTGGGCATCGCCCGCGAGTATGCCCGGCTGTGCGAAAATGCCGATACCGAAGTCGGCATTTACGAGCGGTTCCGCACCGAATATGAACAGACCTGTCGGGAAATTCTGGCTGTGGCGCAAGTGCCGACGCTGCTGGAAGAAAATCCGACGTTGGCCAAATCACTGGAGCGGCGCAAGCCTTACTTGGACCCGCTGAATCATATCCAGGTTACGCTGCTGCCGCGCTACCGGCAGGCGCTGCGGGAGTACGGCGCCGACTCGCCCGCAACGGAAACTTGGCTGCGGCCCTTGCTGCGCTCGATCAACGCCTTGGCGGCCGGGATGCGAAATACCGGCTAAAGCAAAGGTTGCGCGTACCGGGAGATCATCATGTTGGAATCCGTCATTCCCGAAGGCGAGGCGCTGCGCCAGGCATTCCGATGGCTTGCCGAGCAGAGACAGTGCACTCTCAAGACGGTTGAGAGCGCCAGTTTGCGGTTTGACCTGACCCCGCGTGATGAGGAATTCCTGTTGCGGCAGTTTGTCCATCACCGGGGTGCGGTCAGCGGCGCGCCGGATTCAAGGGAGCAGCAGGTTTCCCGTTAATCGCCGGGCAAAATTGACCAGCATGGCGGCGGTTGCGCCCCAGATGAAACGGTTTTCGTAGGGAATGACGTAATACTGCCGTTGCCGACCCTGATAGAGCATACTGCGGCGCTCGTGGTGGCGCGGGTCAAGAATGAAATCCAACGGGACTTCAAATGCCTCGGCTACCTCGAAATCATCCAGCCGCAGCTCAAACGGCGGCGTGACAAACCCCACCGCCGGTGTGATCAGAAACCCCGTCACTGTCTGATACAAGTCCAGAAAACCGGCGATTTCGACGACATGCCGGCGGTGCAGGCCAATTTCCTCTTCGGCCTCGCGCAACGCCGTTTCCACCGGGCTGGCGTCCTCTTCCTCAGCCCGCCCTCCGGGAAAGCTGATCTGCCCGGCGTGATGCTCCAGATGGGCCGTCCGCCGGGTCAGCAGCACCGTATAGCCTTCAGGACGCTCTACCAGCGGCACAAGCACCGCCGCCGGCGTTAGCGTTCGCTCCTCGCGCGCCATGCCGGCCACGGCATGATCGCCGGTCATGGTTTCAATGTGATGGGTGGAATGCAGACAGCGCCGCACCCGGTCGCGCATCGCCGCGTGATTCACGTCGCCTCCCTGCCCGCCGCGCCGAACAGCCGGAGATAATTCGCGGTCGTTGTCTCCGCTACCTGCTCCAGCGATTCGCCGCGCAGTTGAGCGACGCATTCCGCAACATGCCGCACCCAGGCTGGATGATTGGGTTTGCCCCGGTGTGGAATCGGCGCCAGATAAGGCGAATCAGTCTCGACGAGCAAACGATCCGCCGGCAGGCGTTGCGCGGCGTCCTGAATGGGTCGGGCATTTTTGAAAGTGACAATGCCGGAAAACGAGATGTAGAAATTCAATTCCAGCGCCCGCACCGCCATGTCCCAGTCCTCGGTGAAACAGTGTAGCACTCCGCCGACCTCCGCTGCGCCTTCCTCAGCCAGAATGCGCAGCGTGTCCTCCCGCGCCTCGCGGGTGTGAACGATCAGCGGCTTGCCCAGCGCGCGGGCGGCGGCGATATGGACGCGAAACCAGTCCTGTTGGCGGTTTTTCTGGTCACGGCCATAGTAATAGTCGAGGCCGGTCTCGCCGATGGCGACAACCCGCGACGCCCGGCCCAGCGCGGTCAACTCCGCCACCGTCGGCGCGCGCCCCGTCTCTTCGCTGGGATGGACCCCGACCGACAGGGCGATGAAGGGGTATGGCTCGGTTAACCGGGCCAGCGCCGGCCAGCCTTCCAGATTAGTCGCCACGCTCAACAGACGGGTGACGCCCTGGGCCGCCGCCGTGTCCAGCACGCCGGCGAGGCTGCCGCCGAACCGGGTGAAATCAAGCCGATCCAGATGGCAATGGGAGTCTACCAACATGATCGGTCGGTGGCCTACATGGTATTGGTCGGCTGGTCAGCCCGGGTATAGCCGCCCAGCAGCGCTTCAATCTTTTTCTGCAACCGGACGCTGTCTGCGCCGCCGAACTGGATGCCTACTCCCATCTGCCGACTGCCGGGGGTCGTGCGATGGTTGATCCAGACTACCTTGCCGGTGATGGCGAACCGCTCGGGGTCTTCGAGCAGGGTTAGCAGAAGAAAAACCTCATCGCCCAGTTCAAAGATTTTTTCAGTCGGAATGAAGATGCCGCCACCCTTGATAAAGGGCATGTAATTGGCGTGCAGCATCGCCTTGTCCTTGACCGCGAGGGAGATGACGCCTTGTCTGGGGGGAGCTGCCATGGGTGCAACCTTCTATCAAGTTTATTCGCGAAAACCGGATGTATTATTCGCCTGCCACGTCGCCGAGAAACGCTTCCAGGAGCATGTCAGCCCTGACCTGGGCCGTTACACACAAGGTATACAGACGCAGAGCCGCGTCTAACCGGTCGAACAGGAGGCGCGGCGCCTGTCGGTCGGCCCAACTCCGTAACAGGGAACGCAAATCGGGGTTACTCAAGCGCGGAGGATGGGAACTCATCTTAAGCCGAATCACATCAATCTGCCAACTGACCAGCCAGCGCAGATTTTCAGCCAAATCACCCCGCGTCCAGTGTTCCGCCGCCCGGATTGGATCCAGCCGGCCTGTCATCACCTGTTCATAACCATCCGCCAATTCCCGACGATGACGCCAGCGTTCCCCATCCGCATAGGTCAACGCTGTTAGCGGTGCGCCACCAGCAGTTTCCAGTAGCGCCGCTACATTCAAATCACCCGCGATCCGCACCTTGAGCCAGGGCATAGCGATGTCCGACATCGGCGGACTAAAGGGGATGACCTGACAGCGGCTGCGCACAGTGGCTGGCAGTCGTGCAGGTTGGGCCGTCACGAGGAGCAACAGACAATCGCCCGGCGGTTCCTCCAGCGTTTTCAGCAGACTATTGGCGGCGTTGACATTGAGGCGGTCCGCCGGCTCCAGCAGGGCGATCTTGTAACCGCCGTATTGCGGGGTATAACCGAGAAAGGCGCAGAGATCGCGGATCTGGTCGATTTTGATAACCTTGCCTTCCTCGGCCGGTTGCACCGGGCTGTAATCAGGATGAGTACCTGCCTGGAACAATCGGCAACTCCGACATTGACCGCAGGCGTCGCCCCCCACATCCGGCGATGCACACAATAATGCCTGCGCCAGTCGGCGGGCGAAAGTCAACTTGCCCAGCCCCGCTGGGCCGGCCAGCAACAACGCATGAGGCAGGCGATCAGCCGTTCGACGCTGTTGGAGTTGCCGCCACAGCGCGGCATGCCAGGGGAGTTGCGTCTGGTCCATCAACCGGCTTCCACCCAATTTTCTAGCTGCAAATTGGGCACCCGCCCGAACTCCCGCAGGTTGTTGGTCACCAGCACTGCATTTTCCGTCAATGCATGAGCCGCAATCATTAGGTCCATACTACCGATAGGTGTTCCCTGGCGTTCGAGGCCACGCCGCAGATGGGCATAACATCGGGAGGCTGACACCGGCCATGGGCGTAAATCAAAAAGCCCCAGCCAATTCTCCAAATAGCCAGCGAATCGCTCTGAACCCAGTTTCGCCGCGCCAAAGCGGAGTTCCGCTACAACCACCGCTGACAGGAACAAATCGTCAGACGCCAACCCTTCAAAATGCGCGATGACCTGTGGGCGCCGCCGACGCAGGATGTAGCTACATATGTTGGTATCAAGCGTCTTCACGGAACCACTCCCGATCTTGCAGAGGCAGATCGTGGCGATCCGCCAGGAAATCATCGGGGAATGGTTCTGTTTTAGCGAAGAACTCCACTAGGCTTTTACCCAAATTTTGCGGTTTGGGTCGCAAAATCACTTTATCGCCCTGCTTTTCGATAAAAACCTCTTGGCAATCGAAACGAAACTCGGCGGGTAACCGCACAGCTTGGCTGCGCCCGTTCATAAAGATTTTGGCGGTCTTCGGCATGACGTCCTCCAGATTCTGGTGAATATATATCATTGTAGTATATCACTTCGATCCAGAGAGCTACGCAGGAATTCGTCAAGAATGTTTTGCACCTCTGCCCACACTCCTGCAATTGACTGATCAGCGTTCACCACCCGGTAACGGTTAGAGTGCTGGACCCCCTGTTCCCGATAAGTGGCCCGCACTCGTTCAAAAAAGGCCATATCTTCGCGCTCAAAGCGATCAACTGCGCTACGCTTCCCGGCCCGAGCCAAACCAACCGTTACCGGCAGATCAAACAGCAGGGTCAAATCAGGCCGCAACGCGCCCTGCACCCAGTCTTCCAACACGGTGATCCGCTCCAGCGCCAGACCGCGCCCACCGCCCTGGTAGGCATAAGTAGCGTCGGTGAAGCGGTCGCATAGCACCCAGTGACCCTCAGCAAGCGCCGGACGAATCACTTGTTCCAGATGTTCAGCGCGGGCAGCGAACATCAGCAGGGTCTCAGCGATCAATGTCATCCCGTTATGGCGATGGCTCAGCAGCAGACCGCGAATCTCCTCGCCCAGCGCCGTACCGCCTGGTTCGCGGGTGACCACGACTCGGTAGCCAGCCTGCGCCAAATAGTCGCGCATGAAGATCAGTTGCGTCGTTTTCCCCGCGCCTTCACCGCCCTCGACGGTAATGAATCGACCAGCCATCTCATTTCCCCTGCAACTGATACCGCCGAACCGCTCGATTGTGCTCATCGAGCGTCCGGGAAAATACATGACCGCCGGCACCGTCAGCTACGAAATACAGCGTATCGCCGGGCGCCGGATTCACTGCGGCGTTTAGTGAATCCGTTCCCGGCAGGGCAATCGGCGTCGGCGGCAGGCCAGGGCGGGTATAGGTGTTGTACGGCGTATCCGTTTCGAGGTCACGGCGGCGCAAATTTCCATCAAACGCCTCGCCCAGCCCGTAAATCACCGTAGGATCCGTTTGCAGGCGCATACCCTGGCGCAGACGCCGTGCGAAGACCCCGGCAATCTCCGCCCGTTCCGCTGCGATTCCGGTTTCTTTCTCGATGATCGAAGCCAGAATCAGCGCCTGATAGGGATCGTTGACCGGCGCATCAGGCGCGCGTCGATTCCAGATTTCCATCAACCGTTGATTCATAGCCGCCCGCGCCCGCCGCAGGAACGCTGCATCAGTGAAGCCGGCGGGAAAATGATAGGTATCGGGCAGAAACCACCCTTCGGGATGCTCGCCGGGATGATCCAGCCGCGCCATGACCTCGGCGTCGCTCAAGTCTGACAGAGTCTGGACGAGCTTCGGGTGGGAAACTAAAGCCTGCCGTAATTGGCGAAAAGTCCAGCCTTCAACAATGGTCAGCGGATACTGGATCACCCGGCCGGCGACGATTCGGTCGAGCAGTGTGCGGGGCGTCACACCAGGGGCCAACGCATATTCACCCACTTTCAGACGGGACCCGAGACCGTTCAATCGGGCGTAAGTTTCCAGATAGAAGGCGGGACGCGATAAACCGGGTTGTTGTTGCAGTTGCCGGGCGATAGAACCGATGCCGACACCGGGTTTAACCTCCAGGACCAGACCGCTGACCGGGACGCTAAGCGAGGTATCAAGAAATTGCTGGTAATCGGTGTAAATCAGGACCACAAACAGCGCCAGCCCAAACGCCAGCGCCAATCCCCATCGCCAAAACCGTTTGAAAATCAACGGAATTGACGCCCTTCAATTCAGTGCGCGGAACACCACTGTGCCGTTGGTGCCGCCGAAGCCGAAGGAATTGGACAGCGCCACCTGAATCTGCCGTTCCTGGGCAGTATGTGGTACATAGTTCAAATCACAGCCTGCTTCCGGGTGATCCAGGTTGATCGTCGGCGGCGCGACCTGATCGCGGATCGCCAGCACCGCGAAGATAGCTTCAACTCCGCCTGCCGCACCCAGCAAATGACCGGTCATCGACTTGGTGGAACTCATCGCCAACCGGTAGGCATGGTCGCCGAATACCGCTTTGGCGGCGTTGCTCTCAATCTTGTCTCCTGCCGGCGTGGATGTGCCGTGGGCATTGATGTAATCGACCGCCTCGGGAGTAATTTCCGCATCGCGCAACGCATTGATCATCGCCCGCCGGGCGCCATCGCCATCAGGCGGCGGCAGGGTCATGTGGTAAGCATCGCCACTCATGCCAAAGCCGATAAGTTCAGCGTAAATGCGTGCACCGCGTCGCCTAGCGTGTTCGTATTCCTCCAGCACCACCACCCCGGCGCCATCGCTCAGCACGAAGCCATCACGATCTTTATCCCAGGGGCGACTGGCTTTCTCCGGTTCATCGTTGCGCAGCGACAGCGCACGCGCCGCCGCGAAACCGCACAGCCCGGTCGGTGTGGTCGCCATTTCCGCGCCGCCGGCGATCATGACATCTGCGTCGCCATAGGCGATCAGCCGCCCGGCCAGACCAATGCTATGGGTGCCGGTGGTGCAGGCGGTCACTACCGCTAAATTAGGCCCCTTGATCCCGTACAGAATCGACAGGTTGCCCGACACCATGTTGATAATGCTGCGCGGCACAAAGAACGGGGTCAGTCGACGCGGCCCGCCTTTCAGAAAAGCGGAGTGACCTTCCTCGATGCCCGGCAGACCACCGATGCCAGAGCCGATATAGGTGCCGATGCGTTCGGCGTTGGCTTCCGTGACCTCCAGCCCGGAATCACGGATCGCCTGCATCGCGGCGCCGATGCCGTAATGAATAAACGTATCCATTTTCTTGGCTTCCTTGACCGGCAGATACTGCTCAACCTGAAAATCCCTCACCGCCCCGCCGATGCGCACCGGGAAACTGGCGACATCGAAAGCAGTGACCGGGCCAATACCGCTGTGGCCGGCCAGAATGTTACTCCAGGCTGTTTCCACCGTGCTGCCGACGGGCGATACGATCCCCATCCCGGTCACTACCACTCGCCGCTTGCCCACAGGACTATCCTCTGCTGTGCTGCGCTGAACCAATCAGGCCGCGACCCCCGGCGGCGGTCGCGGCGGATGAACCCGAACGACGTTGAACTGACGCCTTCAACCCAAATGCGCCGCGATGTAATCAATCGCCTGCTGCACCGTGGTGATTTTCTCGGCATCCTCATCGGGAATCTCGAGTTCGAATTCTTCCTCCAGAGCCATCACCAGTTCAACGGTATCCAGCGAGTCAGCGCCGAGATCCTCGACGAAAGAGGCCTCATTAGTGACTTGCTCTTCCTTCACCCCGAGTTGCTCGATGATGATTTTTTTAACGCGGGCTTCGATATTGCTGATGTCGGTCATGACGGTTTGCTTCCTCGGTGTCTGTCTGCTTGTTTCAATCCGCACCCACCGTAAATGGCGGGTGAAATCCGGCGCAACGGTATCACAACTTGCGCGAATTGCAGAAAATATCCGGTGATGTTTTCCAAAACTCGGCGATTTTCAGACCCCACGCTGACCGCCGGCGCGCCAGCGCGGATTCCCCCAAATTCTAGCCGTTGACTGGCCTCATATCATAGCCATTCCGCCGTTGACGTGCAGGGTCGCGCCGGTTATGTAAGCGGCGTCTGACGAAGCCAGGAACGCCACGACATGCGCGACATCCTCGGGTTGACCGGGTCGTTGCAATGGAATCGATTCAATCAGCGCCTGACGCTGGCTCTCCGGCAACGCCCGGGTCATGTCAGTTTCAATCAACCCTGGCGCGACGGCGTTGACGGTGATGTTGCGCGACCCCACCTCGCGCGCCAGTGACTTGGTGAAGCCGATAATGCCGGCCTTGGCCGCCGCATAATTGGCTTGTCCGGCGCTGCCGATGATGCCCACCACCGAGGTGATGTTGATAATGCGCCCGCGCTGGGCCTTCATCATCCCCCGCAACACCGCCTTGCTCAGCCGATAGACCGAACTCAGATTGGTGTCGAGGATGAACGTCCATTCCTCTTCCTTCATCCGCAACAGCAGGTTATCGCGAGCGACGCCGGCGTTGTTGACCAAAACACTAGGCGCGCCAAATTCCTGAATCACCGCCTTGACCGTTGCGTCCACCGACGTCAGGTCAGTGACCTCCAACTGCAAACCGCGACCTCTAATGTCCCGCCTCTGCAAATCCTGCGTAATCGCATCCGCGCCGGCTTCCGTCGTCGCCGTGCCGATCACCGTTGCCCCGCGCCGACCCAGTTCGCGGGCAACCGCCTGACCGATGCCCCGGCTGGCTCCGGTCACCAGGGCAATTTCACCGTCCAGCGTCTTCATCATGACCTTCTCCGCCTCAATACTTCACCAGTACTGCACCCCAGGTGAACCCGCCGCCAAAGCCTTCCAGTAACAGCGTTTGGCCTCGCTGGACACGGCCATCGCGCACCGCCACATCCAGCGCCAGCGGCACCGAAGCCGCAGAGGTATTGCCGTGCGTCCGCACACAGTCCACCATCCGCTCTTCCGGCAAGCCCAGACGCTTGGCGGTCGCGGCAAGAATCCGGCGGTTGGCCTGATGCGGGATCAGCCAGTCCACATCGGCGACCGTCATTTGATTCGCCGCCAGAATGTGTTCGGCCATATCCTTGAGGGTGGTCACCGCCACTTTGAACACCTCGCTGCCGCGCATTTCCACGAAAGCTGCGTTCTGCCGGGTCTGCTCGTAGCCGCTGGATACGCCCGCCGGCACCCATAGCAGTTCCTTGTAACGGCCATCCGCTCCCAATCGGCTGTCGATAATACCCGGCTGATCCGTCGCCTCCAGCACCACCGCGCCGGCGCCATCGCCGAACAGGATGCAGGTGCCGCGATCTTCCCAGTTGATGATGCGGGTAAACGTATCTGCTCCAACCACCAGCGCTCGTTTGGCCGCATTCGTGCGGATGAAGCGGTGGGCGATGTCCATGGCGTAAACAAAGCCGGTGCAGACCGCCTGTACATCGAAGGCCGGGCCGCCGTGGCAGCCCAGACGATGCTGCAACTGGGTGGCGACGCTGGGGAAAACATGATCAGGAGTGGTCGTGCCCAGAACAATCAGGTCGATAGCGCCCGGTTCCAGATTGGCGGCTTCCAGCGCCCGGCGGGCGGCGCGTTCGGCCAGATCACAGGTGGTCTCGTCCGGTGCGGCAATGTGGCGCTCTTCGACTCCGGTGCGTTCCACAATCCAGTCCGCCGTCGTATCGATCAGTTGTTCGAGATCGGCGTTGGTGAGCACTTTCTCCGGCAGATAGCTGCCGGTTCCGGCGATTCTGGCGTAGTTCAAAGCGCTTGCCTCGCGGCGTGAAGGGCGGACAGATGGGTATCGATGCGTTGCGGTAAGGCCTGTTTGGCTTCCAGCATGGCGACCTGAATCGCGTTGGCGAACGCCAGCGCATCCGCGCCGCCATGGCTTTTGATGACGATGCCCGGCAGGCCCAGCAGGCTGGCGCCGTTATAGCGACGGGGATCAATCTTGCGGCTGAAAGCGTGCAAAACCGGCAAGGCGATCAGGCCGGCCAGGCGGGTCAGCAGATTCCGCTTGAATTCCTGGGTCATGTAATGACGGATCAGCTTGGCGACGCCTTCGCTGCTCTTGAGGGCGACATTACCGACGAAGCCATCGCAAACGACGACATCCACGTCATCCAGATAGACGCCGTCTCCTTCGACGAATCCGATGTAATTGAGATCGCTGACCGCCAGCAGACGGGCCGCTTCCTTGACCTGTTCATTACCCTTGATGTCTTCTTCGCCGATATTCAGCAAGCCGACGCGCGGCCGCTCGATGCCGTTCACCGCCGCCAGCACCGAACCCATCACCGCAAACTGCAGGAGATGCTCCGCCTTGCTGTCCACGTTGGCGCCCAGATCTAGCACCCGGACATGATCGCGCACCGTCGGCAGGGTGGTGCAAATGGCGGGACGGTCGATACCCGGCAGGGTTTTGAGGACAAAGCGGGCCGTCGCCATCAGCGCGCCGGTATTGCCGGCGCTGACGCAGGCATCCGCATCGCCCTGTTTCACCAAGTTGATCGCCACCCGCATTGAAGAGTCTTTTTTGACCCGCAGAGCCTGCGCGGGTGATTCATCCATGCTCACCAACTGCGAAGCATGACGAATAACGATCTGCGGATGGTCCTTGGCTTTGAGCCGGGTCAGGCAAGCCGACAGCACATCTTCTTGACCGACTAGAATCAACCGTAGCGCATCTTCCGACGTTTTTAACACCCGCAAGGCAGCGGGTACGACCACTTCGGGACCGATATCGCCGCCCATGCCGTCCAGGGCGATAGTCAACGGCCTATTCACGCGAGAGCCGGCAGGATCGAGTGGAATAGCATGCAAGGGAACGATGGCGCGTCACCCTTATTCTTCGGTGACCACTGGCGCATTGATCACCTTGCGGCCACGATAGAAGCCGTTCGGGGTCACATGATGACGGCGATGCAATTCGCCAGAGGTGCGGTCTGTCGAGAGCGTGGGTCCGGTCAGAGCGTCGTGCGAACGGCGCATGCCTCGCTTGGAGGGACTTTTGCGGCTTTTTTGTACAGCCATGATTCAATGACTCCTTTTGGAATCCTGTAACAGGGAAGCCAGCGCGGTAAGGGGCTGGCGGCGTTCCACATCCAGCGCCGGTTCGCCGTACCGGACTTCACCCAAGGCCACGCATTCTCGCAGATCGTCATGCCGGGGAATCTGCGGGAGGGCGAGTAACAATTCATCTTCAACCAGATCAGCCACAGCCAGGCTGCCGCCTTCGGCAATCAGCAACGGTTCATACTCCTCCGGCAACCGGTCGATGTGCGCCTCGTCGCGCGCCAGCCCCAGGCTGACCGTGACCTCCAGCGGCCACCGTAATAAACCCAGGCAACGCTGGCAGATCAGCGCCACTTCAGCGCGCAAGACGCCTTTGATGAACCGGATGCCTTGTCCATCAACGCCCGCTGTCAGCGCAACGGCGACCATGCCGTCGGCGTGATCCACCGCCGCGGTCAGGCGCGGCAATGCCGCCAGCGCCAACTTCCCGTTCAGGCAGCCGCTTTCAGCGGCGATCCGCCAAGGGTGAATTTTTTCGGGAAGCGCCGGGGTCTGCATAAGGCGCGGAATCATATCGGCAAGCCGGAATTCTGTCAAAATAAACCCAAATTCCGCACAATGCCGATCTTTTCCATGCATTCATCGAAGGGTGCTTATGTCTGAAACTTTGCCCGATGGCCGCCGTCTGCTGCTGGCGTCCGCCTCGCCGTTTCGCCGCGAATTGTTGATGCGGCTGGGATTGCCCTTCACGGTACAGGCTTCCGAAGTCGATGAAACCCATCTGCCGGGCGAAGAAGCTCCGGCGCTGGTGGTGCGGCTGGCGGAACAAAAAGCCCGGGCAGTCGCCCGGTCTGCGCCAGATGCGCTGATCATCGGCTCGGATCAGGTTGCCGTCCTGGACGGCAGCCTCCTCGGCAAACCCGGCGACCACCCGCGAGCGGTTGCGCAGTTGCAGCAGGCGTCCGGACGCACCGTCCTCTTCTATACGGGATTGTGTCTGCTGGACAGCGCCAGCGAGCAATGCCAAGTGGCGGTCGAGGAATTCCAGGTGGTCTTTCGTTCCCTGACCGCGACGATGATTGAGACCTACCTGCGGCGGGAACAACCCTATCAGTGTGCGGGCAGTTTCAAGTCCGAGGGGCTGGGCATCGCGCTGTTCGAGCGATTGGAGGGCGACGATCCCACCAGTCTGATCGGTCTGCCGTTGATTCGGTTGACCCGAATGCTGGAAGCGGCAGGGGCAGCGGTTCTGTAAAATCCGCGTTGCGCCGTATATTTACCAAGCAAGTGCGGCTAACCTCTAAACCTTAAGCCGTCTTCAAAAAATATCCAAACCATGGGTTAAAATGGACGGGCGGTTAGAGGTGCGCGGCTTTTCCGTGCAAGCCGCGCGGTGGCAATCTCTGCCAGAATCGCAACGACCCTGCTAATAATCCGTTTGGAAAATGAGGATCAATGTATGAACTATGAAAATATCCGGGTCGAAACCCGTGGTCCGGTAGCCCTGGTGACCCTCAACCGGCCCAAGGCGTTCAATGCCCTGTCCAATGACTTGATGGATGATCTGACTCAGGCGCTGGACGCTATCGAGGCTGATGAAGCGATCCGCGCCATTGTGCTGACCGGCGGCGAAAAAGTGTTTGCCGCTGGCGCCGACATCAAGGGCATGAAGGATTATTCCTACATGGACGCCTACACGGGCAACTTCATCACCCGCAACTGGGAGCGGGTCAGTCGTTGCCGCAAGCCAGTGATTGCAGCAGTCGCCGGTTATGCCCTGGGCGGTGGTTGTGAGTTGGCGATGATGTGCGATTTCATTCTGGCCGCCGACACCGCCAAGTTTGGTCAACCGGAAATCAAGCTCGGCATTCTGCCGGGCGCTGGCGGCACCCAGCGCCTGACCCGACTGGTCGGCAAGTCCAAGGCGATGGAATTGTGCCTGACCGGGCGGATGATGGATGCTGTGGAAGCCGAACGAGCCGGTCTGGTCAGCCGGATTGTTCCCGTCGCCGAATTGATTGAAGAAGCCATCAAGACCGCCGAAACCATCGCGGGCTACTCACTGCCCGCCGTGATGATGACCAAAGAATGCGTCAACCGCTCTTATGAAACAACTTTGGCTGAGGGACTCCTGTTTGAGCGCCGGACTTTCCATGCGGTGTTCGCCACCGAGGACCAGAAGGAGGGCATGGAAGCGTTTGCCAGCAAGCGCGCCGCCGAATTCAAGCATCGCTGAAGCGCGGGTTCAGGGCGGGAGGGATAGCATGATTGTGGCGGATTACCCGAACGACCCGGAATTTCATTATAATGTGTAGGATTATTCGCTGCCGGCGCGTCGCCAATGCCGGAAAACCCTGTCGTCAATTTTAACAACGCTATAAGGAACACACGATGGAAATCAAGAAAGTCGGTGTCATGGGCTGTGGAGCAATGGGACTGGGCGTCGCGCAGGTCTGCGCACAGGCAGGCATCCCGACGGTCGCGGTCAAGGCGACCCCGGGTTCAACCGATAAAATTCGCGCCGGCCTGGACAAATCCCTCAGCAAGATGGTCGAACGCGGCAAGATGACGGTGGAAAAAAAGGACGCGACGCTGGGCCTGCTGCATTTCACGACCAGCGAGGCCGAGGTGGCCGATTGCGATCTGATCGTCGAATCGATCATCGAGGATCTGGACACCAAGAACGCCCTGTTCCGGCGGTTGGAAGGCATCGTGTCGCCGCAGGCGCTGCTGACTACTAACACCTCCACGCTGTCGGTAACGGCGATGATGGCGGTCTGCAAGCAGCGGGATCGGGTCGCCGGCCTGCACTTCTTCAATCCGGCCCCAGTGATGAAGCTGGTCGAGATTATCCACGCCTTCGAAACCTCGGATGACACCATCAATACTCTGGATGCGTTCTGCAAGAAACTGGGTAAGGACCCGGTCATTGTGCAGGACACCACTGGCTTTATCGTTAACCGGTTGTTGACGCCCTATATGTTGAGCGCCATCCGCCTGCTGGAGATGGGAACGGGTAACATTGCCGATATTGACCATGCGATGAAATCGGGCGCCGGACATCCGATGGGGCCGTTTGAGTTGGCCGACTACATTGGGCTGGACGTAGTGGAGGCGATGACATTGAATATCTATCAGGACATGCATCAGCCGCATGTGTCGCCGCCGCACACCCTGACCCGCCTGGTGCAACTGGGCTATCTGGGCCGCAAGACCGGCAAGGGCTTCTACGACTATTCGGTCAAGCCGCCCATCGCCAATCCGCAACTGCGGCATCCGGTCGCCTGAGCATTTAAACCCACCAACGTCGTTCTCGCCGAGGGTTGGATTGCCGTTTTTTTGGCAACCCAACCCACCTCACGCATACCGTTCTTCCAGCCAGCCGAACACGGCGCGCAGGGCCATCGCCTCGCCGCCCTCTGGGCGGCCCGACTGAGTCTTCAGATTCCAGGCCATCAGATCGATATGCGCCCACGGCAGGCCATCGGGAACGAATTCCTTTAAAAACAGGGCGGCGGTGATTGCTCCGGCGTAAGAGGAGTCAGAAGCGTTGGCGATGTCGGCGATCTTGCTGTCCAGCATCTCCCGGTAGGGTTGATGCAGGGGCAACCGCCAGCACGGGTCTTGTTCCCGCTCCGCCGCCGCCAGCAGTCCGGCGGCCAGCGCCTCATCGTTGCAGAACAGCGCCGGCACTTCCGTTCCCAGCGCCACCCGCGCCGCGCCGGTCAGCGTGGCGAAATCAATCAACACTTCGGGCCGCTCGCTGGCCGCTTCGCTGAGGGCGTCGCAGAGAATCAGCCGGCCCTCGGCGTCGGTATTATGAATTTCGATAGTCAGCCCCTGCCGCGAGCGGATCACGTCGCCCGGACGGAAGGCGTTACCGGCGACGGCGTTATCCACCGCCGCAATCAGGACTCGCAGTCGGATAGGCAAGCCAGCGCTCATGATTAGCCGCGCCAGCCCCAGCGCGGTCGCGGCGCCGCCCATATCCTTTTTCATCAAACGCATGGCGCTCGAAGGCTTCAAATCCAGCCCGCCGCTGTCGAAACAGACGCCCTTGCCGACCAGCGTCACCTGGGGATGAGCCGCATCGCCCCAGCGCAGATCGAGCAGCCGGGGCGGATGGACGCTGGCTCGCCCGACAGCATGAACCAGCGGATAGTTGTGCGCCAATAACGCCTCGCCGACGCTTTGTTCAAAGGTCGCGCCGAATTCCTGCGCAAGCGCCTGAGTCGCCTCGGCTAGATGTTCCGGCATCAGGTCTTCCGCCGGGGTGTTGATCAAATCACGCGCCAAAGTCACGGCCGCTACCACATTCTCAATGCGCTCGGCGGCGCAGGCCGGATGCAGCGCCAGCCGCGCCATGGCCCGCTTCGGTTGTTTGTAGCGCACAAACTGGTAAGCGCCCAGCGCCCAACCCAGGGTCAACCGCTCGATTTGCTCGGCGTCGAACCCGGCGACATCCAGCGCATAATCGCCTTCCGGCAACACCGCCGGCAAGTGACTCAACGCCCATAGATCATCGGCCTGGCTGATGTTGACAACGACAGCCTGTAACTGACCGTCGGCACCGGGAATCAGGCTGAAACTGCCCGGCTTGGCCTTGAAACCGGTGGTCGTCAGCCAACGGCGCAGCACTTGATCCTGTCGCTCCAGCCAGGCTGTAAACTCGCTCTCGACCACAGGGATGAGGGGAAGGCAGTGCGGGAGTGGCGCAGGAAGTAAACTGTCGTGCATGATTAGGAAAGCTCATGGGTAACAATGCGAAAGGTCATTTATTATAGCCGCCATGCTCAATCTCAAACCTCATCATAAAGCGATCCGCGCCTATTACCAGCAGTTGGAAGCTATGGCGCAAGCCGATGCGCAGCATGAAGGGGCGGTAGCCCCGGCATTTGCCGCGTTGTTGCGTCATTGCGCCAGCCAGCTCCCGAATTTAAAACTGGTAGAGCAGTACGCTCTGGCCCGCGATCAGCGCCGCCCTTTGCGCGTCGATGGGGCGATTGTCGATCAGTTCGCCCTGCGTCTGGGTCTGTGGGAAGCGAAGGATCGTCAGGATGATCTGGAGCAGGAGATTGAAAAAAAATGGGCCGCTGGCTACCCCAAGGACAATATCCTGTTTCAATCGCCCGACCGGATCATTCTGTGGCAGAACGGACGCGAAGTATTCCGCGCCGACATCGGTCAGGCCCCGGATTTATTGATCGAAGCTCTGCAACTGTTTTTCGGCTACCAGCCGCCGGCCTATCAACAATGGCAGGAAGCCGTCGCCGGTTTCAAGGACAAGGTGCAGGAACTCGGTCAGGCGCTGCTGGTGATCGTCCAGCAGGAACGCGCCGGCAATCCGCATTTTTCCGCGGCGTTTGCAAGCTTTTTCCGTCTCTGCCAGGAATCCATCAATCCCAATCTGGCGGTCGCCGCCGTTGAAGAAATGCTCATTCAGCATTTGCTGACCGAGCGCATTTTCCGCAAGGTGTTCAATAATCCCGACTTCATCAATAAAAACATCATCGCCCGGGAAATTGAACAAGTGATCGCTGCGTTGACCTCCCGCGCCTTCAGTCGCGAAGAATTCCTGAAAAAGCTCGATCATTTTTATCGGGTGCTTGAAAGCACTGCCGCAACCATTGACGATTATGCGGAAAAACAGAGCTTTCTCAACGCAGTTTATGAACAGTTTTTTCAGGGATTTGCCATTAAGGCGGCGGATACCTATGGCGTCGTTTACACCCCGCAGCCGATTGTGGATTTTATGGTGCATTCAGTCAATGAACTGTTGCGGCGGGAATTTGATCGTTCGCTTTCATCCAGCGGTGTACAAATTATTGATCCTTTTGTCGGTACCGGTAATTTTATTACCCGGATTTTACGGGAAATTGACCCGGCGGCGCTCAAACACAAATACACGGAAGAATTGCATTGCAATGAAATCATGCTGCTGCCTTATTACATCGCCAGCATGAATATTGAACACGCCTATTATCAAATGGCCGGCGAATATCAACCCTTTGAAGGGATTTGCCTGGTCGATACTTTTGAACTGGCGGAAAGTCGCCAGCATAGTTTTGGATTTTCCATTCCTGAGAATATGCATCGCGTCACCCGGCAAAAAGCCTCTGATCTTTTCGTTATCATCGGTAATCCACCTTATAATGCCCGGCAAGCCAACGAAAATGACAATAACAAAAATCGCGTCTATGGCGAAGTGGAAAAATGGGTTGCCGAGTCTTACGCGGCTCATTCCAGCGCATCCAATAAAAACGCGCTGAGTGATCCCTATGTCAAAGCTTTTGCCTGGGCAACCGAACGCTTGCGCAATCAGCCTCGCGGAATTATCGCGTTTGTCAGCAATAATAGTTTTCTTGACGGATTGGCGTTTGATGGAATGCGCCAATGTCTGGCTGAAGAATTTGCAGAAATCTATCATATTAACTTAAAAGGAAATGCGCGTACTTCAGCAGAGCGTCGGCGCCAAGAAGGCGGGAATATTTTTGATAACAAGATTCGGGTCGGTGTCGGCATTACCTTTTTGATTAAACGCCCAAAGCTTGATGGTAAAAAAGCAGATATTTGGATTTATTCTACTGAAGACTACTTAAAATATGACGATAAGCAGAAAATCCTGAATGACGCGATTATTTATTCCAATTTACCAATACAGCTCGCTAAAGTTGATTTAAATCATACATGGCTTACAGAAAATTTGCGACCAGACTTTAAAAAATTTATTCCCTTGGGCAGCAAAGAGCAAAAAGCTGGGCGGCGGATTGCCCGGCATGTAGTTTTCAAGAAATTCAGCATTGGCGTGCAAACTGGCAGAGACGCCTGGGCCTATCATTTCAACGCGGGACGCCTGTTGTCCAATATAAAGACTACGATCAATTTTTATAACGCGCAGGTTTACAAATGGCTGGATGCTGATGAACCGAAACCTACTGTAGATGATCTGGTTGATTACGAAGACCGGAAAATCAGTTGGACCAGCAGTTTAAAAAAGGCGCTAGAAAATGGCCTAAAAACCCGACTGAACCCGAACCATATCCGCATCTGCCTTTATCGACCGTTCACCCCGCAGTTTGTTTATTTCGATCCTTTACTGACGCACCGGCGCGGACAATTTCCGTTGATTGCGCCGACCCGTGTTCAGGAACAGGAAAACCGGGTGATTTGCCATACCGATAAAGGTTCAGAAAAACCCTTTATGGTGCTGATCAGTCAGGGTTTGGTGGATATGCATCTGGTCGGCGCGGGTTCCTCGACACAGTGCTTTCCCTTCTACATTTACAGCGAAGACGGCCAGCACCGTCAGGAAAATATCACTGGATGGGCTTTGCTACAGTTTAGTCGGCATTACCGGGATTCGCGGATCAGCAAATGGGATATTTTTTATTACATTTATGGATTATTGCACAGTGAAGACTATCGCCAACACTACGCCGCCAATTTAAGGCGCGAACTGCCGCGTATTCCCTACGCTTCAGATTTTTGGGCCTATTGCCGGGCCGGTCAACAACTCGCTGAACTGCACTTGAATTATCAACAGCAACCGGAATATCCGTTGACCCGCCTTTACGCGCCCGATCAACCGCATGACTGGACGGTGCGGCGGATGCGCTGGAATGCGGAGAAAACGGCGATTCTTTACAACGACTGGCTGACCCTGGGCGGCGTTCCGCCCGAAGCCCTGGAGTATCACCTGGGCCATCGCTGCGCTCTGGAATGGGTTATCGACCAATATCAGGTCAAAACAGATTCGCGCAGTGGCCTGGTCAACGATCCCAATCGTCCCGACGATCCACAATTTCTGCTCCGGCTGATCGGCCAGATCGCGCAAATCAGCGTCGAGACGGTCAAAATCATTCGGGCCTTGCCGCCGCTGATTGCGCCAACGGCGTAAAATCGCCGCGTTACGCCACTCTATCCTGTCCACCGGCGCTTGCCTGGCAATGCCGCTCCCCTTCGACGAGGCGAACATGCACTCCATCCTTCATCAGCGTCTGACCCGACTGTTCAATGCCGATCCGCGCGCTTTGCTGAAAGGCCGCTTGCTGGGCTTGGAACGCGAGGCGCTGCGGGTCGCCCCGGACGGTTATATCTCGCAAATACCCCATCCCGCTGCGCTCGGTTCAGCGCTGACTCATCCGCTGATCACTACCGATTATTCCGAGGCGCTGCTGGAGTTCATCACCCCACCGCTGCCGGACGCCGAGGCGGCGCTGCGTTGCCTGGATGAAATTCACCGTTTTGTGTATCCGCGCATCGGCGATGAATTGCTGTGGTCGGCGAGCATGCCCTGCATTCTGGCCGGCGAGGCCAGCATTCCCATCGCCGAATATGGCCGCTCCAACCTAGGCCAGATGAAACACGTTTACCGGCGTGGGCTGGCTTGGCGTTATGGGCGGATCATGCAGGTCATTGCCGGAATTCACTTTAATTTCTCGTTGCCGGACGAATTCTGGGCGGCGTTTCAGGACATGGAGGGCGACCGGCGCCCGTTGCAGGATTTCCGCTCTGCCGCCTATTTTGGCCTGATCCGCAACCTGCAACGCTTCGGCTGGCTGATTTTGTATTTGTTCGGCGCGTCGCCAGCAGTTTGCAAATCGTTCCTCGACGGCAAGGCCACCACGCTGCCGGAATTTGACGACCACACTTGCTATGGTCCTTGCGCTACTTCGCTGCGGATGAGCAATGTCGGCTATACCAACCGCACCGAAAAGAAAAGCGGCGTCAATGTTTGCTATAACTCGCTGCCCGAATATATCGCCAGTCTGGCGCAGGCGACCCGGACGCCCTGGCCGCCTTACGAGCAGATCGGCGTCAAAGTGGCTGGCGAATACCGCCAATTGAACGCCAACATTCTGCAAATCGAGAACGAATATTACACCTCGATGCGGCCCAAGCAGCCGCCGCAAGGTAATGAAAAACCGACGATAGCGTTGCGACGGCGTGGCGTGGCTTATGTCGAACTGCGCTCGGTGGACATCAATCCGCTGCAACCGCTGGGCGTCACCGTCAGTCAGATGCGCTTTCTAGAAGCTTTTCTGCTGCTTTGTCTGCTCGCCGAATCGCCGCCGTTTGACGCCGAAGAGCGGCGCATCATTGACGACAATCAAATGGCGACGGCGCTGACTGGGCGCGATCCAGCGCTGGTGTTGCAGCGCCGCCACGCGCCAGCCTTGCCGTTGCGAGGCTGGGCGGCGGAACTGCTCGGTCAGTTGCAGCCGATTTGCGAATTGTTGGACATGGGCGCGGAACAACGGTTGTACGCAGCAGCGTTGGCGGAACAACAGGCGACGCTGGCTGATTCAGAGCGCACGCCCTCGGCGCAGATGCTGGCGGTGATGCGCGGCAGCGGCGAGAATTTTTTCCGCTGCGCCCGGCGCTTATCCGAACAGCATCGGCGCTTTTTCGAGGCACCGCCGCTGGCCGAAGAACGGACGCCGTTTTTCATCGCAGCGGCGGAACGGTCCTGGCGCGAACAGCGAGAACTTGAAGCGACGGACGAGATGTCCTTCGATGAGTTTCTGAATCGCTATTTTGCGCAGGAGTGAGGGCGTTGCCGCTCAGTGCTTGAGCAGGGCGCGGATCGCCGATGACGTGGTGACCTTGCCCTCACCGCGATAGGCTTCGTGATTGGCCTCAATATCGCTGAGTTTATAGAGGTAGTTCACCATCAGGCCCGCCGACTGGGCGATGCCATTGGCCGAGGTATCCGCCAGCCAGTTCAGTCGTTCAATGCGTGAGCCATTGGAGAGGTGGAAGCGCGCCACCCGATCCAGCACCGGGCCGCCATTGTGCTTTTCCTTGACCAGATAACGAGCGCACAACCGCATCAGCGGATGCTTCAATGCCTTGGCCAGCTCCGGCTTTTGCGACCAGTCCGTTTGCAACAGGGTTTTCAGCGAAGCCGGCTCCTTACCCGTCCCCGCCGCACTGGCCAGCGCCTTGCGCTCGGCGGCGGTCAGCCACTCGCTTTCCACCTCCTCGCTGTTTTTGGAGTCATTCAGTTTGCGATCCAGCCACTGACGGAACCCGGGAATCGGCGACAGGGTAGCGAAGGTCTTGAGATTCTTGAATTCACCCGCCAGCTCATCGACCACCCGTTTGATCAGGAAATTGCCGAAGCTGATGCCGCTCAAACCGTCATGGGCGTTGGAAATGGAATAGAAAATTGCTGTGTCCGCCGTCTGCGGATCGATGACCGGCGCGGTTTCATCCAGCAGGGTCTGGACATTGTCGGCGATGCCGTGAACCAGCGCCACCTGAACGATGATCAACGGCTCACTGGCCATGCGCGGATGAAAAAACGCGAAACAGCGCCGGTCGGAGCTGAGCCGGTTTTTCAGATCATCCCAACTGCGGATGGGATGCACTGCTTCATAGGCGATCATTTTTTCCAGCAGGGAAGCAGGCGAATCCCAGGTGATGCGCCGCAGCTCCAGAAAACCGACATCAAACCAGGAAGCCAACAGCGACAGCAAATCCCGCTCCAGCGCCGCCAGCGTCGGATCGTCCCTGCTCCAGCCCAGCAGCTCCTCACGCAAGTCCACCAGGAACAGAAAACCTTCGGGCAGGGCGTTGAGTTGCGCCAACAATCTCAGGCGCGGCGGTTGCAGGGCTTGACGCAACGCCCGTTCCGCTTTAGCGCGCTCCTTGAGATCATCGCTGGCTTGTTGCAGAGCTGCCGCCGCTTTGTCCACCGCCCGACGGTCGATGTCGAACTCACGGGCCAGGATTTGCAAAAACCGCTGGCGACCTTGGGCGTTCAGCGACAGGTAGATGCGCCCCAGATTGGCGGCGCGGGCGCGGGCCGAGACTTCGCCGCCGCGTGCTTCCAGACAGTCGCGCATCTGGGTTTTCAGGGTTTCCGCATCCTTGTCGGGCAGATGCGGACTGGGGGCTGCGGAAAACAGTCCTCCACGCCAGTCAGCCATGTCGCGCCACGCCTCGCGAAGATTGTGCATGGTGCGGTCCAGCAGATTGGCGCGGGAGATTGCAGACTCGCGGATGGTGAGTTCGGTCATGACGTAAGCGCCTACAGATTCAGGATCTGCCGTAAGGGATTCAGGGGATTTTAGTATACGAAAATGGGATTCCATCCACTAAACCTGGCTAGTGTCCTGTCAGTAAGATTTTGAGGGGGTCCACCCCTGAAAAATACAGGAAGTTCAGATGACAGCGTACTAGCGATCGCTGCAATGCGATTTCTCCCAGTCCAGGATTTGTGTTTCCAGTTCGCCAGCCCGGCTCATCTTGGGGTTTCATCTGTTTGCCAATCTGAGCGAATAAACCGCTATTGGCGAATGACTAGGATCAGCTTGGTTTCCATGCCGAAGCGTGGAAACCAAGCAACCATAATATGGCTGTTAAAACTGTTCTTCAGTCAACGCCATCATGGAAACACCGCCATGCTGAACTGAACGCGACAGTGCGCCAGCCTTCGGCAGGATATGTTCGGCGTAGAAGCGGGCGGTAATCAGCTTGGCTTCATGGAACACCGGGTCCTCGCCGGACGCCAGTTTGCTTTGCGCCACTCGGGCGGCGCGGGCCATCTGCCAACCACCACAGACGTAGCCGGTGAGCATCAGATAGTCGACAGAGACTGCCATCACTGCATTGGGATCGCGGCTGGCTAGAATCCACCGGGTCGCTTCGGTTAACGCTTTGACACCGTCGCCCAGCGCAGCGCGGATAGTTGCAAGGTCATCGCCCGGCGCTGCGCCCAGATCGGCTATCGTCGCTTCCATATCCGCAATCAGCGCCTGCATCGTCGCACCCTGATCCATGCTCAGCTTGCGGCCCGCCAGGTCAGCGGCCTGAATGCCGGTGGTGCCTTCGTAGATCGTGGCGATGCGGGAATCGCGCAGGTGCTGACAAGCGCCGGTTTCTTCAATGAAGCCCATGCCGCCATGCACCTGGACGCCCAGTGAGGCGACCTCGATACCCAGTTCGGTCTCCCAGCCCTTAACGACCGGGATCAACAGGTCAACCCGCGCCTGCTGCGCCTTGCGCACCGCCGGATCGGGATGATGACGAGCCAGGTCCATGTGCTTGGCGGTGACATAGGCCAGCGCACGCATGGCCTCGTTTTGCGCCTTCATGGTCATCAACATCCGCCGCACGTCGGGATGATGAATGATCGTCACCCGGTCGCCGCTCTTGACCCCGACGGGTCGCCCCTGCACCCGGTCCTTGGCGTATTCGCGGGCGGCCTGATAGGCGCGCTCGCCAATCGCCAGTCCCTGCACGCCGACCTTGAAGCGGGCCTCGTTCATCATGATGAACATGTAGGCCAGCCCCTTGTTTTCCTGGCCGACCAGATAGCCGATAGCCCCCTCCTGGTCACCGAAGGCCATCACGCAGGTCGGACTGGCGTGGATACCCAACTTGTGTTCGACGGATACGGCGTGCACGTCATTGCGCGCACCCAGTGAACCGTCTGGATTAACCAGGAACTTGGGGACGATGAATAGCGAAATGCCCTTGACGCCTTCCGGGGCGTCTGGGGTACGGGCCAGGACCAGATGAATGGTGTTGGCCGTCATGTTATGTTCGCCCCAGGTGATGAAAATTTTCTGGCCGAAGATGCGGTAATGATCGCCTTCCGGGACGGCGCGGGTGCGCACCGCGGACAGATCGGAGCCGGCCTGTGATTCCGTCAGGTTCATGGTGCCGGTCCACTCACCGCTGATCATCTTCGGCAGGTACAGCGCCTGCTGTTGTGCAGAACCCGCCCGGCTGATGGCTTCAATTGCGCCGCCGTTGAGCATGGGACACAGCGCGAAGGCCATATTGGCGGAATTCCACATTTCCTGGGTTGCGGTGTTGATCAGTTCCGGCAAGCCTTGGCCGCCGTATTCAGCCGGGCTGCCGATGCCATTCCAGCCGCCCTCGATGAACTTCTGATACGCCTCGGCGAAACCATCGGCGGGGATGACGCCTTGTTCAGGATGCACATGGGCGCCGAGAATGTCGCCGGTCTTGTTGAGCGGCGCCAGCACTTCGGCAGCCAGCTTCGCGGCTTCTTCCAGCACGGCCTCGACCAGTTCCGGGCCGGCTTCCTGCTCGGCGAAGGCGGGGAGCGTGGCGACCTCGGCAAAGCCGGCCAATTCATTGATAACAAACTGCATGTCGCGGGTTGGGGCGAAATAGGCGGTCATGAACGCCTCCTGGATTAAGGATTCGGGGTTCGGGATTTGCGTGGCAAACCCGCTCCCGGCGTTGAGAAGCCGGAAAGAGGGTCCGCGAAAAGGGTCGGCGGGTTTTTAGCCAGCCGCTTTCAGTTTGTCCAATTCTTTAGAGAATTCGGGCACGGCGACGAACAGATCGGCCACCAGGCCATAATCAGCGACCTGGAAGATCGGCGCTTCTTCATCCTTGTTGATGGCGACGATCACCTTGCTGTCCTTCATGCCGGCTAAATGCTGGATGGCGCCCGAAATACCGACGGCAATGTACATTTCCGGGGCGACCACCTTGCCGGTTTGACCCACCTGATAGTCGTTGGGAACGAAACCGGCGTCCACCGCCGCACGGGAAGCGCCGACTGCGGCGTTCAGCTTGTCGGCCACGTCTTCCAGCAACTTGAAATTGTCGCCATTACCCATACCGCGCCCGCCGGAAATGATGATGCGGGCCGCGGTCAGTTCCGGACGGTTGGATTGGGTGAGTTGCTGGCTGACAAAACGGGATATGCCAGCATCCGCTACGGGAGCGATAGCCTCAATAGAGGCGGAACCGCCAGTCGCCGCCGCTGCTGGGAAAGCTGTGCCGCGTACTGTGAGCACCTTGACCGTATCCTTGGACTGGACGGTGGCCAACACGTTGCCGGCGTAGATCGGACGGACGAAGGTGTCGGCGCTTTCGATCTTGGTGACTTCGGAAACTTGCGCCACGTCCAGCAACGCGGCGACCCGTGGCAGGGTATTTTTTCCCGCAGCGGTCGCCGGGGCGAGGATATGGCTGTAACCACCCGCTAACCCGACCACCAGCGCCGCCAGGTTTTCCGCCAGTTGATGAGCGTAATGTGAAGCGTCGGCAACCAGCACCTTCTTGACACCTGCAACTTGGGCAGCGGCTTGGGCGACCGCGCTGCAGCCGTGACCCGCAACCAGTACCTGGACGTCGTCGCCCAGTTGGGTCGCGGCGGTGATGGTGTTCAGGGTCGCCGCCTTGAGGACGGCGTTGTCGTGTTCAGCAATGACCAGAATGCTCATGTTCGGACCCCGGAGGCGTTAGATGACGTGGGCTTCTTTGTGCAACTTGTCGACCAGGGCGGCGACGGTATCAACCTTGATGCCGGCCTGGCGCTTGGGCGGTTCCTGCACCTTCAAGGTGACTAGGCGCGGCGTGATATCCACGCCGAGATCGGCGGGTTTCAGTACGTCCAGCGGCTTTTTCTTGGCTTTCATAATGTTGGGCAACTTGACGAAGCGCGGCTCGTTCAGCCGCAAGTCCGTCGTGACCAGCGCGGGCAGTTGCAGTGCGACCGTTTCCAGACCACCGTCGATTTCGCGGGTGACGGTGACCGTCCCATCGCCCAGTTCCACTTTCGAGGCAAAGGCGCCCTGCGCCCAGCCGAGCAACGCTGCTAACATTTGCCCGGTTTGATTGGCGTCGTCATCAATGGCCTGCTTGCCGAGAATGATCAAATCCGGTTTTTCCTTCTCGACGACCGCCTTAAGCAGCTTGGCGACCGCCAACGGTTGCAGTTCGACATCGGTTTCCACCAGAATGCCCCGGTCAGCACCCATGGCCAGGGCGGTGCGCAGGGTGTCCTGACAGGCGGCGACGCCCAGCGAAACCGCTACGATTTCCTTGGCCTTGCCAGTTTCCTGTAAACGCACCGCTTCTTCCACGGCGATTTCGTCAAAGGGATTCATGGACATTTTGACGTTAGCGGTTTCCACGCCGGAACCGTCCGCCTTGGCCCGAACCTTGACGTTGTAATCCACGACCCGTTTTACGGCGACTAGAATTTTCATTGTTGACCTTCGTCTAGGGTTGCGCGTGATGATGAAATGAATCCAGAAAGGGGTAAAATCTTGCCAAGTTATGGTATTTAGTCCCCCCGGGGGATGCAATGCATTTATTGGTTAAGAAGTGGCCCGGTCGTGTAGGCTATGTGTTGCTGCGTTTCTCACCCTATCAACATTTATCCAGTGGAGACAGACATGTATTCCAACCATGAAGGTTATAACGACAGCATCCACGGTTATTATCTGGAAGATTTGAAGGTCGGTATGAGCGCTTCGCACGCCAAGACCGTCACTGAAACCGATGTCGTGATGTTTGCCGGATTAACGGGCGATAATAACCCGGTGCATTGTAACGAAGTCTTCGCGACGCAGACGCAATTCAAGAGCCGCATCGTGCATGGCATGTTCTGCGCCGGGCTGATCTCCTGCGTAGCTGGCACCCGCCTGCCTGGCCCCGGCTGTGTCTACGTCGATCAGCAACTGCGTTTCAAGGCGCCGGTACGGATCGGCGACACCGTGACGGCGCTATGCACTATCCAGGAGATTATCCCGGATCGCCGGCGGGTCATCATGAATACTGTCTGCACGGTAGGCGACAAGGTTGTCGTTGAAGGAACCGCCATCTTCATGGTCAGCCGTCGCGGCAAGTAGGGACACAGCGAACTGCATCCCTATTCTTCCATAACGACTCGGAATCCGGTCAATGCGTCGCGGTCGCCGGGTTTCCGGGGCAGCCGCTTGGCCGAACGCAGTTCACCGGGGCCATTGTTCCAGGACCCCCCCCGCACGGTCCGCTGGCCTTCGTTAGCCGGCTTGGCCGAACAGCGCTGTTCCTCACCGCCGTGATTCGGCTGGTATTCCGAACAGGTCCATTCCCAGACATTTCCTGCCATGTCATGCAGGCCCAGCACGTTGGGCCGGTAAGTTCCCACTGGCGCCGTCACGGATTGACCATCGTCCAGATTACCGACGGATGCGCCAGTAGGATCATTGCGGTCGGAAAAGTTGGCGTAGCGGGGATCGATTTCGTTGCCCCAGTAATAGCGGGTGGCGGCACCAGCGCGGGCGGCGTATTCCCATTCCGCTTCAGTCGGCAGTCGAAAGCGCTTGCCGGAACCCGTTTCCCAGTTCAGCCATTCGACGAAGGCCTGGGCGTCATCCCAGTTCAAGTTGACTGCTGGCTGGGTGTCTCCGTTCAGAGAGCGCCCCTGGAAGGAACCGCTGTTGTGCGTAGGTTTGAAGCGCCGGAACTGGCTGTTGGTCACCTCGGTTTTGCCGATCCAGAAGTCTTTGACGCAGGTCTGATGAACGGATTCGTCGCTGCTGCGATCCCGTTCGGTAGGTGGACTACCCATGTTGAAACAGCCGCCTTTAATCCAATTCAATTCCAGGCCAGTAATAGGGTCAGTGTGGGTTTTGACCATAACCCCCGGATTCTGGGCAGCGAGCAGTTCAGTGCGGGCCGTGGCCAGCGCCGGATGCTGGGGATTGATCGCTGCCGCCCGATCCAGATAGAGGCCAGCCCGATCCCATAGCTGGTCGGCTATGGCCTTGCGGGCTTGTTCGAGGTGTTTGGCGAATTCTGTCTCACGCTCGCGGGTTTCTGCCTGAGCGCGTTGGACCGCTGCTTCCTCCTGCTGGCGCTGCAAGACGGCAGCTTCACGCTGGCGCTGTTCCTGGAGGGTGTGATAGTACTCGTAGGAGAGCAGGCCGATGCCTGACAGTCCGGAAACGGCAAAAACCGCCAGTAGCACTCGCGTCCAGTGGACTGGTCCGGAATCAGCGATTGGCTCAGCCAGATCTGACGCGGCTTCCGTACTACCCGACATGGACTGCGGAGTATCGGTTTCCCCGAAAACGGTCAAGGTCCGGGGGGAAGAACGCGATTCCGTGAGCAGGGCCCGTTTGGATGAAGCTTTCTTCAGGTGTTCCAGCACCGATTGCGGTGACCGTTTGAGCAGGGGTTCCGAGGATTCTGCCGGCGGTGAGGCCTGCGCGGTCAAATTTGCCGAGGGAATGCTGTCAGCGGCAGTCAGATCAACCGACGGTGGGCTCTCGTCCAAATGTTCCCAGATACTTTCCAGCATTGGCAGGGATAGATCAGCGTCGGTGAGCTCAAGCGGCGATGGCGCTCCACGATCAGCGGCGCTCGCCGGCGATACGCGCGGTTCGATACGATCCAGCGTCCAGCCAGGCACAGGGTGTTGAGAAGGCGAAGACGAAGATTCACGCCCGCGAGGCGTCTCAGTGGGTACGGCGGAGGGAGTCGGTGATCGCTGTGGAGAGTCCGAACGCGGAGGAATCGGCTTGAAGTGCAGCGAGGGAGTGGCCGACGGCAAATCTAGTAAGCTGTCATGGATTGGGGGAATCTGGGAAAAATCGGCATGATCGTTGGATCGATCAGCAGCCTGTAGCGCCTGCCGCATGGCAGCCACGCTTTGAAAGCGCTCCTCGGGACGAACCGCTAGTGCCTGGTCGACGACTTGCAACAGTCCACGCGAATACAGGCCAGCACCTACTTCCATAGCGGGCTGGACGGGATCCTTGAGTACCCGACCTGGCGCTTCGATGGGCGGCGCCCCGGTGATGCACCGGTACATGACAGCGCCGAGGGCATAGATGTCGGTCCAAGGGCCATAATCCTCACCAACCGTGACATATTGCTCAATCGGCGAGTAGCCAGGCGTGACAACACTGGTTACGCTCCGGGTGCGTCGGCCCAGTGCCTGCCGTGCCGCGCCAAAATCAAGCAGTATAACGTGACCATCGTGGTTGCGGATATACAGGTTACTCGGCTTCAAATCCCGATGCAGGTAGTTTTGACTGTGGACGGCTTCCAGCGCCGGCATCACATCGTCCAGCAGACGGCGCAATTCAGGTTCAGGCAGGATGCCGCCCCGTTGCAACAGTGCGCTTAATGATTCGCCATCTTCATATTCCATGACGATATAGGCGCTGCCGTTGGCCGTGAAGTAATCACGCACCCGCACCACGCCAGGATGGTTGACCTGCACCAGAATCTTGGCTTCGTCCAGAAACCGTTCCAGGCCCCATTGATAACAGGGCGGCTCACCCTGACGCGCCGGTATTTGACCCTGGGCATTGGGGCGGACTGTAATATTATTGTGATCGCGATACGCCCATTCAGCCGGGAAATATTCTTTAATGGCGACTTGGTTTTGCAGCGCTTCGTGGATGGCCCGATAGGTGATGCCGAAACCGCCGGCACCCAACACCCCTCCGATTTGGTAACGATGCAGGTTGTAGCCGGTGGGGAGCGCGTTGGTTTCCTCGGTCATCGGGCTGCCCTTTGGAATGGTCGGTGCTGGCGGAATCGGAGTGGCGGGGGACTAGCGAGGGGTACGGTTGAACAACGACGTAAAACCCGCCGACAATCGACGCAGCCAGGTCGCCGTTTCAGCCACAGTATTGCTCGCCCGCAACAGCACCAGCGTGGTGTTGTCTGCGGTTGTGCCGCCGCGCCGCGCCGCTTCCTCAGCCAGCAGGCGAGCGGCATCCGCAGGACCATGGTGCTGTGTTGCCGTCCAGAACTCGACTTCCGTTACATGCTCCCAGACACCGTCCGAACACAGCGCCAGCAGATCGCCGGCTTGAACGGCAAAATCACCCCGGTCGGCTTTAGGGAGTTCCTCGCCGCCCAGACAGCGATAGAGCCGGTTCTGTGCCGGATGTGTGGCCATCTGGGACTCATTGATTTCGCCGAGATCCATGAGAAGTTGTACCGCCGAGTGGTCGCGGGTGCGCATTATTCGGCGGCCGCGCCGGAAGTGATACAACCGGCTGTCGCCGACATTCAGCCAGTAGGCATGCGCCGCAGTGAGCCAGACCATCACCAGGGTACTGCGGGCGGTTTCCGACTGCTGATTGATCGTGGCATGCATCTGCTGGCATAGCCCGTCGAGCGCGGCGAGTGGGTCGGATTGCAGTAGTTTCGGCGGGTCAAGAACAAAATTCCGGGCGGTGTCAATAACGATTTGCGCACCTAATGCGCCGTCCTGATGTCCGCCCATACCGTCGGCCACAATCGCCAGCAGCTCCTGCCGGCTGGGGGACTCGAAGATACCCCAGCGATCCTGCTGTTCCCGGCGACCGCCCGGATGGCTGCTGGCGCCCTGTTCCCAGGGGAGGGAGGCGCTGGATGCGTGGTACGTCACCGCAGAGCCTCCGCCAGAGAACTGGGCGCAGCGTGGATCGACGTGGATGTCCAAAGTTTAACCATGTGTGCGGTTCTGGCTGAACGGTCCGGGTATCGTTGAAGAAAGCATGGATAGTTTACCCGAATTGTGCGAAAAGCCCCGCACTGATGATCTTCAATAAAACAATCCAGTTTGTGAGTCGGTCTTTAAAAAACGGTATAAAAAGCCAGTTCAAGGTAGACTCGGATTTAATCACTTGAAGATCAACAGGTTGGGGAAGGCATCAAAGTAGTTTGAGTACTTCCTCGGCATGTTTGGCGCAGTCGGGCTTGTCGATGATGTGGGCGATATGACCGCTTTCATCGATAATGAAAGTGATGCGATTGGCAACTCCGAACAAGTTCATTGCGGTCCCCATCAGTCCACCGCTGCCTATGGCTCCGTAGGCGCGGCTGACGGCACCGTCAGTATCGGCGACCAGGGGGAAACTAAGATTGTATTTTTCCGTGAAACGCTGGTGGGAGGCGGCATCTTGCGTGGAAACGCCGAGAATGGCTGCATCCTTGGCCTGAATTTCCTGATCATGATCGCGAAGTGAACAGGCTTGTTTGGTGCAGCCTGGGGTGTCGTCCATCGGGTAGAAGTACAGCACCAGTTTTCGTCCGAAGTAATCGGACAATTTAATGGGGCTGCCATCGGTGGCTGTCGCGGTGAACTGGGGGGCGGGATCGCCAATTTTCAGTTTCATTGTTCTGCTCTCACGGGTGGTTTCAGTAAAGATTTCCAGGTCCATTGGTTGGCAGTTCCAGAATGCGGATTTTCTGGAGCCGCGCAGCAGGGATTCTATTCGTTCGGCGGCTTTTCCTGCCGGTTTCTTTGACCAGCCGGTGGGGAAAAGCTCCCGGACCGCGCGCCGCCTGCATTAAAAAGACGCAGTCAGAAGCCAACCGGTGACTGTTACCAGTAAATCCCCCGGGTGAACTGTGCAAAGGAAATCTGCTCTAGCGAAGGTTCCTGGGCGTCGGTCGACGGTCCTTTGGCCGCTGTCGACTCGGGGAACAGCCGGAATGCGGTATTCATGATCACTGCGTACAGTTTGGGCGCGACCGCGTGCAGTACCTGGGCGAAGACGCCCACCCGAGTGGCGATGCGTTCCGGTCGGGAAATGATGGCCTGGACAATCAGATCAGCAGCTTCTTCGGGACTCAGTGTCGGGATGTGCTGATAGATCTTGGTCGGGGCGATCATCGGCGTGCGCACCAGGGGCATGTTGATGGTGGTGAATTCGATGCCGCTGTCGGCGAATTCCGCACCCGCGCAGCGCGAGAAGGCATCGAGCGCCGCTTTGGAGGCGACGTAGGCTGAAAAGCGCGGTGCGTTGCTCAGCACGCCAATCGAAGAAATGTTAATCACATGGCCACGTTTTTTGGCCAGCATGGCCGGGATGAAGCCCATGATCAGCCGCAGTGCGCCGAAGTAATTAAGCTGCATGGTGCGCTCGTAATCATGGAAGCGATCCAGCGAGTTCTCAATGGCCCGGCGGATCGAGCGCCCGGCATTGTTGACCAGAATGTCCACCCCACCGTGATCATTCAGCACCTGTTGCACCAGCGTATCGCAGGAGGCGATGTCGGCGACATCCGCGGTGTAGATGAACGCTACACCACCGTGTTCCTGGATTTCCCGTTGTGTTTCGAGCAAATTTTCTTCGTTGCGGGCCACGATGAGCGTCCTGGCGCCGGCTTCGGCGATCTTGATCGCGGCGGCTTTGCCAATGCCGGAGGAAGCGCCGGTGATCAACACCACCTTGTTTTTGACGGCGCCGCTCAGGCTGCGGTCGACAAACAAGTCGGGGTCGAGATGACGCTCCCAGTGGTCCCACAGCTTCCAGGCGTAGGTTTCCAATGGCGGCACGGCGATGTCAGTACCCTTCAGCGCTTTCAGGGTCTCGCGGCAGTCAAAGCGGGTCGGATAGTTGATCAACCCCATGACGTCCGCCGGAATGCCGAGATCCTTGAGAATCTGGTCCTGGATGCGCCGCACCGGCTTCAATTGCGCCAGCCCGGCTTTAATGATCTGCGGCACGAACGCGAACATCAAGGCGTTGACCCGCAGGGTCATTTCCGGCGCATGTCCCGCACGGGCGAACAGGTTGAGAATGTCGCCGACCCGGTGCGGTTTGGGATCGACCAGATGGAAGCACTGCCCATCCAGGTCGGGCTGGTGGGCGATATGATCCATGGCGTCAACGATAAAATTGACCGGCACCAGATTCAGCCGGCCGCCTTCCAGGCCGACCATCGGCATCCAGGGCGGCAACAGGTTACGCACTTTTTGAATCAGTTTGAAGAAATAGTAGGGGCCGTCGATTTTATCCATTTCGCCGGTGCGTGAATCGCCGACCACAATGCCCGGCCGATAGACCCGCCAGGGGCGTGAGCATTCGTGGCGGACGATGCCTTCTGATTCGTGTTTGGTGCGATAGTAGGGATTGCTGAGTTCCTCAGCCTCTTCGAACATGTCCTCGCGGAACACGCCTTCGTACAGACCAGCAGCGGCGATGGAGCTGGTCAGGTGAAAGCATCCTGCTTCAATCGCCTCAGCGAAAGCGACGACGTTGCGGGTCCCCTGGATGTTGACCTTTTCCTGGACCTCGGCACTGGCCTTGAAATCGTAAATAGCTGCCAGATGGAACAGGTGATCGATGCTGCCCTTGAGTCGGGCGAGATCGTTGTCTAACACCCCAAGACGGGGCTGGGTCAGGTCGCCGACAATCGGCATGGTGCGGTCAGCATGCTGGCCCCAGCGCTGACGCAGAACCTCCACCATGGGCAGTTCACGCTCCAGAATCAGATAATAGACGGTGCTGTCCTGACGTTGCAGCAGCTTTTCAACCAAGCGACGGCCGATGAACCCGGAAGCGCCGGTGACGAAGTAATTCATAATCGTTAGGCTCCACGTTGAGTGGTATTTTAGTGATGACAATTAACGATTATAGATTTCGGAATGCCGAAAATCATTGGTTTATTGGTAATGACATGCGGAGGGAAAACAGTCAATGAGTGGCGGACAATGGTTCATGCTCGTTGTTACCGTCGCCCTGGCGTCGAGCCTGGCGACGCTGGCGCTGGGTTGGCTGGCGTTCCAGTGGTGGGTTCGCCCGCAACTGGAAGCGCAGTGGGCAGCGTTCGCGGATCTGCTGGAGAAGCGGGTCAAGGCTGGAGCCGGAGCGGCGGGCCAGGAATTGCTGGAGCCGTTGCGCACCCAGGTTCGTTGCGGGGTAGAGGACGCCGCAGCCGAATTGCTGCCGCAGATTCGGGGGGAATTGACCACGGGATTTCGGGATGCGGCGCTGGACAGCCTGCCAGCGTTCCGGGAGGAGGTGCGAAAAGGATTTACCGATGCGCTGACTGGGCTGAACGCGGGTGATTTATTGGATCGAACCGCCCGGAAGGTGGTTCGCACCGGCTCGTCGCTGGTTGAGAGCGGATTAAGCCTGTTGCGACCCCGCCCGGAGGATCAGGAACCGCCGCCGCGTTCATGACGCCTTTCCCCTTGCAGGGAGGGCTGTGGGTGGGATTAAGCGTTTTTGAGCGATTCGACCAGGTCAATATACTGCTGCATGGCTTCTTCTTTAGGCATACCCTTCAGCTTGGCCCAGGCGTCATACTTGGCGCGGCCCACCAGATCAGTGAAGCCGGGCCGCTTGCCTTCGACATCGCCGTTCGATCCTTGCTTGAAAGTGGCATACAGCTTGAGCAGGGTGTCGTTATCGGGGCGCTGGCTGAGTTTTTTGCTGTCGGCGGCGGCAGTCTGGAAACGGGCGGCAAGATCGGACATGTCTGGAAGCTCTCAAGTTGGCGTTTTTCATGGAGTCAATAATGATTATAACCATAACCGAATCTGCCGAATCACCGATTGCATGTAGTGGCTAAGCCATCGTTCAGCAAAAGACCCCGGCCAATTTGTCAAAGTTCCTTGTAATCCGGCAGCTTAGAATGCAGGGCCATCCGGTGGCCGCATTGGAGCAACCGAGTTCCCAATGATTCTGGATTTCTTTATGCCCAAGAAAAAAGACAGCGAGCGCATCTCAGGGATCGATACCGCCTGGTTGCGCATGGAGCGGCCTACCAATCTGATGATGATTACCGGAGTGATGATCTTTGCCGGAAGGCTGGACTATGACCGGTTGCGGGAGGTGATCGAAGCCCGTTTTCTGAAATACCGGCGATTCACGCAACTCGCGGTACAGAAGGCCGCAGGTGCCTTTTGGGAGAGCGATCCCTATTTCGACATCAGCCGGCATGTCTTGCGCACCGCGCTGCCGGGCCGCGCCGACAAGGTGGAACTGCAAAATCTGGCCAGCGACCTGATGAGTACGCCGCTGGATTTTTCCAAGCCGCTGTGGCAGTTCCATCTGGTGGAGGACTATCAGGGCGGCAGCGCCGTCATTTTGCGCATCCATCATTGCTACGCCGATGGCATCGCCCTGATTCACGTTCTGTTGTCGCTGACGGACCCCGAACCCCATGCGCTGCCCCTGATGACCGAGGAGGAAACGGAGCACGCTGAGGAATCAGGCATTTTCCAGCGCTTTTTTGAACCGGTCGACAAAATGGTCAACACCACCCTCAAGCTGGGCCGGGGGCTGGTCGATGAGGGTGCTGATATCGTCCGACATCCTGCTCATGTGCTCGACTACGCCCGTAATGGGGCGCGACTGGCGGCAGAAATCGCCCGTTTGGCGCTGATGAAAGACGATTCCAAAACCCGCTTCAAGGGTGATCTGGGGGTGTCCAAACGGGTGGCCTGGGCTGAGCCATTGGACTTGCGCGAGGTCAAGGCCGTCGGCAAGGCGCTGGGCGGTTCGGTCAATGATGTCCTGCTGGCTGCTGTCGCGGGGGCCTTGCGCGACTACTTGATTGAGCAGGGCGATCCGGTTCCCCAAGATCTGCAAGTGCGCGCGGTGATCCCGGTCAATCTGCGGCCGTTGGACAAGGCCGCCAATTTGGGCAATTTCTTCGGTCTGGTATTCCTGGCGCTGCCGGTGGGCGTCGCCAATCCGCTGGAGCGGGTGTACGAAGTACGGCGGCGGATGAACGAGTTGAAGGAGTCCTACCAGCCAATTCTGGCGCTGGGTCTGCTCGGCACTGTCGGTATGGGACCTAATATATTGCAACAGTCGTTGCTGGAAATTCTGAGCAATAAGGCATCGGCGGTCATGACCAATGTCCCAGGCCCGCATGAGGCGATTTATTTGGGCGGCGCCCGTATGGCCGAAATGATGTTCTGGGTGCCGCAATCCGGTCAGATTGGTATGGGTGTCAGTATCCTGAGCTACCATAACCGGGTGCATTTTGGGGTGGTGGCCGACCGGAAACTGGTTGATGATCCGGAGGCGGTCGTCAGCCGGTTTGCCGGCGAGTTCGACAAACTCCTGTTTATTACTCTGATGAGTCCCTGGGGTGAAGAGCTGGACGCCCGCCAGATCGAACAGTCTATCCAAGCACTGGCTGGGCCGGACAGTCGTTCAAAAGCACCTCGTTAGGGTGTTCATTCTAATTTCTGTTGCCAAAATGAACGCCAGTATGGAACCGTCAAAGAGCATCCTCCGGTTGAAGGAACAGTGACCCTATGATTACCGACGCTGCCTGGGAATGGGCCGACTGGGGCGATGTAACCTGGGCGCGGATGGATACGCCTATACAGCCGATGGTGGTCACCATCATGTTGTTGTTAGCGACGCCACTGGATGAGGAACGGCTGCAAGCGACTTTGCAAAATCGGTTGTTGTCCTTCGCCCGGTTCCGCCAACGGCTGGTCCAGCGAGGCATCCGTTATGCCTGGGTCGAAGATGCAACATTTGATCTGAACAACCACCTTGAATGGCGGCGATTGCCGGAAGCGGTCGATCCATCGGCGCTGGAAGCACTGGTTGGTGAAATCGCCAGTCAGCCTCTCGATATGGGCCAGCCGTTATGGCGCTGCGTTGTAGTAGGGAATGCGGGTGCGGGCAGTGCAGTCGTGTTCCGGGTCCATCACTGCATCGCTGACGGGATTGCGCTGCTCCGGGTTTTTCTGGCGTTGGCGGATCGGACGCCACATGTGAACGGGGCGAGCGCGGCGCTGGAGGAACGGCGGAAACAAGCCCGGTTGGCGGCGAAAACTACCAAGGCGATCAAGCCGCCGCCCAGTGGGCTGGAACGGGTCCGGTGGGGGGCTGCGTTTATGGCGGCGCTGCTGCGGCAGGCCGGGTTGCTACCGGATACGCGAACCCTCCTGCGCAGACCGTTGAACGGGCGCAAGCGTATGGCGTGGACGGTGCCGATTCCACTGAGCGACATCGCTGATATTCGCCAGCGTCTGGGCGGAAGGGTCAATGATGTGATGTTGACGGCAGTGGCGGGTGCTGTGGGGCGCTATCTGCGGGCGCGCGGCGAGATGCGGCCTGGGCTGACCGCGCGCTGGGTGGTGCCGGTCAATCTGCGACCGTACCAGGAAGAGATTCAATTGGGCAATCAGTTTGCCGTGATCTTTCTGAAACTGCCGCTGGACATTCCCGATCCCGTCACGCGACTGGCGGCAGTGCGGGCGCGCATGGAGCGAGTCAAAGCCTCGCCGGAAGCTGTCGCGAACCGGACACTGATTCGCCTGGTCGGCCATCTGCCCGACCGACTGGAACGCTGGATTATCCGGCTGTTTGGGACCAAGGCGACAGCCGTGCTGACCAATGTGCCAGGGCCCGAGGAGACGCTGTATCTGGCGGGCGCTCCAGTCGCGCGTGGGTTGGCCTGGGTGCCGCAAATCACCGGGATCGGCGTGGGATTTTGCGTATTGAGCTATGTCGGAGCCATCACCGTTGGAGTGACGACCGATAGCGGGATCGTCGCCGAACCGGGGGAATTAGTCGCTGGATTTGAGGCGGAAATCGCGGAGCTGGCGATCCGGGCAAGCCAGTTGGCGATTGCATAGCAAATAACCCGAACGATTAACGGAGGCCACATGCTCGTCACTCAGCCGGAAAGCATTCAGCGTCAGGCCAGCGGCCCTCGCATTGGCTTGGCGGTTGCCGGCGGCGGGCCGGTGGGGCTGATCTACGAAATCGGCGCTTTGCGGGCGCTCGACGAGGCGCTCACTGGCATCGATTTCAACGACCTCGACGTTTATGTCGGAGTCAGCGCCGGCGCGGTAGTCGCAGCGCTACTGGCCAACCGGATGAAAACCGGGCAAATCTGCCATACGTTTATCAGCAACGAATCTGAAGAACACCCGCTCGATCCGCAGATTTTCCTGACGCCAGCCTTTGGCGAATACTGGCGGCGGTTGTTGTCGGTGCCGAAACTGTTGTGGGAATCCTGCAGGCACTATCTGCAAAATCCCCTGGATTCGAGCTTCCTGCAATCGTTAACCCGATTAGGACAAGCGTTGCCAGCCGGCGTTTTCGACAACGAACCGATTTACGAATATCTGTCCCGGATGTGGAGCATGCCGGGCCGCACCGACGATTTTCGCCAGTTGCCAAATAAGCTGTATGTAGTGGCGGTTGATCTGGATACCGGCGAATCGGTGAAATTTGGCGCACCGGGTTATGATCGGGTGCGGATTTCCCGGGCGGTGCAGGCCAGCACGGCGTTGCCGGGTCTGTATCCGCCGGTGAAGATCGACGGACGCTATTTTGTGGACGGCGCTCTGCGCAAAACCATGCACGCCTCGGTCGCCTTGCAGGAGGACCTCGATCTGCTGTTCTGCCTCAATCCGTTGGTGCCTTTCGACGCCCGCCTGGCCGCAGCGGCGGGGCGGCCGACGCAGGTCGGACGCTTGGTAGAAGGGGGACTGCCGGCGGTGCTGTCCCAGACCTTCCGCGCGCTGATCCATTCACGGTTGCAGGTGGGAATGGAGAAGTACAATACCGAGTTCGAGCATTCCGACGTCATCCTGTTCGAGCCGAACCGCGACGACGCCAAGATGTTTTTTACCAATGTATTCAGCTTTTCCGGTCGGCGCTGGGTGTGCGAACACGCCTATCAAACTACTCGTCAGGATTTGCTGGCCCGGCGTGCGGAGCTGGAGCCGATATTAGCCCGGCATGGCATCCGTATGCGGCTGGATGTACTGGAAGATCGTGACCGGCACTATTACAGCAGCTTGCGCAACCAGCGAGGGTTGGCGGCTCCGACCCCCTATCGTGGACGGCTGGTGCGGGAATTGAGCGCAACGCTGGATCGGCTGGAGGAAATCACTTCAGGTACTCGCGGCTGATTTGCTGGAGTAGTGCCCGGGCTTCACCTTTCAAAAACGGCGCAACCAGTGACAAGACCTGATAAACGCCCATCGCCAGGTGATCGCTGTCGTTGCGCGAGGTGGCGACACTGGCGCGGATGCCCTGAAAGTTCAGCCAATAGGTCGCGACGACCGCGATATTGCGGGCGAGCGCGGCGATGTCATCGGGCGTAGCATTCATAATGCCGGCTTCAGCTAAACCCGTGCAGATGGCGACGGCGGTGTTCACCTTGCGCTCGATAATGCGCCGAAAGTGGGTGCGCAATTTCTTGTTTCTACTCAATATATTATCGAGATCGCGGTAGAAGAACCGATATTCCCAGATATTCTCAAAGGCCAGATGCAGGTAAAGCCACATATCTTCCATGTTAGGCACCCGCCGCTCCGGGACCTGGAGGGCCGCGTCCATCTGCCGCTCGAACTGCTGGAACAACAGCCAGATGATGTCGTCCTTGTTACGGAAGTGGTAGTACAGATTACCCGGACTGATGTCCAATTCATCGGCGATATGGTTGGTCGTAATACGGGGTTCGCCGTGTTCATTGAACAGTTGCAGGCTGGTCTGCAAAATGCGGTCACGGGTTTTCATGAGTAGTACGGGTTCGGAGGGAGGCATTGGCGGATGGAGTCGGCAGGGGATTTACCCCAAGTTTGGTTGAAGCGGGGCGTTTTTCCAGTGAGGAGCCTCCCCGGCTAAGAAAACAAATTCACAGGAGGATAAGAAGGTGGAAAAGATCTGGCTGAAAGAATACCCGACGGGAGTCCCGACCGAGATCGATCTGAGCGAGTTTGCCTCACTCAAGGACATTCTGGAAAAGAGTTGCCAGCGGTTTGCCAACCTGCCGGCCTACTCCAATATGGGCGTGACCTTGCGTTATCGGGACATCGACCGGCTCAGCCGCGATTTTGGCGCCTGGTTGCAAGCGCGGGGGCTGAGTAAAGGGGATCGGATCGCCATTATGATGCCCAATGCGCTGCAATATCCGATCGCGCTGTTCGGCGCATTGCGGGCCGGCCTGACCGTCGTCAACGTCAATCCACTGTACACGCCGCGCGAACTGGAGCATCAATTAATCGATTCTGGGGCGACGGTCATCGTTATCATCGAGAATTTCGCCCACACCCTGCAGGAAGTGCTGACGAAAACCCCGGTCAAGACGGTGATTACCACTGAGCTGGGCGATCTGTTCCCGTTCCCCAAGCGGTTGCTGGTCAATTTTGTGGTGAAACACGTCAAGAAAATGGTGCCGGCTTGGAACATTCCGGGTGCAATTTCCTTTCGGCGAGTGTTGAGCGAGGGCGCGAAGAAGACGCTGACCAATGCGCTGCTGAATCATGATGATTTGGCCTTTCTGCAATACACGGGCGGCACCACCGGCGTCTCCAAGGGCGCGATGCTGACCCATGGTAATATGGTAGCGAACCTGCAACAGGCCTCGGCCTGGCTGAAGCCGTTTTCCAAACCGGCGGAAGAGACCATCATCACCGCCCTGCCGCTGTATCACATCTTCTCGCTGACCGCTAATTGCCTGACTTTTATGAAAGTCGGCGGGCATAACATCCTGATCACCAATCCCCGCGATATGCCCGGCTTTGTTAAGGAACTGGGCAAGGTCAAGTTCACCGCCATTACCGGAGTGAACACGCTGTTCAACGGTCTGCTGCACACGCCCGGCTTTGACCGGCTGGATTTCAGCGCGTTGAAGATCAGCCTGGGCGGCGGCATGGCGGTGCAGCGAGCGGTCGCCGAGCGCTGGAAGCAGATCACCGGAACACCGCTCATCGAGGCGTATGGCCTGACCGAAACTTCGCCAGCGGCCTGCATCAACCCGCTGACCCTGCCGGAGTACAACGGCAGCATCGGTCTGCCGCTGCCCTCCACTGACCTGTCGATCCGCGACGATGACAACCGGGAACGGGGCGTCGGCCCGGATGAAATCGGCGAGATTTGCCTGCGTGGGCCGCAGGTGATGCGCGGCTACTGGCAGCGGCCCGAAGAAACCGCCAAGGTGATGACCGAGGATGGTTATCTGCGCACCGGCGACGTGGGCTACGTCGATGAACGCGGCTATGTGCGGATCGTCGACCGTAAAAAGGACATGATTCTGGTGTCCGGCTTCAACGTCTATCCGAATGAGGTTGAAGATGTGGTCGTCCATCACCCCGGCGTGCTGGAGGCGGCGGCTGTGGGAGTGCCGGATGAAAAGTCGGGCGAGGCGGTCAAGATTGTAGTGGTCAAAAAAGACCCGGCGCTCACCGCCGAGGCGCTGATTGCGCACTGCCGCGAGCATCTGACCAGCTATAAGGTGCCGCGCCAAGTCGAATTCCGTGACGAGCTGCCCAAGACCAATGTCGGCAAAATTCTGCGGCGGATGTTGCGCTAAGAAGAATACTGTCCCTCTCCCACTTGCGGGAGAGGGGGGACTTCAGGCCGCTACTGCGGTCCGTTTGCCGATAGCGCTATCCAGCCAGCTCAGCAACCGGTCCGCAGCGTCGCGCCAGTTCATCTCCAGCATCATGGCGTGGGCCATATTCGGGAGAATCTGCGCTTCGGTGCGGTAGAAGCGGGCGGTTTCCCGCACCATCGCCGGCGAGACAAACACATCGTTTTGCGCCCCCATGACCAGCAAGGGCAACCATAACTGCCCGGGTTTCAACCGCAGCGGGTTAAACCACATCATGTCCATCGCCACCATCTGCGATTCCGCCTGCACCAGATTGAAATATTCTTCCAGTTTCGCCCGTGGCGTATCCTTGGAGAACAGCAGTCGCTGCATCATCTCCACCGAACCGTAGTTGGGGCCGAGCATGGCGAACGTCGCCATCTGCTGGAAGAGAAGCGGATGCCGCATCGCCATGTGCAGATTGGTGGGTAACAAACCCTGGGGCGGCACCGAAGCCATCAATGCCATGCCGGCGATTCCGGCGTGATCCTCCAAATATTTCTGGATCACCATCCCGCCCATGGAATGACCGATCAACAGCGGCGGACCAGGCATAGCCTCGACCGCTTTAGCGACATCCGCCACATAGTCCGCCAGCCGCCAACTGTGCAGCCGATGATGACCCTCGCTCAATCCGTGGCCACGCAAACTGACGGCATGGGCTTCGTAACCCTGATGAGCAAAATAGGGCAGGAAGTTCACTTCCCAGATGCGGGCATCCGAAAATGAACCATGGACAAATAATAGCGGCGTCGGTTTGGGGATAGCTTCGGGATAGCGGCTGATCATATCCAGTTTCATAGAGACGGCGTCCAGTGTTAGGGAAAAATTACTCTCTATTTTAATGAACCGCCACCGGTGATGCTTGACGGGAATGGTTGTGGGGTTCGTTTTTTGCCCAGTTGCCTGTGACCACATTGCATCATGCTTGCGCAGGTGTTGCCGCGCGGCTAGCAGAGTAAAAGGGAATTTCCTGATGGATTTGCCTGAAAAAAGAGCGAAGAACGTTCCAGGATCGGATGGCGGATACAGTGAAGTTCGCGCCATTTCGCAATCATTGGGGTTTGATCAGGAGGGGTCAAAGTGAAGATCCTGTAAGTTAGTTTTGCAAAAACCGGTTTATAATAACTAACTTAATTCATGATCCAAGTCTTGAGGCCCTGCCCATGCGTATTGTTCAAGAAGCCCTGACCTTCGATGATGTCCTGCTGCTGCCCGCCTATTCCGAGGTGCTGCCCAAGGATGTCAGCCTCAAGACCCAATTGACCCGCGCCATCACTCTGAACATTCCGCTCGTGTCGGCGGCCATGGACACCGTGACCGAGTCCCGACTGGCGATTGCCTTGGCGCAGGAAGGCGGCATTGGCATTATCCATAAGAATATGCCGGTTGAAAAACAGGCTCATGAAGTGCGCCGGGTCAAAAAATACGAAAGTGGCGTTATCAGCGATCCGATTGTCACCCACCCCAATGCCAGCATTCGTGACGTGCTGGCCTTGACCCGCGCCCACCATATTTCCGGGGTCCCGGTGGTGGATGGTGAAGATCTGGTCGGTATTGTGACCAGCCGCGACTTGCGCTTTGAGTACAAAATAGATGCGCCGGTCAGCGCCATCATGACCCCCAAAGAGCGCCTGGTGACGGTGCGGGAAGGCGCCAGCCGTGAAGAAATCATTACCTTGCTGCATCGGCATCGCATTGAAAAAGTTCTGGTGGTCAACGACCGCTTCCAGTTGCGCGGCATGATCACGGTCAAGGATATCCAGAAATCCAGCGATTTCCCGTTGGCCTGTAAAGATGAGTGGGGCCGGCTGCGAGTGGGTGCGGCCGTGGGAACCGGCGGCGACACGGATGAACGGGTCGCGGCGCTGGTCGGCGCCGGGGTAGACGTGGTGGTGGTGGATACCGCCCATGGTCATTCCCGCAATGTGTTGAACCGGGTGCGCTGGATCAAAACGCATTATCCCGAAGTGCAGGTTATCGGTGGCAACATCGCCACCGCTGCCGCCGCCCGCGATCTGGTCGAGGCGGGCGCGGATGCGGTCAAGGTGGGGATTGGGCCGGGGTCAATTTGCACCACCCGCATCATCGCCGGCGTCGGCGTGCCGCAAATCAGCGCAGTCGCCAACGTTGCTGAGGCGTTGCGTGATTGCGACGCGCCGGTCATCGCCGACGGTGGGGTGCGCTATTCGGGCGATCTAGCCAAGGCCGTGGTCGCTGGCGCTCATTCCGTGATGATCGGCAGCCTGTTTGCCGGCACCGAGGAAGCGCCCGGTGAGGTGGAGCTGTATCAGGGCCGTTCCTATAAGTCCTACCGGGGCATGGGTTCGATCGGTGCGATGACCCAGCAACATGGTTCCAGTGACCGCTATTTTCAGGAAGGCAGCGCCGTAGAGAAATTGGTGCCGGAAGGCATCGAGGGCCGGGTGCCGTACAAGGGCAGTGTGCTGGCGATTATCAATCAGCTTATGGGCGGACTGCGCTCCAGCATGGGCTACGTCGGCTGCCAGGACATTTCCGAAATGCGGATTAAACCCGCCTTTACCCGGGTGACCAGCGCCGGGATGCGCGAAAGTCATGTCCACGATGTGACCATCACCAAGGAAGCGCCCAATTATCGGGTGGATTGAAGGATACCGGCCATGACCGCCCGCAACATTCATCTTGATCGCATTCTCATTCTGGACTTCGGCTCCCAGTATACGCAGCTCATCGCCCGCCGGGTGCGGGAAATCGGCGTCTATTGCGAGATTCATCCCTGGGACGCTGATCCAGATGCCCTGCAAGCCTTTCATCCGCAGGGCGTCATTCTGTCCGGCAGCCCGGAATCCACTACAGTGGCGAACGGACCGCGTCTGCCGCGGGTCGTGTTCGAGCTGAACGTGCCATTGCTCGGTATCTGCTATGGCATGCAAACTTTGGCGATGCAGCTCGGTGGTCAGGTGGAATCATCTGACCACCAGGAATTTGGTTACGCCCAGGTACGCGCCCATGGTCACTCGACATTACTGCGCGACATTGAGGATCACGCCAGCCCGGAAGGCTACGGCCTGCTGGATGTGTGGATGAGCCATGGCGACCGGGTGACCACGCTGCCGCCCGGTTTTATCCGCATCGCCAGTACAGCAACTTGTCCGATCGCCGGTATGGCCAACGAGGATCAGCGCTGGTACGCGGTGCAATTCCATCCCGAAGTGACCCACACCCGTCAGGGTGAGCGCATCCTGCGCCGGTTTGTGCTGGACATCTGCGGCTGTGAGCCGTTGTGGACCACCGGCAATATTATCGAAGACAGCATCGCCGCTATTCGTTCCCAGGTCGGCGATGACGAGGTGTTGCTGGGCCTGTCCGGCGGTGTGGACTCTTCAGTGGTGGCAGCCTTGCTGCATCGGGCGATTGGCGCGCAACTGACCTGCGTGTTCGTCGATACCGGCCTGCTGCGCCTGCATGAAGGCGATCAGGTGATGACTACCTTCGGTCAGCATCTGGGCGTGCGAGTGATCCGGGTCGATGCGGAGGAGCGGTTTTTGCGCTCTCTGGCCGGCATCGTCGATCCCGAGCAAAAGCGCAAGATCATCGGCGGACTGTTTGTGGAAATTTTCGAAGAAGAAGCCCGGAAGCTACGCAACGTCAAGTGGCTGGCCCAGGGTACGATTTACCCGGATGTCATCGAATCGGCCGGCGCGAAGACCGGCAAGGCTCATGTGATCAAGTCTCATCACAATGTCGGCGGTCTACCGGCGGCGATGCGACTGAAACTGGTTGAACCGTTGCGGGAACTGTTCAAGGATGAGGTGCGCCGCCTGGGGGTGGAACTGGGCCTGCCGTTCGAAATGGTCTACCGCCATCCGTTCCCCGGTCCCGGCCTGGGCGTGCGGATTCTCGGCGAGGTGAAGAAGGACTATGCCGACTTGCTGCGCCGCGTCGATCACATCTTTATCGAAGAACTGCGGCGGGATGAATTATATGACCGGGTCAGTCAGGCGTTCGCCGTCTTTCTGCCGGTCAAGTCGGTGGGTGTCATGGGCGATGGGCGACGCTACGACTATGTGGCGGCCTTGAGGGCAGTGGAGACGGTGGATTTCATGACCGCCCGCTGGGCGCATCTGCCATATGAATTTCTGGATCGGGTATCGCGCCGCATTATTAACGAAGTGCGCGGCATTTCCCGCGTGGTCTACGACGTGTCCGGCAAGCCGCCAGCGACCATTGAATGGGAGTAAGCGGGTGGATACAGCAGCGGGTATCGCCGAGCAGGATCGTGACTGGATGCGTCAGGCGCTGGTCTTGGCGCAACGGGCCGCAGAGGCTGGCGAAGTGCCGGTTGGGGCGGTGTTGGTGCGGGGCGCTGAAGTGATCGGCGAAGGGTGGAACCAGCCGATTGGCGCCAGTGACCCGACCGCCCATGCGGAAATCATAGCCTTGCGGGTAGCAGCGGCGCGGATCGGCAATTACCGCCTGTTGGACAGTACGTTATACGTTACTTTGGAACCTTGTCCGATGTGCGCCGGCGCGATGATTCATGCACGGGTAGCGCGGGTGGTGTATGGCGCTGCCGATCCCCGTGCTGGCGCTGCGGGGACAGTGTTCGAATTGTTGCGTTCGACGGTACTCAATCACCGGGCCGAGGTCGCCGGCGGGGTCTTGGCAGAAGAATGCGGTGCCTTGTTGCGGGCATTTTTCCGCGCCCGCCGCTTTCTACCTACACCGATCAACGCTGGTTGAAGCCGCTGCTGTTTTCATAGTGCGGCGGCTGTTGCCACCAGGGTTGTTGTTCCTGCGGAGGTTGCTGGCGGAGCTGTTCCTGGTATTGTTGTTCAGCCAGTTCCTGCTCGGCCTGTCGGCGGCGTATTTCTTCCTGCTGCGCCTGTTCCCGTTGTTGTTGGAGCAGCCGGGCCTGTCGGCGCAGATTCAGCAAATCCTGGTCCTGGGGTGTTGCGCGCAGACCCCGACCGATATAGGCCAGACTCTCGTCTGGACGCCCTTGGCGCAGGCTTTGTTCAGCGACATTTCGATAGTAGGTGACGATCTGGTCGATGCCCGCGCGCGCGGCGCTGTTGCCAGGCTCCAGTTCCAGGATACGTTGGTAACTACGTAGAGCGTTGTTGCCGGTGGGGGCGGTCAGCCGGCGACTGTTCATTTGCTGCTGGGCTTGGACAAGTAGCTGCTCAATTTCAGCTTGTGGCGTTGGCGGCGGCGGTTCTTTGACTGGCGGTTCTTCGGCAACCACCGGTTGGTTATCCGCAGCGGGCGGTTCAACAACCTGCGGCGGTCCATTCAGATCGCTGTCGGTTTCCGGTGCAGTGGCCGGCGGTGGAGTGGCGACTATTTCCGGTGCGCCCGACAATTGGGTGGCGGGGGGGTTGGCTAACGGTTGAACCGGACTGGCTGGAGGTGGGGTCGATGCGCCGGATGAGGCCGCTGTCAAGGCTTTCGATGAGGAAGAATGCCCCTCGTTTCTAAATAGTTGCGACCATTCCTGGGGAATCGGCAGTTGCCACAGAAAATAAAAACCGATCGCACAAACGATGGCCACTGTACCCAAGTAAACCATGAAATATGCCAGCCAGTTGAGAAAACCAGAACGAGTCACTACAGAATCCTGAGGGGAATCCGAAGCAGGCGTGGCGTCGGGAAGGGAGTGGACAGTATGGTGTGCCTGTTTCATAGCGGCGGTCAGTAGCAAGGTTTTCGTTTCGGCCCTGGGAGCGATGGAGTGGCAAAAAGTTTTGATTACGGTAAAATATAAAACTCTTTCCTGCCCGCTCCAAGCAATTCCTCTCGGAGAGGTACCGAAGCGGTCATAACGGCGCCGACTCGAAATCGGATGGGGGCCTAATAGCCCCACAAGGGTTCGAATCCCTTCCTCTCCGCCAAATCAACGGCTTGTGCGCCGTTGCTGTGCCTCCTCGAAGTCCACGACCTTCGACTGTAGTGATAATCCTGATCCGAGAGGTGGCCCCGGAAAATAGGACACCTCCGTCTTCCCGTACCTACTGCGAGGCTTGGCGATCAGTCAGGCGAACCAGGTATGGGCCATGGACATCACCTACATCCCCATGCATAAAGGCTTTGTCTACTGGGCTGCGGTACTCGACTGAGCGACCCGGCGGGTACTCTCCTGGCGGCTGTCCAACAGTATGACGACCGACTTCTGTAGGGAGGCCGTTGAAGAGGCCATCCAACGCTATGGCT